>NZ_JAMLFW010000002.1:1529729-1859458 GCF_024256385.1 Anatilimnocola floriformis
CTGGAAAAACCCAAGCAACTGGCCGAGCGCAATGAACTGCGCGTGAAAAACCTGATTGCCGATCGCCCCGCGTGGGATTCGCCGGGCACGCTCGCCACGCTGCGGTCGCTCGATTCCTATGTGCAGATCAATCTAGCCCGCGAAGTGACCCGCATTCAGACCGCCCGGCTCAAGTAAGCGAACTATGGCGGGCAACGAACTCTCGATAGTCGGCTGGCGTGTCGATGCCGATGCTCGGTTCAGCGATGCTGCCGACGAGAATCGTCTGGCCGGCGTGTAGCACGCGCAGTTGTTCGAGGCTTTCGAGTTGTTCGATCGCTGGCCGGGGCAGCGTGGCGATCTGCAGCAGGAAGTCGCGGCGGTAAGCATACAAACCGATGTGCTGATGAAAATGCGCGGGCTCGGCAGCGAGCAACTCATCGTTCCAAGAGCGCGGATGAGGAATGACCGAACGGCTGAAGTACATCGCGCGCTGGGCTTCGTCGAAAACGACTTTCACGCACGATGGATCGTTGAGTTTCTCCTTCGTCCGAATCGGCGTACTTAAGGTCGACATGACTGCAGCCGGATTTTGCACGAGCAAGCCAACGACTTGTTCGATGGCTGCGGCGGAGATTTCCGGCTCGTCTCCCTGCACATTGACGATGATGTCGATGTCATTCCAACCGCGGGCCACTTCGGCGACGCGATCGCTGCCGCTGGCGTGATTGGGATCGGTGAGGACGACGTTGCCGCCGAACGAACGGACTTCGGCAGCAATCTCTTCGCCGTCGGCGGCAACGCAAATGCGATCGATGCCCGCCGCTTGCGAGGCGGCTTCGTAGGTGTGCTGCAGGATCGACTTGCCCGTTTCGCGCAGCAGCAACTTCTGCGGCAATCTGGTAGAGTGCAAACGAGCGGGAATGACAATCGCCACGCGCGGGCGAGGAGCAACAGTTGACATGGCGGTGCTAGCTTTTGTCAGAGAAAGAGATGCCTGGACCGCCGAATGTACCGTCAGAATTGCGGTCGACTCAACGGCAGTTTGCAGTGTAGGTGCTGTTCCATGCAGATCTCCAAAGCGAGCTTTTACTTTCACCTGACCCTGGTCTGGGCCTTCATCGCGATGGCGAGTTGGCCACCGCCGACCGGGCGTCGCGAATACGCTCTGACCTTTGCTGCGGCAGTGATCGGCACGGTTTGCCTGGTGCAATTCGTGCGCTGGCTAGCAATCTCGCTCAATCGCCCGTTCCAGATCTGATCCTTGTCTTATCTCGCCTCTCGTCTCCCATCCCTCGTCTCTCTCCCCATGATTCTCGACACGGAAGAATACATCGAGCAGGCTTATCTCTTTCGGGCGCTCGGTGAGCGACTGCCGGAGAATCAGACCGTGCAGGATCTGCTGCTGCAGATCAAGAACGAACTGCTCAGCACCACGCGGTTGCCGATGGCGATCGATTTTCTTCTAGCCGAGCTCAAGCATGCGGGGGCGATGGCTTCGGCGATGGCGCGACTGCCACATTATTTTGCGCCGTTTCAAACCTACGTGATTCGCGAAGCCGAAGCGGAGAGTGGCCGGTTCGACATGCGCATCGCCGTCGATATTTTGCGCAGCGAAGCCGAATATCGCAGTCACGCGCCGCGGCCGCAGGGGCTGTTTATGTTTCAGCTCGAGTGTCTGTGTCGCAATCGCTTGAAATACGATCCGGGCCTCGGTGCGATTGCCGAAGATCCACTCTTCGATGACGCGTGGAAAGAATGGATCTACATTGTGCGGGCGCAGATCGGCTTGATTGATTTCGCGGAATTGATTTATGCCCGCAGTGCGTATTACTGGCAGCAACGTGGCGAAGAGCCTCCTGCGGAACGGCCGGTGCTGTTCGACGTGAAGGAAGGAAAAATTGCCTGGGCCAACTGCCGTAAAGATCCGGTGTTTTTGTTCCTCGCGCTGCAACGGCACCTCGGCTATCCGCCGGTGCCGCGGCCGAAAAAGGCGGATCAAGCGCCGAACCTTATTCCGCAACTGCAAGCCAAGATCGGCCGGCTCGAGATCCGCTTGAAACTGCTCGAGGAAGACACCAAGAAAGGTGCCATCGACATCACGAAGTTCTACGGCCCGCAACCGCCCAGCGCGGATGAATAGCGTGCGCGCGGGATCGATCAATTCATTGACATTCATCACCAGTGAGATTTAGAGGATTACGTCGGTATGGAAATGCGAAGCCTGGGTCAGACGGGATTGAAACTTGCGCAGCTCAGTTTTGGAGCTTCCTCGCTGGGGCAAGAGTTCCGCAGTGTCGATTTGAATGAAGCACTGCGGAGTGTGCGCACGGCGCTCGACCTCGGCATGAACTTCATCGATACCAGCCCTTACTACGGCCGCGGCATGAGCGAAGTGCTGCTCGGCGTGGCCCTGCGCGACGTGCCGCGCGACTCGTATTTGCTCGGCACGAAGCTGGGCCGTTATGACGGCGCGCATTTCGACTTCTCCGCGCGTCGTGTCGTCGAGAGCGTCGATATCAGCTTGCATCGAATGGGCGTCGACTATCTCGACATCATGCTCTGCCACGACATCGAGTTCGTCGACATGCGGCAGATCATCGAAGAAACCCTCCCCGCGCTCCGCAAGATCAAGGAGCAAGGCAAGGTTCGCTTCATCGGCATCAGCGGCTACCCGATGAACATTTTTAAATACGTGCTTGATCAACAGCCCCTCGATGTCGTCCTCTCGTACAACCACTACACGCTGCAGAACACAATGCTGGCCGACTTGCTTCCGTATCTGGAGAGCAAGAAAGTTGGCGTGATGAACGCGGCGCCGTTCTCGGCCCGCTTGCTCACCGAGCAGCCGTTGCCGGTGTGGCACAAAGCGACCCCCAAGGTGCGTGCGATCGCCAAGCAAGCGGCCGATCACTGCCGCAGCCGCGGCGTCGACATCGCCCAGCTCGCCGTGCAGTTTAGCATTGAGAATCCAGCGATGACCACCTGCATCGTCGGCTCGGCGAATCCTGAAAACGTCAGGAAGTGGGTCGATTGGGCAGCGCTACCCATCGATCAAACACTGCTCGCCGAAGTGCAGCAGATTCTCGCGCCGATTCACAATTGGTGTTATGTGGAAGGTCGGAAAGAGAACAACGATCCTGGTGCGGGCGAGTAGTGTAGTCGTCACGCTCCGCGTGGCGCGACACCACGCGGAGAGCGATCACTAAACTGCAAACGCCAACCTCACGCCGATCTCGGCGAGATCCACGAGCGGCGGCAGGCTGTCCTTCGGCCACCATTCGCAGCGGTCGGTACTGCCGGAGACTTCGTGTCGCAGCTCACCGCCAATCACACGCGCCCGGTAGATAATTCGCACGTGGTGTGTGGTACGTTCGGGCGTCGGCCGCACGAAGGAATCGACGTGCGCGACATCGATCGGTTCGACGGCCAGGCCGGTTTCTTCATTTACTTCCCGAATCATGCCAGCCAAGGGCGTTTCGCCGAAGTCGATGCCGCCGCCGGGCAACGTCCATTGTCCGGCGAGATCGGGCAGCTGCGCGGAGATGCGGCAGAGCAAAATCCGCTCGCTGTCGGCGATCACGGCATAGGCGGCGACGCGGGTTCGTAGAGTAGTCATGCGGCGGCGATTCTCTGTTTTCTGGATGCCACTTAGGTTACGCTATTTGCATCCCGCCGGCTTCCCACCTTCCTCTTCCTGAGGCTCGCCATGCACGCGTTTCTGCTTCTCACTCTCGCTGCGCTCGCGCCCGCTCAACTCCCTGACGGCACACTGCTGCGTTACGAGGGAAAGATGGTGGCCACGCGCGACGATGGCAATCCGCAGCACAAGGAGTTCACGCTCACCGCCGTGATGGGGCCAACCACCGGGACGGCGCGCGAGGTCGATTGGGTCATCACCGAACTGGGCCGCGGCAGTTGGTCGTGGACGGAGCGTTTCAATCGCTGGAGCGTCGACTCGACGCAGCGCGGCGATCAGCCGACCGCGCCGGCGCTGCTGTTTGAACGAAACGATGGCAAGAGTGTCGTGCCGCTGTCGCCGATTCTGTTTACTGCCGAGAGCCCGCTGGCCAAAGGTCAGAAGTGGTCTGCCGATCGGCTCGATTACGAAGTGACCGGCGAATCGACCAAAGCGAATCAAAGCTGCTGGACGGTCGACGTGCGAACCGCCTACGGCCCGAAACGCACGCTGCACGTTGCGAAAGACAGCGGCCTGGTCGTCGCCGTTCGCGAAACGGTGTTTGTCGGTCAAGGACAACAACACGAATTGCGTTACGAGCTCAAAGAGCAGAAGCAACTGACCGCCAGCGAAGCCTCGAAGACTGCTCAAGCCTTCACGTCATGGCTGGAATTGCAAGCTGCGCTGCAACGACAACCACGACAAGAGCGAGCCGAACTGAATGACGAACAACTGGCCCTCGCGCGAAAGCAGATCGCCGGTCTGCAAAAGGCCGCCGAGGGAACGCCGCTGGCCGAGTTCGCCTCCGCGGCTGCCGCCGATGTGCAGAACCAAAAGGGCAGGGCCGGCGCGCTCCTCGCGCTGAAAACGGCTGCGGTCGGCAAGTCGCTCGCCGAGCTGAAGATGCCGGAGTTGAAATTGACCGACCTCAATAGTAAAGAGTTGAACACCGCCGACTGGAAAGACAAAGTCGTGGTGCTCCACTTCTGGGAATATCGCGACGCGCCGCTGGAAGAGCCCTACGGCCAGGTCGGTTATCTCGATTTCGCCTCGCGAAAGCATGCCGACACAGCGGTGATCATTGGCGTGAACGTCGACGATCGGCTGGCCTCGGCCGATACTCGTCGCGCTGCCATTTCTTCGGCTCGCAAGCTGAAATCGTTCATGAATTTGAGCTATCCGATCGCCCTCGACGACGGCGCGCTAGTTAAGCAGTTCGGCGATCCACGCACGGCCGGCGGCAAGCTGCCGCTGTTTGTGGTGATCGACGCCGCCGGCAAGATTTCGGCGTATCACGCCGGCCTGTACGACATTCGGCCCGAGCAGGGTTTGAAAGAACTGGAAGCCGCGATTACCGCGGCTGTCAAGTAACTTTGCCCGTCTTGCGCGTCGCCGTCACCTTGCCAGCCGCAGGCAAAAGGGGAAGATGGACTCGATGAACACCATTTCCCCCCTTCTCGCGCCGCGGCCTCTCGCGCCGGAACATCCCGACCGCATTCCCACGATCGAAGTGAAATCGGCCGGCCAGCATCCCAACCTCTTCCGCAAGCGGATCGATTTCGTCGCTCGCGAGGTTCGGCCTGGCGATTATGTGCGGGTAATCGATGCGGATCGCCGCGTCGTCGGTTACGGCATTATTAATCCCCGCGCCGAACTCGCCGTGCGGATGCTCACCTGGGGCGAGCGCATTCCCGACAAGAGTTTCTGGCAGGAAAAGCTCGTCGAAGCCGTCAAGCTGCGACGGGATGTGCTCAAGCTCGACGATGTGACCGACAGCTACCGCATCATCCACGGCGAAGGTGACGGAATTCCAGGGCTGGTGATCGACAAGCTGGGCGATGTGCTGTCGGCTGAAGTCTTCACCCCCGGTATGTATCAGCGAGCCGATGCGATTCTCGCCATGCTCGAGCCATTCTGTGGCACGACGCATCGGCTCATTCGCTGCGGCCCGGCCACGATGTCGCAAGAAGGTTTCGAGGGGCCCGATATCAAGTCGGAGTTCTGCCCGTCGCGCATCACCATTCAAGAATACGGCACGCGGTTTCGTGTCGACTTCGGCGAAGGTCACAAGACCGGTTTCTTCTGCGACCAGCGCGACAACCGCCGCCAGCTCGCGGCGTATTGCAAGGACCGCACGGTGCTCGACGTCTGCTGCTACACCGGCGGCTTTGCGATTCAAGCGAAGAAGCTCGGCGGCGCTGCCGAAGTGACCGGCGTCGATCTCGACGAGCATCCGCTGGCTCTCGCCAAGGAAAACGCCAACCTCAATCAGGCCCGCTGCAAGTTCGTCCAAGCCGATGCGTTCATCTATATGCGCGACCTACTCTCAGCGGGAAAGAAATTCGACGTCGTCGTGCTCGATCCGCCGAAGCTGATCCGCACACGACTCGAGTACGAAGAAGGCCGTCGCAAACATCTCGATCTCAATCGCCTCGCGATGCGGCTCGTCGCGCCGGGCGGCTTGATGCTGACTTGCACCTGTGCGGGTTTGCTTCCCGCCGATGACTTCATGCAGCTCGTCTGCCTCGCCTCCCGCCAGGCCGGCCCTGAGTTGCAAGCGGCTACCAAAGAGCAAGGCGCCCGCAACGGCCCGCGGGCGATGCAGATCCTCTCGAAGTGCGGCGCTGCGCCGGATCATCCGGTGGCGAGCAATTGCCCCGAGAGTGAATACCTCAACGGCGTGTGGATGCGAATGCTCTAAAGGTAGCCCAGAGCGTTAGAGGGAGTGGCGACTATCGACTAAACCAAGACAACCTCGCCGCGCCACGTATCCTGTTCGCGCGTGGCGATGACAAGTGCCGTTTCCGTTCCTCGTGCTTCCGCGAGCAACTCGCCTCCCGGCAACCAAATCGCGCTCTTGCCGACCGATTGCAGCGTGCCGCGCGAAGCGCCTTGATTGGCCATCACGGCGAGGAATTGATGTTCGCGGGCGTAACGCGGAAAGCGCGGCGAGTCGGACGTGTACCATTCCTCGGTGAGAAAGACGCTGGCTGCATAAATATCCGCGCCGCCGGCAGCATACGTCTGGGGGTGTGACGGCTTGCCGGTATCTGCACAAATGGCTAGGCCGATGGAATGACCCGCGACGCTAAGCACTTCAGGCCGATCGCCAGGAATAAAGTAATCCGGCTCGTTGCCGCCGAGATGCATCTTGGCGTAGGAATTACGTGTGCCGTTCGCGCGCTGGATGATCGATCCTAGGAACGGCTTGGCGGAATTACTTCGCAGCGGGGCGCCGAGCACGATATGCATGTTCGCCGTGCGGGCGACTTCATGCAGCGGATCCAGTCGCGCGTCATCAATGGACATCGCGAACTCCGCCGCGATTTCGAGTTCATATCCGGTCAGCGACAGTTCGGGAAAGATCATCACCGAAACGTCGTGTTCGGCCGCAGCTTCGAGCGCGGCCAGGTGGGTTGCCAAGTTCGCGGCCAAGTCTCCGCGCTGCGACGGGACTTGAGCGGCGGCGATGCGAAAGCGATCAGACATCACGACGTTACTTGATTGACGATTGGTTTTGATGGATTTACGGTAGCATAACGAGCACGAGAGAAATGAGAGGTGATCGCTTGGCTCGCACCATAGCGATTGGCGATGTCCACGGTTGCGATCGTGCACTGGCGGCAGTGCTGGATCGGATCGCACCCAGCCAGGACGACGTTGTCGTGCAACTCGGCGATCTTGTTGATCGCGGGGTTGATTCCTGCAGCGTCATCGATCGCATGATGAGGCTGGCACTTCGCTGTCGAGTAGTGCAACTCATCGGCGATCACGAAGAACTGATGCTCGACGCATTCAACAATCCTGCAGCACTGGATCGCTGGCTCCGGAACGGCGGTGATTGCACGTTGTCGTCGTATGGATGGTCGCCGGGGCTGCCGCTCCGCGAAGTTCCTCGCCTTGCCGACCATGTTGCCTATCTGCAAAACGGCGTGAACTATCTCGAAACAGACACGTACGTATTCGTGCACGCGGGCTTTGAAGAAGATGTCGCCTGGGAGAATCAATCGCCAATGGCGCTGCGCTGGCGAGTTATATCCGCAGCCACAAAGCCACATTGCTCGGGGAAGCACGTCATTTGCGGACACACGGCACAGCGATCTGGCAATGTGCTAAAGATGAACGGCGTTACTTGCATCGATACCAACTGTGTGCGTGGCGGCTGGCTGACAGCGCTTGATGTGACCAACAATGTGGTATGGCAGGTCAACAACGTTGGCGAGATTCGCAAAACTCAATCATTACGAGGTAGCGATGAGCTATCGAACGGTCGAAGCCGCGAGCTTTGAAGAATACTTGGCCAGCGATGACGACTCTGTTGAAGATCGCGCCTCGCAAAAAATAGAGCGCAACGAACGGCTCTTACGTTTCCCCTTCAGCGTCATGTTGAAGGTGTCGTTTCCCGAACTCGACTTTGCCAATCGTTGGTGCTGGCAAAACTTCGGGCCCGGCGATGGAGAATGTACCCAGAGTTATTCGCGTTACCGAGTGTGTGACCGTAAGGATCGTCACACGCACGAAGGGAGATGGGCGTCGCATTGGTTTGTCAAAACCGACTACGACTTTGGCTTCAACGAGTGGTACTTTGTGGCTAGCCGGGATCACGAGCTGTTTGTGGCAAACATCGCGAATATCAACTGGGGCGAAAACTTTCTCAAGTGAGTAGGGCAGGCTCCCGCCTACCCTACTCCTCCTTCCCTGTTTCGACTCCGAGGCCGTCCGCGACTATTTTGCTTGCTTCCGGGAGTAGTGAGATATCTGCATGCCACTCTTACTTCCCACTTTCAGCCTGGCGCCAGGAAACATTTACTGTCTGCATATTCCTCTCGGGTTTCACGACGAGGCATCTGCGCTGGAGTCTGAGATTCAAGACATCGCCAGACGCCAAGGCAAGTCCGCGATCATTTGCCGCCCCGCCATGCAGGCGCGTGGAATTCGCTACTGGCTGCGCGCTCAGGGGTCGGCAGAGTGGTTAGCCGCAGCTGCCAAGATCTCGAAGCAAGAAGCGGCGCGGGTGATCGCCACTTTGGGCGAGCCAGTGCATGAAATCCTCGGGCGAAATCCGTGGACGCCCTGCTGTCTGCTGGGGGTTGCCGCGGCTCTTCAACAAAGACCAGAAGTTTTGCTCTACTCGACAGTAGCTCTCGATCCGCTGGGAATCGCGGCAGTTCATCGTTTGATCGCTTTGAATAATTCCGGCTTATGCGCGATTCACTTTTCTTTCCAATCGTTCTACGGTAGTGGCGAACCAGCGCCCCGATATTGTTCTGAGAAGAGCCTTTGCATTGACTTGTCTCCAAATTGAGTTTCTCGTTGCACATCGCCCCGGAGTTAAACGTTCGCTTCCCTCGGGGTGAGGCATGCAGTTCAGCCATGCAGCTTCTTCAGCAACTCGGCCAGCTTCTGCCCGACTGCTTTGACATTGGCTTGCTGTTTCGCATCTTTCAGCGAGCCGTCTTCATTGAAGACATTCATCGCTTGCGGCACCGATGATTGGGTCGGCAGGACCAGCACGTCGATGTTGCCGAGGATGGAGCGGAGGTGAACGAGGCCGCGCGAGCCGCCGAGTTGGCCGGGGGAGGCGCTGATCAGGCCGGCTGCTTTGCCGCGGAAGGCGAGCAAGCCTTGTTCGCCCGGGAAGGGGCGGGAGACCCAGTCGATGGTGTTCTTCAGCAGCGGCGTGATCGAGCTGTTGTATTCGGGCGAGGCGATGAGCAAGCCCTGATGATCGATGAACAGCTGCTTGAGCTTTGCCAATCCGGGAGGAGCGCCGGCGGCTTCGAGATCTTGATTGAAGAGCGGAAAGTCGTAATCGGCGAGTTCGACGACGGTGACTTCGGCGCCGGCTTCGCGAGCGCCGGCCACGGCGATTGGCAGGAGTTTGCGGTTGAAGGAATCTTTACGCGTGCTGCCGGCGAAGGCGAGAATTTTAGGAGCGGGCATGGTGTTGGCTCTGCAAGTCATGCCGGAACTGCGCGAGTACGCTGGTTCCGGCCTACGACAATAAGGACGAAGTGAATCGTCCTATTGTTTCAAGCCGGTCACGGGTGGTCGAGTGGGGGCGAGCACTGGCGAAGCAGCGATGGCTTGCAGTTCGCGGGTGACGTTGGCTTGCAGGTCTTTGGCAGCGCCGTGCATCACCGAGCGAATCTTGCCTTGGCGGTCAATGATTACGACGGCAGGGAGTTCGCCGAGGCGGAAGGCGTGGCTAACTGCACCAGCGGGATCGCAGACGGCAGCCGAAGTGAATTCGTGCTTCGTCGCAAACCGCCGAACCAGGCTCACGTCTTCGCCGACGTTGACTGCATAAAATTGCACACCTTGCGAAGCGGTGTCTTTGACAAAGCCGGTAACCTTCGGCATTTCAGCCGTGCTCGGCGTGCACCACGAAGCCCAGAAAATCAGCACCGTAGCGAGCTTGTCTTCGGCAGGCTTGAGCTTCATTCGGCTGCCGTCGAGTTGCACTAGTTCGATGGCGGGGACAGGCTGACCGACGAGATCGACGGCTTCGTCGCAGGAGAGCGCTTCATAGATGCAGTGCACGCGGCGAGCATCTTGAGGCAGGCTGATTTGGAAGGTTCCTTCCGGAATCGTGCCACCGATTTTCCAATTGAGCTTCGACGTGGCGACCATTTGAAACTGATTGTCGGCCGCGATGTTGACCTGCGTGGTCCGGGAGAACTGCTTCAGCAGCGGTGCACCCTGAGCGCCGATCCAAAGTTCCACTTGTTGCTGACCCCACTGCGTGTGGAAGTGGTGGCAGCGAGCGTTGTCGAGCATTTCCAAGCCGATGTACTTCACGCTGGTGGCGTGAGCGTGAATGAAGTCGAGCAGGTTCGGCTGCATGAGGATCTCGATCCCCGAGCCGGCCAGGCTTTGGGCGAGCATCACGTTGTGCGTGAGTTCACCTTCTTCAGCGGCAGGATGCTGCGAGTACAACTGTTGCGCGTCGTGCAGGGTTGTTACCTGCGTGCCATCGTTGGCACAGATCAGATCGGGGGTTTTGGAAAATCCCGACTGCACCTCGATGCGATACAGGTTCGGCCGGGCGTGAGTCATCTTGTAATGATTCTGCCCTTCGGCGCCGCGAGCGGTTTTCCAATCGTTGGTGACTTCGAGTTTGTAGTTGGGGGCCGTCTTCAAAAACTTCACGCACTCGGCCAGCACTTCATCGAACTTGGCCTGGTCGGCACTGGCTTGTTGCTGCGAGTACGCCGGCTGACCTTGCGGAGCAGCGGGATTTTGTGGCGCGGGCTGTCCTTGGCCCAACACCGACGTGGCAAACAAACAGGCCGAAACACCGGCGCAAGCGAGCGATAAAACGAGACGCATCGAACGAGCTCCTTCCCGCGGCTAATCGGCGTCGCTTTCCAGTCCCTGGAATATTCGCCGATCAGGTACAGACGTTGAACTAGCTAAGGATCAATTGAAAACAAACGCAAGAAACGAGAACTACAAGAACAAAAACTACGGCAGTTGATTCACTTCGCGCTCCAGATCATTGAGCTCACCGACAATCCGTTCCGTATACCGCCGCACGTCGGCAGCCCGCAGCTGACCATCGCGATCGCGAGCGGCCAGGGCCCGGTCTTCCAACCGAGCCGTGTTGGCGTCGATGTTCTGCACAATCCGCTGCATCATGGCGACCGTGCGACGTTGATCGTCGTAGGTTCGCGTCCGATCGCGTTGCAGGTTGGTCAGCGTTTGCGTGTAACCATCGAGCTGGCCGAACGACTGCGAGATCGCTCGCGACTCGGTGTAATTCACCAGGCCTTGCAGCGTGGTTTGCACGGCGGCCGAATCTTGGCTGATGGCGGTGATGAGCGTATCGACTCGCGAGCCGTACACCGGGCGAGCGACGCCGATGTAGGTCTTGTCTTGCTGCAGGAGCAGATCGATTTGATCGATGCTGCTGCCGACCGGCGAGAGCTTGGTGTAGTTGATCAGCTTGTAACCGGTGACGATTTGGCTCCAGCGGTTGTAGGCCGTGTCGAAGTCGAGCTTCATCAGGCGAACTTGTTCGGTCGAGTTGAAGCTCGAGTCGCCTTGCACCGCACTCTGCCGCAGTTCGGCCAGGCGGCCCTTCAGCGTGCGGATATCGCGTTGCAGCCGCGGCACTTCCGGAATGCCGAAGACGAAGGGGGCGAGACCGGCGAGGAACGCATCGCTCTGGGCCATGGCTTGGTCGATGGCGACGAGCAGTTCTTGATTGGGGCGATAGATCGGGCCGGGGTTAATCGGGCCAGGGTTGAAAGGTCCCGTCGGGTTGCTGCCAATCGTGCCAGTGCTGCGAGCGAGCGTGTCGTTCAGCTGGAGCAAACCGCTTTCGACGCTCTGCCAGTAAAGGCGAGTGAAGGTCGGCGGCGTGCCTTGCAGCAACTGCGGGCGAATCCGCTGGGCTTGATCGTTCAGCTGTTGAAATTCCCACTGCAACCGTTGCGGCGACGAGGTCCGTTGGGCCGACAGGCGGAAGTTATCGAGCTGACCGGCGAAGGTATCGAGGTCACGCAGCGTGGTATTGAGCGTGTAGTCGTAGCTGCCGCGAGTCTGATACAGCTGAATGATCGATTGCGTGCCGCGAGCGATCGAGTCGACTTGAGCGAGAATCCGTTGCGTTTCGACCACACCCGTGCCGCCACCAGGAACACCCGGCAACGTCGGCGGATAGTCGCCGTAGATCGGATCGGTCGGCAGGCGGAGCGACGAGCGAGTATCGCTGAGCAAGGTTGCCACGCGGCGAGCGATCGACGAGGTCGAAGGGGCCGTGCCCGGCGGATTGCTCAGTGCGGCTTGCACGGCATCGAACGAGCGATCGACGTTTTGCAGTTCTTGTTGCACCGATTCAGGGCGGAAGTTGCGTTGAGCGACAGCCCGGCGAAACGATTCAGCCGAGTCGAGCATCGCCTGGCTGCGAAGCGTGACTTGTTGACCTTGCAGCGTGCCGCCGAGTTCGAAAGCCGCGGTGTCGTTCAGCAGGCGAACGGCCGACGACAAGCGAGTCGACAGATCGACGACCGTGCCGGCTGCCACGTTGGGCTGGCTGGTGGTGTTCGTCATCAAGATTTCGCGCACCAGGGCAAAGCGGTCGCCACGCAATTGCGTGAGGCGATTTGTCCAGCGCTGCAGATCTTGATTGGTAGGTTGGTTCCAGGTCACGGCTTGTAAGGTTTCGAGCACAAAGGTCTGCGGGTCGCGGCCTTTGCTGTTGAAGAATTCATCCGAGCCGAGGATCGTGGCTTGCAGATCGACGGGCGACATGCCGCCGCGGAGCAACTCGACCCAGGCGGTCAATTCTGGTCCTGGTTCGCGACCAAGGTAATCGCGATACCACATGCGGACTTGTTCGGCTTCGGCACTGCGCTGCGGCTGGATGGCCGGCTGGGCGTAGATCGGTTGAGCCACCGAAGTTTGTCCGAAGGCAGGCACCACTTGCGCGGTAGCCGACGTCGTTGTCGAGAAGAAAACAAATGCGGCAATCAACACCGCTGCCACCATGGCGATCCGTCTCATGGCCTCGTCCCTCAGATTCCTATGCGGGCAAAACGCAACCGAAAAGTCACCCTCAATCCTTGTGGCAATCAATATAGCGCACCTGCTGAATTTCTTACAATCGCAGCTTTGGTGTGCTAGCACCGGGTAATCCCGGTGGAACACTGCGGCCTGGCGTCCGAACCAGGAATATCCAATTTCCGCGTGCTGGCGTCGCATCCCAGCGAACGAGCTTCCGGTAGGGATACTACGCGAGCGGCCGAAAAAGGTTCGCGTCAAAAAGTCGGTGCAGGATTGCCAGCAGAGCATGATTACCACTCCTATCCACTAAGGCATGCGTGTCTGGAGTGTCTATCGCGAGCTGGCGGACAACTTAGGTCCGCGAAAATGAAAACTCGAAAGCCGGAATGGCGAGGCTGCTGGCGAGTCATGCGTGGAGTGGTCAGCAATTTTGGAACAACTTGCCCCCCTTTCATACCCCCAGAATGTAACAGGTGATGCAAAAGATTATTTCATCCACAAGTAGTTGCCAGACCAGACTTAAGAACAAAAACGGGCTGTAATATCGTGGCTCCAATATCACACTTTATAACACCTCCCTATCGCACCGATATTCGGCCGAACCCATTGTCGTCGATCGCTCCGCCGATCGATGGTGGAGGCCAACCTAACCGCGCGCCGCCGAAAGAGCCCCGCGACTTTCGGCGTCTTTGGCGAGTTAGCGTGGCAGCGAAGTAGACCGTCTTCAAAACGCAACGGCGAGTTACCTTCGCTCGCCAAAGCCGGAACTTCGCGGGGCTCGTTCCTAGGCGTGCTGCGGATCAACCTCAACCCACCGATTTCGGAGAAATCGGCGACAATCAGCTCAGTCCACGTACAAGAATTCATTCGTGCGGAACAGCACGCGAGCCAGTGCCGACCAGACGCGTTGATCTTGCTCCGCGGCAGGAATGCCAGACATGGCAAACTGCTCGCGCAGTTGGGCAAGCCAAGGGGCGATCTGCGCTCTCTCGATATCGCTGGGCATGCGACCGAGCGTCAAGGCAAACGCCCGTTCCAAGCGCGCGGCATCGTCAGTTCCTTCGGCGAGCAGCCGTTTCGCCAAGGCTTCGGCCCGCTTGTGGACGAACTCGTCGTTGAGCAAGTAGAGCGACTGCACCGTCGTGACGCTGCTGTCGCGCTTGGGTGTCGTCGCGTTGCGATCGGCGCCGTCGAAGGTGGTGAAGAAGGGTTTGCTGTTGAGGCGGGCCGTCATCAGGTAGACGCTGCGGCGGTTGCTGTCGTAACTGCCGCGAAAGGGATGATGCTGCGTGAAATCCCATTTGTCGACCGGCGGAAAAGGATGCGGCTCGGTCATCATCGATGGATCGAGCTCGCCGCTGATCGTCAGGAGTGAATCGCGCAGCTCTTCCGCATCGAGGCGTTGGCGATTGAAACGCCAATGAAAGTTGTTGCTGGGATCGATCGCCGTAGGACGGACCATTGGTCCGTTCTCGGTTGACTTGGACGAACCAATGGTTCCTACTTCCGAAGACAGCTGATACACACTGCTGAGCATGATTCGCTTGTGCAACTTCTTCAGCGACCAACCATCTTTGACAAACGTCGTCGCTAGCCAATCGAGCAACTCCGGATGCGTCGGCGGTTGGCCGCGCAAGCCGAAGTCGCTGGGCGTTTTCACCAGGCCGCTGCCGAAGTGATACTGCCAGACGCGGTTGACCATCACCCGCGCAGTGAGCGGGTTTTTCGGATCGGTGATCCACTCGGCGAGTTGCAGCCGGCCACTTTGTTTACCTTCCGATTCCGAAAGCGCTTGCCCGCCGAGGATCTCGGGGAACCGCCGTGGCACTTCGTCGCCGAGGTTTTTCGGCTCTCCCTTCTGCTGAATGCGCGCATCGGCGATCTGCTTCCCTTCGGCCATCGCGTAAGCCACTTTTTGGGCCGGCTTGCCGTTCTCGACCAGCGGCACGAAGTCGCGCGGCTTTTTGTCGAGCTCGATCCCCGGGAAGGGATAGCGCGTGCTGTCGAAGATTCCGTACAAGCCGTAGTAGTCATCGTTCGAAATCGGATCGAACTTGTGATCGTGACAGCGAGCGCAACTGATCGACAGCGCGAGTGTCGTTCGGCCGAGATTTTCCAGCGTGTCTTCGATGGTCAGATGCTGCGGATAGTTTTCAATGAGCGAACCAAAGCGGCGCGAAATGGCGATGTAACCCGTCGCGATGATCTGCTCGTTCTTCTGCGCATCGCTCTCGGCGGGAAGCAAATCGCCGGCGATCTGCTCGCGGAGAAATTGATCGTAGGGTTTGTCTTTGTTGAAAGCCTCGATGATGTAATTGCGATAGAGATAGGCCTGCGGAATCGGATAGTCGGAGTTCTCGCCTGCCGTGTCGGCGTAACGCACCAGGTCCATCCAATGTCGGCCCCAACGTTCGCCGTATTGGCGCGAGGCGAGCAGTCGATCGACAAGTTTTTCGAAAGCCTGTGGCGAATCATCGGCGAGGAACGTCGCGATCTCTTCTGGCGTCGGCGGCAGACCGGTGAGATCGTAGGTCGCGCGGCGAATGAGTGTGCGCTTGTCGGCTGCGGCAACTGGCGAAAGATGGTTGCGTTCGAGTTCGGTGAGAATGAAACGATCGATGTCACTCTTCGGCCAAGCTTCGTTTTTCACCGCGGGAATCGGCGGATCCTGGATGGGCGCGAACGACCAGAACTTTTTTGCCTCCGTCAGATCGACCCGCCGTTTGACGAACTTCGTGGCCTTTGTACGCGGATCGGGCGCGCCGAGCTGAACCCATTTTTCGAGGTCGGCGATTTCCTCGGTAGCGAGTTTCTTCTCCGGCGGCATTTGCAGCTCGTCGGAGTAGCGCACGGCTTTGATGAGCAGGCTCTGGTCGAGATCGCCAGCGACGATGGCGGGGCCGGTGCTGCCGCCCTTGCGGAGCGCGGCGCGCGAATCGACGAGCAACTCTCCTTCTACTTTCTTCGCTTCGCTCGAATGGCATTCGTAGCAATGCTTGACGAGGAGCGGCCTGATACGCTTTTCGAAAAAGGCGAGGTTCTCGGGCGTGATCTCGGCCGAGCCGTCGTATTCGCCGCGCCAGATTTCGAGGCCGGAGAAATTGGCAGCGCCCCCTTTGCTCGTCACTTCGATCTTGCCGCCGTCGCGCACGTCGACAAACCACGGGCCGAGGCGCTCCCAGTGACCGGCGTTGCCGCTTTGATATCGCTTGATCACCTCGCGGCCGTTCACGCTGATAGCGAAGGTCTCACTGTTGTTGTCTTCCCATACATAGAGGAAGACGGAGTAGCGACCCGTGGGGACGGCAGTGATTTCAACCTTATTGCCGCCCCAGCGACTGCTGCGAATCATCTTCGCCCGCTCGGCATCGGTGGCGGGGACTAGCGGCACGTCTTGATTGGCGAACGCTTTGTCCTTGCAGACAAAATTGGCCGGCGAGTTTTTGTCGTCCTGCCCTTCCCAAGCATGACCATCGATCGTCACCGCGGGACCGTTGAGATTCACGCCGCGATAGAAGGTGGGCTTGGCATCGTCGGCGCGCGAAACGACGGCGACTCCCAGGCAGAGAATCAGCGTAAGAAAACGCGCGGGAGAGGAAGGGGAAATCATTCCCCCATGTTAGCCGTGAGAATTAGGCGAGGGAAGTTTTTCGGCGTGGGCTTTCGCGCTCTTAACACCCTCTTCTCGGTACTCCGGAGAGAGGGGTTGAAGCGGCGAAAAAGCGCAGCGTTGCGGCGGTTCTCGCTCAATAAGCACTCGCCAACGGCCGAAAGTCGCGGGGCTCTTTCGGCGGCGCGCGGTTGGTTCACTTCCATTCATCGTTCGCGGAGCGAACGACGACGATGGGGGCTATAGCAGTTCTTGTAGGCGTTCCCACTGTTGGACGCGGCGGGCTTTGACTTGCTCGTAGAGCTCGACGTATTCGAGCGCACTCTTTCGCCACGACCAGTCTTGGTTCATGCCGGTAGTGACGAGTTGGTTCCAGCGCTCGGGGTTGTTGTGGTAGGCGTCGAGCGCGCGACTGAGGGCGGCTTCCATGTCGCTAGTCGAGTACGTCTCAAAGCTGAAGCCCGTGGCGGTTTGGTTCCACAGGTTGTCGTCGGTGGCATCGACGACGGTGTCTTTCAAACCACCTGTCGCGCGAACGACCGGGACCGTACCGTACTTGAGGCTGTAGAGCTGATTCAAGCCGCAGGGCTCGTAGCGACTGGGCATGAGGAAGATGTCGCTGCCGGCTTCGATGCGGTGCGACAAGCCTTCGTTGAAATCGAGTCGCAGGCCCACCTTGTGTGGGAAGTCGCGGGCCAGCCAGGTGAGATGATCGTGGAAGTGCTGTTCGCCCGTGCCGAGAATGGCAAACTGCACGTCGGCTTCGCGGACCCAGCGATTCATGAGATCCATAATGAGATCCCAGCCCTTTTGTTCGGCGAGGCGACCAATCAGGCCGATCACCGGCGTGCGGGGCGCGATCGGCAAACCGAGCTCGCTTTGCAGCGCACTCTTGCACGCGCCTTTGCCGCTCTGCCAGTTGCTCACGTCGTACTTGTAGGGGAGGTGCATATCGGTGGCAGGATTCCAGTCGGCATAGTGCACGCCGTTGACGATGCCGCTAAGGACATCGCGCCGGCCTTGCAGCATGCCTTCCAGACCACAGCCGAGCGGATCGCTTTGAATCTCTTGAGCATACGTCGGGCTGACCGTGTTCAAGCCGTCAGCAAAGGCCAAGCCGGTCTTCATCAGGTTGAGCTTGCCGTAGAACTCCATCTGGTGCCAATTGAAATACTTCCAATCGAGCCCCGTCAGCAGCATGTCCCAATGCCAGAAGATCCCCTGATACGCCAGATTGTGAATCGTCATCAGCGAGCCGATGGTTTCGTAACCATGGCAGTGGGCGTATTCAACGTGCAGATAAGCCGGGATAAGCCCCGCTTGCCAGTCGTGGCAGTGAATGACTTCGACGTCGAGCTTGACGAGGCGAATGGCTTCGAGGGCGGCACGGCAGAAGAACGAGAAGCGTTCGCAGTTGTCTTTGTAGTCTTCGCCTTTGTAGCGATAGAGCTCGGGGCGGTCGAAATATTCGTCCTGCTCGACGAAAAAGACCGGCACTTCGGAATTGGGCAACGTGCCGCGCAGCAATCGGCCGCGGACGATCTTGTTGCCGATCGGAATATCGAACTTGACGTTGAGCGGCTCGATGCCGGGATGGCCCTTCACCTGGCGATAGGCGGGCATCATCACCGAGACATTGTGCCCCAGTTTGCTCAGCTCGATCGGCAGCGATCCGCAGACATCGGCCAGGCCGCCAGTCTTGGCAAACGGAACCACTTCGCTGCTGACAAACAGAATATTCACTTCAGCCCCTCGACGGTCTACTCAACTGCAGGTCGGTGTACAGCAAAAACTGGGGCCACGTCGCTGGAAAAGAGGCCCTGTTCGGGCAGCGACGGTCGCCCAGCGCACGGATTTGGCCACCATGCGCGATGCAGCAGATTTATACCCCATTGCCGCCAAACAGGCCAGCGCCGGGGCCGTTACAAATCCCCCAAATTCGCGATTTGATGAACAACGGGAGGGGTTGAGACGGTTGAAATGGCTAGTCGCGAGAGTGGGTGCGCGGGCCGATGTCGGGGCTGAAGCCTCATGGTGGGAGATCAAAATGAAAGGAGGGAAGCGCTAGTCGCTTCCCTCCTTAGTTTTTCAGGCTTCACTCGCCAAACCCCTGGCTGACGCCGCGGGTTGTGACGAATCGCGACTTACTTCTTCTCGACGACCCAGATGTTGCGGAAGGCCACCGGGTTGCCGTGGTCTTGCAGGAACAGGCCGAGCGGCTTTTCGCCTTCGCCGTCTTTGCCGGGGGTGCCCTTGGGCAGCTCGAGGTCTTCGTGAATCAGCACGCCGTTGTGCTTGATCGTGACGCGGGCGTTCTTCACCTTCTTGCCCTCTTCGTACTTCGGCGCGGTGAAGTCGATGTCATACGTCTGCCACACCAGCGGCGGCAGGCACATGTTCACCTTCGGCTCGGCGATGGTATAGATGCCGCCGCACTCGTTGTTCTTGCCATCGAGGCCGAACGAATCGAGGACCTGCAGTTCGTAACGGCAATGCATATACACGCCGCTGTTGCCTCGACCCTGACCGCGGGCAGCGGCCATGTAGGGCGTGCGGAACTCGATGTGCAACGAGTGGTCTTGCCACTTGGCGTTGGTTTCGCAATTGGTCGCGCCGAGCAAGTTCCCTTCCACGATCTTGCCGTTCTTAAAAGCGTCGGCCGAAGTGCCATCGAAGAGGACCGTGGCGCCGCTCGGAGCCTTGGCTCCCATCGTCGGGCTGGTCCGTTCGGTCTTCTTCAGCTCGCCGACCTTCTTGCCATCGTGCTCAACCGTCATCGCGCCGTCCTTGATCGTCGCGCTCCAGCCGTCGTCACCCTTGACAGTCGTCACGCCGTCTTTCAGCTCGGCTTTCCCCTTCTTCACTTCATCGCCGCGCTTCCAGCCGTCGCCAGGCAGACCGCCGGGATAACCCACGACGTCGAACTTGTCGCCGCCGAGCGCGATGACCTGGCAACCCCACTTCTTGCCTTCGACATCGGCGCCCACGTATTCGCCTTGCACGGCGAAGTCCGGTCCGGCTTCCTTGGCATCGGTGATCGCCCCTTTGGCATCGGCAGCACTGGCCACGCCGGCCGCGGCCAGCACGCAACCCAACACGTAACTCAACATTCGCCCGTAACGCATAACAAACTCCTGGAGAAGAATAACGGTGATGCTTGGAAGATTCGCAGCAAGCGCCCGTCATTCTGGATGGCCGAGCAAGGTGAATCAAGCACTGCAATGTCGAATCGACTGTAGCTGAATTCGCCAGAATTCAGACGGTTACCATTAGCGGCCAGGACTGAATTCTGGCGAATTCAGCTACTTCGTCGTTGCAGAGAATTCACTCCTTGGGAACATCCCACGTCAAGTCGATGGTCCCTTTGGTATCGACAGGGACGGTTACCTTTTGCCGATTCTCGCCGATGGCGAAGCGGTCGGGGAGGTAGCTCTTGCGGGTGCTCGGATTGTCGGGCGAAGGTTCGATCTCGTTGCAGGTGATGCTGATCACGTACTCGCCCGGCGGCAACTGAACCAAGTAACTGCCATCGGCGGCGGCGACGGTCGTTATGGTTTTTCCCGGCATGCCAGGCGCGGGTTTGGTGGGGGTGAAGTCGAGCGTCGCGGGCTTGGGCCAGGGAACACCGCCGAAGGTGACTTTTCCCTGCACGGGAATAACTGGCGGGCCGCTGGGACCGCAGGCCGTGAGCATTGCCAACAGGGCCAGGCCGAGAGTCGCGGCTGTTAATCGAGTCTTCATCTATGTCGCTCCTTCAATGGGTATAATCGCCTTCTTACCTTTGATTTTCGTCGACCTGCAGCGCGGGAGCAATTCCCGGCGGCTTGTCTGGGAGTGGTTGGAATGTTGAATGCTTTGAAATTCAGCGCGTGCGGAGTTTGCTTGTTGATGTTTGCCTCGTTCGCTGCCGCCGTAGAGCAGGCGAAAATCTCGCCTGCCGCCGAACTCGTCGGCGCCAAGCGAGTGCTGATCATCGGCCATCGCGGCGCGAGTGCTCACGCGCCAGAGAACACGCTCCCCTCGTTCGAAGCGGCCGTGAAAGCGAAGGCTGACATGGTCGAGCTCGATTACTACCACTCGGCGGATAAGGTGCCGGTGGTCATGCACGACAAAGATCTCGATCGCACGACCGACGCCGGGAAGGTGCTCGGCAAATACAACATCAAGCTCGAAGATGTCACGGTCGCCGATCTGAAAAAGGTCGACGCCGGCAAGTGGTTCAAGACGCAGTTTGCCGGCACCAAGGTGCCGACGCTCGAAGAAGCCTTCACCGTCATTCAAGCCGGCAGCATGACGCTTATCGAACGCAAAGGTGGCGACGCGGCGACGATCGTGAAAATGCTCGACGACAAAAAGCTCCGCGGCAACGTGGTCGTGCAAGCCTTCGATTGGAAGTACATCGCCGACTGCCATAAGTTAGCGCCGGATCTCGCCCTCGGTTGCCTCGGCAGCAAGGAACTCGGTACGAAGCAAATCGCCGATGCCAAACAAGCCGGCGCCGCCGCCGTCGGTTGGCGACACAGCGATCTCACCAAAGAAAACATCGCCGCCGCACACGCCGCCGGCTTGAAGTGCTGGGCCTACACGGTGAACGACAAGAAACGCGGCCAACAGCTCATCGATGTCGGGATCGATGGCATTATTACCGACGATCCCGGTCTGATGCGCGAACTGCTGAAGTAAGCATCGGCAGATTTCTCGCACGTTGTGATAGTCTCGATTGCTTCAGTAATCGAGACCGCGCAGCGGCAAGAGGCATCCCGTCTCCAGTCAACTGCAACGGGCGTCAACCATCGAATCGGTCCGGGGTTGAAAGTATACGACCGAACCTCGCAGCACTCGCGTCAATCGAGATGCCTCTGTTCGCTGACGCGACATCGATGGCTGACGCAATCGATGCTATCCGCCCTGCAAAATTAGCCCGCCGGGCTGAGGATTTGCAGCGAGACTTGCTTGACGAATTCTTTGACCCGAGGCCGATAGGCCACCATGTGTGGCGCGATGAGGTGGGCTTCGAGAGCAGCAGTGCTCTCCCACTTTTCGCAGACCACGACCGTGTCGTTGCGCGCCGGCGGTTGGTTCTGCAAGTTGGTCGGGTGATCGACGGCTGGGAAGTATTCGATGCAGCCGTTCTCGGCGCGAACGGGGGCGATGATCTTTTGAAACTCGGCCAGGAAATCATTCCGCTTGCCGGGGTGCAATTCGATGGTGGCGAGGACGACAATCACGGGAGTGACTCCAAGGAAAGTGTGCGAGTTGATCGTGCGAATGGATGCAGTGACCATATCGCGCGAGTCTTTCGCGGGATAGGGAACTAGCGACCTGATCATGGTCGACATCGCGCGTTCAAAATCAGCCGCCGGGCGCTAGCCCCCGGCTATCTCTGGGCACCGTTTCCAAGCCGGAGGCTAGCGCCTGGCGGCTGATTCGTCAGTCGCTAATCAGCCGCTCGCGCCCGCTGTCCCGCGAGCAACTTCTCATACCAACTACGCTGCGCATGATCCTGCAGCGCTGCTGGCAACGCTTCGTGCGCGCGATACCAGGGGGCGATGCGCTCGCTGGTGAACTGCTCGACGGCGGGCCAATCTTGCAGCCAATGCTCCGTTCCTGCCGGCAAGTGCAACGCGATCTGGCTCGCAAGTTCTACGCTCAGCCAATCGCTACTGGCAAAGACCGGGTCGATCCAGCCGTCGTACTCCGGCACGTGAATCGCGCCGGTCAATTCAGCGAGCGGTGCGCTCTCTGCAGCCGTTGACGAGAGATGCAAACTGCCGAGCAGCTCCGCCGAGATCAGCCGCTGCGTGAGCGCGGGACAAGCGACGAGCGCTTCTTCAAGAACATCGGCAATGGAGTCTTCGGCAGATAATTCCGGCGCAGAAGTCAGCAGCCCTAGGCTCCACTGACCGTCAGCGAGCGGCACGAGCCAAAAGACTTCGCTCGCGCGGAGCGTGGCGAAGAGCAACGCTTGGCGCTCTTCACCCAGATCGCAAGCAACATCGCGATAGATGCCGCCGATGGCAGTGCTCGTCGGTTGATAGTCTCGCTGTTCGACAGCAACGATGAGTTCAGCGCGAATGCTCGTGGGCGGGAGCGCGCCGTTCAAATGAAGCTCGCGCGGCGAATGACAAGTGAGTTGGCAGCCGGCGGGGAGTGCGAATGAATCAGCTGTCGAGAGGCGTTGCGCGGCAGAGGCCGACGACGTTGCGGCGCGGAGCACGGTCGTTCGTTTGCCTGCCGCGTTCACCACGCTCACGCCGCTGAGTGGCGAGCGGAGTTGTTCTTCGCCCTCAACGACGGTCCAGCGTGGATGGAGCCAGGCCGGCCGCGGAATCGTTGGACTACTGAGCTGCAGCGTTTGCCGGCCGGTGCGAGCCACGGCGGCGGCGATCAGGCCGGCGGTTTTACCGCTGCCGATGACGACGCAGTCGTAGGCTTGTTGGAGTGAGATCGCAGCCATGCAAAACAACCAAGGTGGGTAGTCCGGGAGGGAGGACGGCCTGCCTGTCGTCGGTGCAGTTCGAGATCAGGCAAACAGGTCGGTGATCGGCGCGCCGGCATAAACCTGGTGGGGCCGGCGGTCGCGATCGTGCAAAACAGTCTCGGCAGGAATTCCCAGGGCGTGATAAATCGTCGCGGCATAATCGTGCGGCGTGACAGCGTTCGTGGCGGGATAAGCCGCGTGCTTGTCGCTGCTGCCGTAGATCGCACCGCCGTTGATCCCCGCGCCGGCAAACAGCCCGGAGTAAACGTAGGGCCAGTGCTCGCGACCCGTGCCATTCGAAATCTCCGGCTTGCGGCCGAACTCGCCGACCCAGCACACCAGCGTGTCTTCCAGCATGCCGCGCTCGCTCAGATCGGTGAGCAAGGCAGTCAGCGCGCGATCGGCGGGCGGGATCAAATCGTCTTTGAGGCGGTTGAAATTATTGCCGTGCGTATCCCAAAAGTTTTTGCCGTCGTCGTGCCAGTTGATATTCACCAGCGGCACGCCATGCTCGAGCAAGCGGCGGCCGAGGAGCACGCTTTGGCCATGAATATTGCGGCCGTAGCGCTCGCGAGTCTCGCGCGATTCCTTCCGCAGCTCAAAGGCTTCGCGAACGCGAGGCGAGGCGAGCAACTCGAGGGCTTTGCTTTGATGAACGGTCATCGCCGCCGGTCGCGGCAACTGATCGAAGGCCGCCCGCTGCTCGTCGATTTGCTGCAGCAGTTGAAAACGACTCTGCAGCGTTTCCGCCGTCACGCCGTTTTGCAATTGCAGCGCGGGCAACTGCCAGGTTGTCTTGTTGGGATCGCCCGTGGCGAGTAACGCATCGTAAGCAGGACCCAGCCAACCGCCGTGCTGTCCCGGCGCTTGTCCGCCGGGCGCCGAAGGATGAAAGACTTTCCACGGCAACATGACGAACGGCGGCATGCCGGCTGACTTTTCGTCGATCGCGATTTTCTTCTCTTCGCGCAGTTTGCTGAGCACCGAACCAATGTGCGGCGTATCGCGCGAGCTCGGCGGTGTGGCATCGCTGCGCACGACCGGCGCGAGTTGCCCCGTCACCGTGGTGTGGCCGCTCGAAAGATGGGCCGGGTCGTTGTGCGACAAGCTGCGCACGACGGCGACCTTGTCCATCACGCCGGCGAGATCCTTGAAATGCTCGCTGATCTGCAAGCCGGGGACCTTGGTGCTGATCGGTTTGAACGGGCCGCGAATGTTGTCGGGTGCGTTCGGCTTCATGTCGAAGGTGTCGAGCTGACTCGGGCCACCCCACATGAAGAGAAAGATGCAGCGCTTCGCCTTGCCGAAACCGGCGAGCTGATTCGCCGCGCCCGCATTCGCAACACCCGCTGCCTGAGCCTGGCCAGCGAGGAGCGCAGGCAACCCAAGACCCAACAGCGAAGCGGCCCCGGCTTGCACGACCGCGCGACGCGAGGCGCGCAGCGAACGGAATTCGGCGCAAGGCTGATCGGCGGGCGATTGGCGGTTGCTGTGGTCGCACAGACGGCGCATCGGCTCGATCTCGGGGTGGGCTATGCAGGTGGGAACCGGCGCGGGACGCCGGCTGGTGGGTTCCATCGTAACCTTCCGCACGGCGCAAGGGAACATCGAACTGGGTGCAGCTGGTTACGTACTCCGCAGCGGCACCTTGTGTTGTCGCAACAGCCGAGCCACGCGAATGGCTTGATAAGAGTTGAGCACACCCAGCATGAAACCACCCAAAAGGCAAATTCGGGCAACCAGCGTGAAGGGGACCATCAGGACCAACGCCGCGTCGATCACCAGGGCTGCATAAATGGCCCAGACGTGGCCGGCCCGAATGAACATGCCCGCCGCCGTGAGTCCGCAGAGGAGCGTGAAGGCGAGGGCGTTGTCGTTCCATTCCGCGACGATGCCGTTCGCGAAGGGCCAATTGCCGAGCAGCCAATAGAACGCATAGGTCACTGCGCCGAGCAGACCGAGGAAGAGCCAAAAGCTGCCGAGATCGCGCGATTGGCGTTGCCAGCCGGCGAAGAAAATCTTACGGCGCTGCTGCACGATCTCGGCTTCGATTTCCGCATCGTCGACTTCGGCGTTGTTGTTTTCGGTAGCGTCGTCGCTGGAATTTTCCTGAGACATGCGGCTACTTTTTCATTTCGGCCGACAGCCAGGTCAAGAAGGCGGCAACGTCTTCGCGGCTCGCTTTCTTTTCTTCAGGAAACCATGTGGCTCGTACTTTAATGAAGTGGTCTTTGTAGACGAACAGATAGAGCGCGCTTTCGCGCGCTTCTTCAGCCAGCGTGAACGAGAGCAAAACTTTGTGGGCCTTCGGCGCGGCGTCGCCTTTCGCGATCGGCACCACTTCATTGCTAATTACTTTGAGGTCCTTTAATAGACCTTTTTCGGCAGCCAATTTGATGCCGCTCAACGCCTCCTCGACTTGTTCTTTGACACGCGGATCGGCAGGATCCGCGGCAATCGTTTTCAAGCCCAAGTTGTAAATGATGGCATCGATTCGCAAGCCTTCCGGCGAACGATAGCGGATTCCAACTCCAAGCTGCACATCGCCGTAGTCCGCCTTGCTTACGAATTTCAGTCGCTCGATCGTGCTCGGAAATTTCAAGCCAGTTTGCAGATCGGTATACGAATCGGGCTTTGCTTCCTGCGCGTACAATGACGTATGCGCTAGCGTGAAAGCAAATAACAAACAGAAGATCAAACGAGATTTCATCGGCATGCGACTCCTTGAAGTGCAAGCCGCAGAATAACGCATCGACGCCGCGCATGGCAAACGCGCCGCCCGTAGGACGGACCATTGGTCCGTCTAAGAGCAGCAAGTAGAGAAATTTGGCTTGGTACCCACTTCAGGCCGGACCAATGGTCCGGCCTACGCAATACCGCCAGAGCCTCGTCTCAACCGTGCCGAAAACGGCTCCAGTCGACGCCGAGCTTGCGCATCCGCGCGCGGAGGGTGTGAGGGTTAATGCTCAACAACGCAGCAGCGCCATGCGGGCCTTCGATCTTGCCGCGTGAAGCAGTCAGGGCTTTCTCGATGTGCTCGACCATCGCCTTGTTCAGCGTCGGCACTTCGGAGTGATTGTTGTTCGCCGGTCCGCCGATTTCGGAGGTCGCCACCAACGGCTGATCGGCGACGGGAATCACTTCGTAGAGCGTCGGGCCATCGGCAGGTGGTGGCGGTGGTGGCTTGTAGGAACCGAGGGCGAGATCCACTTTCAGCGCGCGGCCGTTGCCAAGGATCGCCGCGCGATCGATCACCGCGCCGAGTTCGCGAATGTTCCCCGGCCAGGAATAATTCATCAGCAAGTGCAAATCGCCGACGGTCGGTTCAGCGACCGGCAAGCCGAAGCGATTCGAGGCCCGCAAGGCAAAGTGCCGCGCGAGGGCGGGAATGTCTTCCTTTCGTTCCCGCAGTGTCGGCAGGATGATCGGAAAGACGTTGATGCGGTACCACAAGTCTTCGCGAAACTCGCGCCGCGAAACCATCAAGCCCAAGTCGCGATGCGTGGCGGCGACGATGCGCACGTCGACGTGAATCGGACTCTTGCCGCCGACCCGCTCGACCTGATGATCTTGCAACACGCGCAGCAAACGAACTTGCGCGGCGAGGGGGAGTTCGCCGATCTCATCGAGAAACAGCGTGCCGCCGTCGGCCCGTTCGAACCAACCTTGATGTTGATCGTGAGCGCCGGTGAAGCTTCCCTTTTCATGGCCGAAGAGTTGCGAGTCGATGAGTTCGGCAGGAATAGCGCCGCAGTTCACGCGAATGAACGGCCCGCTCGAGCGCGCCGAACGATTGTGAATGGCGCGGCTAACCACTTCCTTGCCGGTGCCCGTTTCGCCGAGGATCAGCACGGGCACGTCGGAGCGCGCGACGAGATCGACTCGCTCCATGACTTGCTTCAGGCCCGAGTCGGCGCCCACGACCGTGTCGTTCATCTCCTGACGACCGAGTCGCGAGAGGAGCGAACGCCGATCGGCTTCGGCGGCTTCGCGAAGCGTGGCGAGCTCGTGCAATCGGAGATCGTTTTCGAGTGCCACTGAAAGTGGTTCGAGCAGCAGTTGCGCCAGGTCGCGATGATCGGCATGAAAGCGCTCTCCCGGGAGCGCGGCAAATACGATGATACCGCGAAGTGCCTGCGCATCGCCGAGCGGCCCGGCCATCACGTGGGCGACGATTCCCGGCGGTACGATCTTGGCAAAGCCTTCCGGCGCGGGATCACCAGCTCGCCAAACTTCGGCGCCTTGGGCCCAAGTCGAGACTTGCTTCCATTCGCGCAAAGCCAGGTTACTGTTCGGGGCGTTGGCCGAGTGCAACGGCCGCGGTGAACCGACGGCGACGGTCTCGAGCAATTCGTCGCGAGCATTCCAGCGACGGATATAGATGGCATCGAGCGGCAGGCGGCGCTGCAGGATCGCGGCGACGTTTTGCGCGGCTTCGCGGATCTCCACATGGCGACCAACCTCGCGCCAAATGGCCAATAAAACGTCTTGATAGCGGTCCATAGCGGCACCCGTGAAATGTTCTGGACCGTTATATATCACGGCTGTGTTCCATCATAATTGCTGGGTACTGCGGCCTGCAGCCCCTTTTCTCTTACCCTACGCAACATTCTTGCCGGAATTTTGGATTCTTAGGGCGTGGCATTGTTATTGCGATCGATACAGGCCAGACCCCATCGCGGGGCTGGATGCCCGTTACCTCCACAGGGATTGAACCCGTGAAATATTCCCGCCTGAGTGTTGCTCTGTTTGTTCTTTCCGCTGTGGCCGTAGGAACCTGGATTGGCTGCAAGAGCGAGTCGAATTCGACGAACTCCAGCGGTGGCGGCGCTGCCAAGCCCGCAGTCACCTTGCTGAACGTTTCTTACGATCCGACCCGTGAGCTCTACAACGAGTTCAACAAGTCGTTTGCCGAATACTGGAAAGAGAAGAACAGCCAGGACGTGAAGATCGAAACCACGCACGCTGGTTCTGGCAAGCAGGCCCGCGCGGTGATCGATGGTTTGGAAGCCGACGTCGTGACGCTGGCCCTGGCTTATGACATTGATGTCATTGCCGAAAAGGGAAAGCTGCTGCCAGACGATTGGCAAGCCAAGTTGCCGAACAACAGCTCGCCTTACACGTCGACGATCGTGTTCCTGGTTCGCAAGGGGAACCCGAAGAAGATCAAGGACTGGAGCGACTTGGTGAAGGGTGATGTGCAAGTCATCACGCCGAGCCCGAAGACGAGCGGTGGTGCTCGCTGGAATTATCTCGCAGCTTGGGGCTTTGCCCTGCAGAAGGAACTCGGCGACCTGAGCAAGCTCGCCGATGTCGATGCCAAGGCCCGCGAAGCTGCCGATGTGAAAGCCAAGGAATTCGTCGCCGAGATCTTCCGCCGCGTGCCGGTGCTCGATACGGGTGCTCGTGGCGCCACACAGTCGTTCATCAAGAACGGTCAGGGAGACGTGCTCCTCACTTGGGAAAACGAAGCTTACCTGGCGGTGAAGAATGAACCGGCTGGTGAATATGAAATCGTGACTCCCTCGCTCAGCATCCTGGCCGAACCGCCGGTGGCAGTGGTCGAAAATTTTGCCGCGAAGCACAAGACAACCGAAGTGGCCGAAGCTTACCTGCAGCATCTTTATTCGCCGCAAGGCCAACAGCTGGCCGCCAAGCACTTCTATCGCCCCGCCAAGCCGGAAACCCTTTCGGCCGAACAGCGAGCCCAGTTTGCCGATGTGAAGCTCTTCAAGATCAACGAAGCCTTCGGCAGCTGGAAAGAAGCGCAAGCCAAACATTTCAATGACGGCGGCGTGTTCGATCAGATCTATCAACCTGGCAGCAAGTAAGAAGTCGTCCGATTTCACAACGAAAAGGACTTTGCGCATGCGACTCTCTTTGCGTGAACATAGCGTCATACCCGGCTTCGGGTTGACGCTGGGCTACACGCTCGTGTATCTCAGCTTGATTGTGCTCCTCCCGCTGTCGGCGCTGTTTCTCAAAACAGCCGGAGTGCCCTGGAGCAAACTTTGGACAATCGTCACCGAGCCACGCGTGATGGCTTCTTACAAGTTGACGTTCGGCGCGTCGCTCATTGGCGCGCTGGTGAACGTGGTGTTTGGCTTCATCACGGCCTGGTGCCTGGTGCGCTATCGCTTTCCGGGCCGCAAGCTGCTCGACGCAGTGGTCGATCTGCCGTTTGCGCTGCCGACGGCCGTGTCGGGCATCGCGCTCACGGCGATCTACAACAAGAACGGCTGGATCGGCCAGTTCCTCGAACCGCTGGGCATTAAAGCGGCCTTTTCGCAGCTGGGCGTGGTCATCGCGATGACGTTCATTGGTCTGCCGTTCGTGGTTCGCACGTTGCAGCCCGCGCTGGAAGAACTCGACGGCGAATCGGAAGAAGCAGCCGCGAGCCTCGGTGCCTCGCGCTGGCAAACATTCTGGCGCGTGATCCTGCCGACGATTGCGCCGTCGCTAGTGACTGGTTTTTCGTTGGCCTTTGCCCGCGCACTCGGTGAATACGGCAGCGTGGTCTTTATCTCCGGCAACATGCCGATGAAGACCGAGATCACTTCGCTGCTGATCATCACCAAGCTCGAACAATACGACTACGCCGGCGCTGCCGCGATCGCGGTCGTTATGCTCCTCGCTTCCTTTCTTATTCTCCTCGGCGTGAACGTCCTGCAGTGGTGGGTTAGCCGCGGTTATCAGAAAGGAACTACCTAACATGTCTGGACCCGGCGGAAAAACTCGCTCCGCAGCCAAGGATCCTCTCTGGTTGCAGCTCCTGCTGATCACGATTTCAGTTTCGTTCGTCGTGCTGTTTTTGGTGTTGCCGCTGGCGGTGATTTTCATCGAAGCGTTTCGCGGCGGCGTGGGCGCGTTCCTGAAAAGCTTCGATGACTCCGCGGCCTGGCATGCGATCAAGCTCACGCTGATTGCCACCGGCATCGCCTTGCCGCTGAACCTCGTCTTCGGCGTGGCCGCGGCCTGGTGCATCGCGAAGTTCGAGTTCAAAGGAAAGAGCCTGCTGATCACGCTCATCGATATTCCCTTTGCCGTCTCGCCGATCATCTCGGGCTTGATTTACATCTTGCTGTTCGGCATGCAGGGTTGGCTGGGGCCGTTCCTCTCGCACTACGACATCAAGATCATCTTTGCCGTGCCCGGCATTGTGCTAGCCACGGTCTTTGTGACGTTTCCCTTCATCGCGCGAGAACTCATTCCGCTGATGCAAGAACAAGGGAGCGACGAAGAGCAAGCAGCCATCTCTCTCGGCGCTGGTGGCTGGCAAACGTTCTGGCGGATCACGCTGCCGAACATCAAGTGGGGCGTGTTGTATGGCGTGGTGCTGTGCACGGCCCGCGCGATGGGCGAGTTCGGCGCGGTGTCGGTTGTGAGTGGTCACATCCGCGGCCGCACGAATACGATCCCGCTGCATATCGAGATTCTTTACAACGAATACAACGCGATCGCTGCGTTCTCGATGGCTTCGTTGCTGGCCGGTCTCGGCCTGGTGACGCTGGCTTTGAAGACCTGGTTGGAGTGGAAGGTTCAATCAGAACTGCAGGATTCCTTGTCCTAATACCTTAAGCCGACAACGGCAGAGAGCTGCGTTCGCAGTAAGAATTTTCATGAGCATTCACATCGAACACGTTACGAAGACCTTCGGGTCCTACACTGCGCTCGACGACGTCAACTTAGAAATCAAGGACGGCGAACTGATCGCGCTGCTGGGACCCTCGGGCTCGGGCAAAACGACGCTGCTGCGGATCGTCGCAGGGCTTGAGACTCCCGATGAAACCGAGAACTGCGTCGTGCGCTTCCACGGCGAAGACGTCTCACGCCGCCATGTCGCTGAGCGGCAGGTCGGGTTTGTGTTTCAACACTACGCGCTGTTCAAGCACCTCAGCGTGTTCGAAAACGTGGCGTTCGGCTTGCGTGTTCGTCCGCGGCAATTTCGGCCCAGCGAACAGCAGATCCGCAGCAAGGTAAACGAGTTGCTGAGGCTGATTCAGCTCGAAAACTTCGGCAATCGCTTTCCGGCGCAACTTTCGGGCGGACAGCGGCAGCGCGTGGCGCTCGCGCGAGCGCTGGCCATCGAGCCGAAAGTGCTGCTGTTGGATGAACCGTTCGGCGCGCTCGATGCCAAGGTTCGGCAAGGGCTGCGGAAGTGGCTGCGGCGGCTGCACGACGAATTGCACATGACGACGATTCTCGTCACGCACGATCAGGAAGAAGCCCTCGAAGTTTCGGACCGCGTGGTCGTGATGAACCGCGCCAAGATCGAACAAGTCGGCACGCCGTCGGAAGTCTTCCATTCGCCGGCGTCGGAATTTGTGATGGACTTTCTCGGCAACGTAAATGTCTTTCACGGCCGTGTCGAACAAGGAAAGACCGTGCTTGGCAGCGCGGTGGAGAAGGCCGACACCAAACCGAACGGTGCGCCGAAAGTGTATGTGCGGCCGCACGAACTCGAGATTTCTCGCGAAGCGCTCAACGGCAACAGCCTGGTGGCCCGCGTATTGCGAATGAATCCCGCCGGTTCGGTCGCCAAAGTCGAACTCGCGCTGCAGCACGGTGGCGAAGTGCAAGTCGATATGCCGTTCGAGCGTTATCAAGAACTGTCGCTGCAAGTCGGCGAAACGGTGAATGTATCGCCGCGGCGGGTGCGGACGTTTGTTCCCGAGTATGTCATTTAGTGCTGATGTGATTGGCTATGAAAAGTACGTTGCGAGTGGAGAGTCCTCGGATGAATAGTCCTCAAGAATCGGCCGATGCACGCCGTGAGCAGGAGTTGCAGCAAATCCTCGATGCGCTCCGCGGCTTGCGGTTCGGCAGCGTGAACGTGATCGTGCAGGACGGCGTGGTCGTGCAAATCGATCGCACCGAGAAGCGGCGGCTGCGCAGCTCGCAAGCCAGCGCCGAGGCGAACGGCTAGCTCACTTGCCGCTGGAGATTTCTCGCAGAGTCGCCAGCAACTGCGCCGGATTGTCGGCGGAGAGCGAATCGGGCCGATGTGTTAGCAGCGGCAGCACTTCGTCCCTCTTCCCGGTCGTGCCGTTCAAATGAAGTTGCACTTTGGCGGCGCGGACCCGAGCGACCAACTTCTCGCCGCTCTCATTTTCGCTGCTCAGCCATTTCGGCCAAAGGCTAATCATCTCGACGCCGGCCGCGGCATAGGCTTCGATCTCATCCGGCTTGGCCATCAAACCGAGCTGTCGTGCCTTCGGCAGTAACTTGCGAAACTGCCGGGCGTGTTCGACGCTCCGCACCCCGACGATCGTCCGCGACTCTTCGCCATGCTCCTTGATCGTCGCGGCCACGAGCTCGGCATATTCGCTGCCGTCTTCTTTGAGGTCGAGCAGCACATCGATCTGCCCTTTGCAGATGCTCACCACTTCGGCGAGAGTCGGGATTTTTTCGCCGGCGAATTTGGGATCGAACCAACTACCGGCGTCGAGTTGTTTGAGCTCGGCGAGCGTCTTCTCGTTGATCTTGCCTTTGCCATTCGTGGTGCGCTCGAGTTCCGCATCGTGGCGCAGCACAAGCTGCCGATCCTTGCTGAGTCGCACGTCCACTTCGATGGCCGTTGCATGCACAGCGATCGCGCGACGAGTGCTGGCGAGCGTGTTCTCGGGACAGTCACTACTCGCGCCGCGGTGGGCGATGATTTGTTTCACAGCGATCGCAGCAGCGCTCATCGGAAGCGGCTCAGCAGCAGTTGCGGCCGTGGCAACGAAGATGAACACGACTAAACAGCAGTGTGTCAGGGGCATCCCGTGAGCTCAGCATTTGAGTTTTGGCTTCGCCACCGACTTCAGGCGGTGGAATCACCGCGCAAGTCTAACGGCTTGGGCCAGCGATTCGCAAATGGCTCGAGCGACTGAGTCAAAGCTCGATCCGCCAGAAGAACCACAATAGCCAAGTTGCCGCGAGGAAAACCGTGCCGACTATCGCGCCGATCACCGCATAGGCCAGGAAGAAGTAAATGAAAACCGCCAGGCAGCGTTTCCAGAGTGGTCCGAAGAGATGATTCGCTTGGAGTTGCTTTTCTAGCCGGATCACTCGGGCTTGGAGTTCGGCCAGCGACAGTTGCTCTTGCTCCGGCGAAGGTTCCTTGTCGCTAGTTCCTTGAGGCGATTGATACGGGTTGAGATTCGCCTCGTTCATGAGAAAAACCTTTTGCACTTGTTGGTAGCCGTTCACGCTGGCGCTGATTTCGGGAGGGCGAGGCTCCCGCCGAGCCGCGCCGGTCGAAAGCAGTCGCCAACGGCCTTCGCAATTCCACCTCGGCGGCTCGGCGGGAGCCTCGCCCTCCCGTCGCTCGACTCTGACCAAAGTTGTCATCACGTGCGCATTTAATTAGCGAGTGATCTTTCTCACTTTGGTTGATATTTTTGAAATCGACAGAGGTCGTTGCGCTATCGGTGCGCGCCGACAGAAACCGCAAAGTGGCGAACGGTGCCCGGCAGCGGAAGCGATCGGCTCGCGTGCGAATGATCGGCGCTGGTTATAAAAAGGTTATAGCCTGGGCCCGATATAACCGCCCGATTTTGTCGCAAGGCATTGGCTGTCAAGGCATTGCTAGAATCGAGTGAATTTTGATAACCCGTTATATATTCCACCGCGCGGGCGGGAGGACTGCTACGGAAGCGAAGAGTCCTCGCTGAAGATAGCGGTGCCCGCTGCGGGACGGACCAATGGTCCGTCCTACGAAATCGTTTTACTCCGCCAAGTCTACTTGGCAGCCGTTTCTTCCGTCTTTGGGAAGGTGCGGGGGCCGAAGACCTTGAAGCGGTAGAGACGCAGGCCGTGGGCGGCGTGGAAGAGAGCACCACATTCGACGTCGACAGCTTTCGTCTTGCGGAAGACGCTGCAGACGCTGGCGATCGCGCGGCGAGCCCATGGTTCTTGCAGTTCTTCTTTCGTCATCGACGCGGCCAGGAATTCCATGCAGTGGCCAGCCGAGCCGACGGCTTGGGCCAGGTCGGCGCTCATGCCTTCGCGCTGGAAATAGTTCGACGACAACGAGCCGTCGGGGTTTTGCAATTGCTTCGAGCGGGCGATGCATTCCTTGATTTTCTTATCGCAGTCGGCCCACACGCCTTCGAGCTTGCCGCCGGCGGCGACGTGCCGATCACGGGCCATCGTCAGACCGAACATGCGGTGCGAACCGCCGCAGGGGCTGGCGTCGAGGTTGTAGCCGAGTTCGATTTCGACGAGCTTTTCGATGCTCCACTCACTGCCGTCACCGGCAGTCCAGGTGTAGCCCGGTTTGCGATAAGCGCTCATCGCCATCAATGTCCAGCTGTATTCCTTGGCAGGATTGCGATAGACATCGCGCTCGGCTTGCACGAGATAATCGTCGAGCGTGTACTTCTCACCTTCGACCATCAGTGGTTCGGTGAGCGGCATGCCGCAGTCGCACAAGTAACCGAGCCATTGATCGGTGTGACCTTGGCCGGCTTTGGTCCCTTCTTCGAGCAGGGCCCGCACGCCGTAGCGCTGAGTCTTCTCGTCGAGCAGTTCGCCCTTCACGAGATTCCAGCCCTTCATCTTGCCGCCCGAGAGGACGTGATCGAGGGCCGAGACGTCTTTGTCACCGTTGCGAATGAGGAACGCTCGCTTGAACGCCAGCGCGCCGTGAATCATCTGCCAGGCCGCTTGTTGGCTCAGGTCGAGCCGGCGGTTTTCGTAGGTATAGTCGAGGGCATCGTCGATTTGCTTGACGAGCTCGGCGTCGGACAGCTCGTCCTTCTTTGCCGTGGTCCCTTCGTTGACGACCGGCTTGTTGACTTTCACATTCTGACCCGGCTCGGGGGCAGTTTCGCAGCCGCTAAAGCCGATCGCGGCAATGGCCAGGCCGGCGGCCAAACCAGAGCAAACGGGGAACGCAAACGAACGGAGGAGCCGTTTCCAAGAGACGGGCATGAGATCAACCTTCTCGGCCGTGGGGGCGTCCTTGGGAAAGAACGCAGGGCCTGACATGCAGTGAGGGGAAATCGGCGACCCTGCCGCGAAGCGCCTCCTTGGTATGCGAGTATACCCCTCAAAAAGCTTCTGAACCAGGAGTTTGGGCGAATTGGGCGAAGTTGAACGCGCGTTAGCGACAGTCTGTCTGAGTTTATAACCGCGCTGTTATTTGCGGTTCGGTGCGGGATCCCCCAGACCCTCGGCTGATGCCGCGGGCATGACTAGATGGCTGAGTTCTGAGAGCTTATCTCAATAACTCCTTGATTCCCTTGAATTTAGTGCGACACAGACGTTCAGCAGGTTGCTGGCTTTCGGCCTCGCTTCTAAAATCCCTTGCTCGTCTCGGGAACTGTAGGGTGGGTCGAGCGGTTGCCCCGCGAGGCCCACCAGAATTGCCGTGGGCCCTCGTGGAGTACCACTCGACCCACCCTGCGACTTTTAAGGTCTATTCGTATGTTGTCACGCAAGCCGATTTTGCCGAACGTTATTGAGCTGAACTTTCAAGCGGGGCAAATCCTCGGCTGCAATGTTTATCTCGTCTTCGATCAGAAGGAATGGCTGCTGATTGACATCGGCTTTGAGGAAACGGTCGAGGAAATCGTCGAGCTGATTCGCAAGCTCGACTTCCCCCTCAGCCGTTGCAAGATGCTGATCGCCACGCACGCCGATATCGATCACATCCAAGGCATGGCCAAAGCGAAGGCCCTGCTGAAGGCGCCGGTCTATGCGCACCAACGCGCTGTGAAGCCGCTCGAAGATGGCGATCGCCTGCGGACGCTCGCGCATATCGAAGCGCAGAACATCGACCTGGCCATGCCCGCCGTGAAGATCGACAGCACGATCGAAGATGGCGACATCATCGAAGTGGGCAAGCTCAAGCTTGAGGTCTGGCTCACGCCGGGGCACACCGATAGCCAACTCAGTTTCCGCATGGGGAACATTCTCTTCAGCGGCGACAACATTTATCGCGACGGCTGCGTCGGCGCGATCGATGCGCATCACGGCAGCGACATTCCGTCGTTCATCAAGTCGCTCGAACGCATTCGCAACAGCGATGTCGAATGGCTGTGCCCGAGCCACGGTCCGGTCTTCCGCAAGGACAACAAGTTGCTCGACGCCACGATCAAGCGCTTGACCGGCTATCTGCAAATGGCCGACTGGGGCACGTGCGCCACGCACTGGCCACTGATGGAAGAGTGGGAAAACGAAGTGGCTGAAGGCAAGCTGCCGAGCTAGTCGTCGAACGCTCTGCGGTCGATGAATCGAGGTCAAGCTACTCGCGCGTACCTATCACGCGCGCCCGCAGGTTGGTGCTCTTCTCCACTGGCGTTTAACGAGAAAATCAAGAGCAGTTTGCTGCGCGCGTCAAGCGTAAACGACTTTTGGAAAAAACGCGTTTTCCTCGGCAATTCAGGCTTTTTCTCGCTTCGCGAAAAATCGACCTTGACCCTCTTTTCGCTTTGGCATAATCTCCCGCCACGTCAGTTGTGACTGACGAAAAGAAATCGCGAGCGACGCAAAGATTGCTCTTGCTCGCGAAATCGAAATGACCTAAATCACACACCTCAACGAAACACCTTGGGCCTCGAAACGAACTGAGGCCAGCAGATACATTCGCGACAGGTCGACGGCGTCCGCATCAAGATCCAGCCAGCTCTTCGGAGTAAGCCAGAATCAGCGGACCGCGAGCCACACGCCCGGCATGGATGCTGGATCGTGGAGTTCGTAAGTCAGCCAGTCGTTCGCGGCGCGGCCAGCATGGATGCTCCAGCCGCTAACCGTCCAATCGCTCCCGGTACAGCAGCCAAATCCTTGCCCCCCTGGGATTAGCGGCCGTCCGGGGGCTTTTTATTTCTTGCCGCGATCGTCGCCGAATATTCCATATTCGGTGGTGGCGGTGACAAGCCGAGAACCGCTGGAATAAGCGCCAGCGACATTCCAGCAAGTTCGGCGAGATGAGCAGATAGCGGTTGTGTCACACTGCTAATCGGAAGTTACGCTGCAGCGCGATTCCGCTTCCAACGATACTCGCCGAGGAATTTCGCGGAGCTCATTCCTCGGCGGTGGTAGTTTTGCTTCAACCCACCGGATACGGAGTATCCGGCGACGATGTCGCTACGAGCGGGCGAAATATTCAGCTACGGCGGCGAGGAGTGGATCGATTGTTTGCGCTTGAATCTTGTGGGGCGGATTCCACTTTACCCACTCGTAGTCGGGGTGCTCGGTGAGTTTGATTTTCACCGGATTGAGCAGCTTGGCGAGATAGATCACGATCGTCTTGTGGCAGCGCTCGCCGAAGCGTTTGGAGTTTACTTCGTACTCGGTCGTCCACTTAAAGTCGCCGACCAGGTCGATGTCTTTCCCCTTGATGCCCGTTTCTTCGCGGAGTTCGCGGAGGGCACATTCCAGATCGGTTTCGCCGTCGTCGAGATGGCCCTTGGGCAGGTCCCAACGCTGGGCGTGCTTCATCAGCAGGAACGAACGCTCGGGCTCGTCGCGCATCACCAGCACGCCGCAGCCGCGGATCTGCTTGAGCTTGCCGCTGTTTTTGCCGGCTTTGTCTTTGTCCGATTTCCCCACGACGACTTCCTGTTGCGGATTCCTGCGCGCACTCGATTCAGGCAGAGTGCGAGTCGTCTACTATCTTCGCGGGGAAAGTCGCATTGGCAAGACGCCAAGCAAAGTGACGCGGCCAGAAGTCTGCTTACTGCAGCACAAACTTCACGGGGACGATGACCGTGGCTTCGACCGGTTGGCCGAATTGCTGGGCGGGAGTGAAACGCCAGCCTTTCACAGCGGCGATGGCTGATTCGTCCAGACTGGGATAGCTCGATGTTTCGTGCAGCGCGACATTATCAGCCGTGCCGTCGGGTTTGACCGTGACCCGCAACAGCACGCGGCCCGTGTGGCCGAGGCGTTGAGCTTCGGCGGGATAATGTGGCGCGCGATTGCCGTTGGCCAGGCCAGGCGCCCGGCCAGCACCGATGCCGATGCCAGCGCCCACACCGCCGCCGCGACCAGCGCCGGGTCGACCACCGCCGCCGTTGCCGGCGCCTTCGCCGTTGGTGCCGCCTTGCAGGCCCGCGCCTTTGCCGGCAGCGGCTTTCAGATCCGAGGCCGTGACCGAGATCACGCCGGTTTGCGGCAGGGTTTTGCTCGTCTTGCGCGTGAGCTTCGGGCCACCTTTGGCTTCGACCGTTTCGAGCCCCTCGGGCACGTCTTCTTTGCGTTCTGCTTCGAGCGGTTTGATCACGGCAGGAGCCGGACGCTCGGTGAGATAGACCTTCTCCGGTTCGTCGGGTCGCACTGCGGTAGCGATTTCTGCCGTGGCTTTTTCCAGCTTCGTTTCAGCCGGTGTGATTTCGATATCCTGCGCGGTCGCCGTCAGATCAGCCGTTTCATCATCGCCATCGTCCGACTTGGCGAGGACTCGGCGGAGCGAAAAACCGGTGGTCACTGCATCGACAGTGTTCACGCCACCCTCGCCGGGCTTGCCGCCGATGCCGCTCGAGCCGCCGCCGCCGATCACCACGGTGGGGGCAACATAACCCAGATAAAGGACCAGCGCGTGAGCGCCGACAATTGCGCTATGCAATCCCAGGCTCGCGAGCGCGGCGGCCAGCAGTCGTAGCAGGTAATAAGAGCTGGACGCAGTCATGCGGCGGCAGAAACTTCGATGCGGAAACTAGGTGCAAACTCACTCGGAAACAGCGGCGCTACAGTTTTCGATCTTGGCTTGATGGCAGAGATCCATCACGGCTACGACATGATCCCAAAGCGTATTGCGGTCGGCGCGAATCTCGACGGTCACGCGGCGGGGATTATCAGCGGCGGCTTGCTTCAAATAGGTGGCGAGCTCGGCCCGATCGAGCACCGCACCCTTGATGACATAAGCGCCGGTAATCCGCACATTGATGACGACTTTTTCGATGTCTTGCACCAGCGGAGCGGCTTCGCTGGCCTGCGGCAATTGCAGATCGAGCTCCCGTTCGTTGCGCACTTCATCGGCAATGATCGTGGGCATCGTGATCATGAACACGATCAGCAGCACCAGCACCACATCGACCAGCGGCGTGACGTTAATTTCAGAAATCGTGGGACCATCGCCGTCGTCGGAATAACCTGCACCACCAGCCATTGTTGTTGCTCCCTCAGATCTTGCTGCGAATATTCACGTTGCTGATGAGACTGCGCTATTCTGCCGAGGCCGGTTGCCGGCCGACGACTTTGGTGGCCGGGGGTTCGGCGAGACCGGCCTTCACCGGCGGCGGTTCGGGCGGAGTGACCGTGAATGTGGTCTTTTGAGCGTGCAACGCGAGCAATTGGTGAGCAACCGCATCGACCTGGCCCATGCGGATTTTCACGTTGCGCTGAAAATAGTTGTAGGCAATAACAGCGGGAATGGCGACGAACAAGCCGACCGCCGTGGCCACGAGAGCTTCGAACACGCCACCCATCACCGCGCTCGAACTGGCGGCCTTCTCGGCTTGGGCTTTGGCGAGATCGCCCGACGCTTTGATAATGCCGAGCACCGTACCGAGCAGCCCGACGAACGGCACGTTGTTGCCGAGGGTCGCGAGCACCGTGAGATAGGCTTCCATCTTCACGCGTTCTTTCGACTTCGTGCTGAGCATCGATTCCGAAACGGCTTCGCTGCTCTTCTTAAAATTGGCCAGGCCCGCAGCGGCGACCGCACACTCGGGAGCGCGACTTTGCGAAGCCAATTGATACGCTTCGGTCAGCTTGCCGGCCCGCAGCAGCGATTCGAGCTGTGAGCTGAAATTAGCGAACGACACGCCGTGCGTGAGAAAGTACAGCCAGCGTTCGATCATCACGGTCATGCTGACCAGGCTCAGACCGACGAGCAACCACAACACCCACTCCGCACCGAGGCCGGTGATGTTGACGAAAACTTGTGTCAGATTCATAGCGTCAAACTCAAATTCAATCTGGCGAGGATTCGAGGATAGGCACACAGACCTATCGCCGTGAACACGCGGGCCGTTACTGTGTTGTCGCAGCAATAGCCCTGTGCGGGCGGGAGCAAGTCAACATTATAACGCTGGTCAGAGTATTTTTCGCGCAGATTTGCGATTCCTGGAAATTGTTCGGCAAATCGCTGGCAGAAAACGACTTAGGACGGCTGCGGCCGGCGAAAAATGGGGGCAATCTAACGATCTGGTTAGCGCCCCACCCGCCCCAGCGAACTGCCGCTCACCGGCTCTTCGAGCTCTGTGCCCGGCGCGAGCCACAGCAGCAGCGGTGTAGTCATGAGCGTTGTGATTACCGCCATCAGCACCAGCATGCAGAACAGACTGTCGGGAATCACTCCCAGCTGATGGCCGGCGTTGATCACGATCAGTTCCATCAGCCCGCGTGTATTCATCAGCGCGCCGATGCAGGCCGCTTCGCGCAGCTTAAAGCCCCCCTGCCAGGCCGCAATCGTGCAGCCGCCCCACTTGCCACCGATTGCCGCGGCCAAGATGCCGGCGAGAATTAGCCAGTGGGTCCACGAATTCAGCGAGCCCACGTTCGTTTGCAGGCCGGTGTAGGTAAAGAAAATCGGCAAGAAGAAGACCGACAAAAATTCGCGCAGCTCGCTCCCCATCGCCTTCCGCAGCGGCAACTCATCCGAAAGCGCGGCCCCGAGCAGGAACGCGCCAAAGATCGCAAAGATGCCGATCAAGCTCGTCGCGATGCAGCACAAAAAGAGAACGACTAGCACCAAGCCCAAACCGGTCGAGCTGATCTCGTCACCCTTCTCGCCGACGTAGCACCGCCGCAACATCCACTTCATCGCCGGCCGCAGCAGGAACACCATGAACGCAAAAAACGCGAGCGAGAGGAACGTCATCTGCGCAATCCGCCAGCCGTCGAACTGCGCTCGCACAATGCTCGACACCGTGGCCAGCAAGATCCAGCCGATGACATCATCAACGGCGGCGGCCGTCATCGTTACCGCACCGATCCGCGTGCGCACGATGTCGAGCTCCATCAAAATCCGCGCGAGCACGGGTATCGCCGTGATCGACATCGAGATGCCCATGAACAACGTGAAACCCGTATACGAAACGGGCGCGCCGTTCACATGCTCGAGCGACGAATAGATCAGCGGCGCAAGGCCAAGCCCGAGTGCGAACGGCAAGACCACACCCGTCAGCGAGGTCGCGAGCGCCGCCTTGCCATGCCAGCGCAAGTGGCTGAAATCAAACTCCAGGCCTACGAGCAACAGGAGCAGCACCAAGCCGAGCTGACTCAACACATTCATGCACGCGGCGAGCGGCGTCATCACGCGCACGGCGGCTTCGCCCGTGCCGATCAATTCCGTCGCCGGCGGAAAGATCATGGCCGCTGCTTCCGGAAACAGCCAGGCGAAACACGATGGCCCGAGTAGCAACCCCGCGGCAATCTCACCGACGACTGCTGGTTGGCGGAACCACTTCGCGACACGCGCGCCAACCAGCGACGCCACGATGATGACGGCCAGCTGCACCAACACGCGCAACAACAGCGATTCGGTTTTGGAGTCGCCGGCAGCAAGTAGAAAGAAGAATGGCATGCGATGCTTGAATCCAGCTACGTCGTTGGCGCTGGCGAAGTCGGGTGCAGGTTAGTCGACGGCGAACTTACGGAGTGAGCGGTCTGTCAATGGTCAGCTCGCACGAACCTAGGGGTTCGCACTACGCGACCTGCCTGCGTCTTATCTTGCATCCCGCCAAACACATGTCAAGACGACAATTGTTGAAACGTTAGTTTGGCCGCATATTGCGACAGCCCGCCGCGCAGCGGTACGCTCTTTCCAATCGATCTGCCTCTCTCGTTCTCAGGAACTGACTTTATGAGCCTGTTTCGTTTCATCTCTGCAACGCTTCTCATCGCGCTCTTCGGCGCTCCGCTGTCAGCCGCCGAAAAGTTGACGCTCGCCAGTCTCTTCACCGATCACGCGGTGCTGCAGCGCGACATGCCGGTCCCCGTGTGGGGCCAGGCCGAGCCGAATGCCAAGATCACCGTGAAGTTCGCCGGCCAATCGAAGGAAGCCGTTGCGGATAAGTACGGCGCGTGGGCGGTGAAGCTCGACGCCCTAAAGGCCGATGAGAAATCGCAATCGCTGACCGTGAGCGCGGGGGACGATACGCTCACCAAGAACGATATTCTCGTCGGCGAAGTGTGGGTTTGCAGCGGCCAATCGAACATGGGTTGGACACTGCAGCAATCAACGGGCGGCAAAGAAGCCGCCGCGGCCGCGGGCGACAACGGTTTGCGACTCTTCAACGCCGGCGCTCGTGCGGTCGACGAACCACAAACGACGATCGGCGGCACGTGGGCTGTCGACAGTCCGCAGAGCGCGCCGAACTTTTCCGGCGTCGCTTATTTCTTCGGCCAGGATTTGCGCAAAGCCCTCGGCGTGCCGGTTGGTTTAATCAAGTCTGCCGTCGGCGGCACCGTCGCCGAAGCTTGGACCGCGAAGGCCGATCTCGAAGCGAATCCCACGCTGGTTCCACTCTTCGCCGTGCAAGCGAAGAAAATCGCCGATCATCCCGCCGCAGTTGAGAAGTTCAAGGCGCAAGAAACCGAGCTCCTCGCCAAGTGGGAAGCCGACACCGAAAAGGCCAAAGCCGCCGGCAAGCCGCTGCCGCGCAAACCAGCTCCTCCCGGCGATCCTGCCAAGGACAACAACCGCCCCTTCGGCCTCTACAACGGCAGCATCGTCCCGCTGCAACCCTACGCCATGAAGGGCGTGATTTGGTATCAAGGCGAATCGAACAACGGCCGGCCGAAAGAATACCTCACGCTCTTCCCCGCCCTCATCGCCAGTTGGCGAAAGGCTTGGGGACAGGGCGACTTCCCCTTTCTGTTTGTCCAGATCGCGCCGCATAACGGCATGAGCCCCGAGCTGCGTGAGTCGCAACGCCTCACCGCGCAAACAACGCAGAACACCTCCAACATCGTGATCGTCGACGTCGGTGACGCGGGCGACATTCATCCCGTCCGCAAACAACCCGTCGGTGCTCGCCTGGCCCTCGCCGCGCGAGCTCTCGCGTACGGCGAAAAGATCGAATACTCCGGCCCTGAATACGACGCACTGAAGATCGACGGCAAGAACGCGATCGTCAGTTTCAAACATCTCGGCGGCGGCCTGATGGCGAAGGAAGGTGATCTCCGCGGCTTTTCGGTGGCGGGTAGCGACGGCAAGTTCGTGGAAGCGAAAGCCAAGATCGTTGGCGACACCGTGAGCGTCTCGGCCGACAACGTCGAGAAGCCCGTGCAAGTGCGCTACGGCTGGTCGAACGTCCCCGATGTGAATCTGTGGAACAAAGCCGGCATCCCTGCTTCGCCGTTTCAATCAGACAAAGCGTTTGAAATCGAAGAAGGCTTCACGCTGCTGCTGAATGAAAAGGATCTCACCGGTTGGAAGTATCAAAACGGTGCGCCCTTCGATGGTCAAGCTTCGGCGAGCGATGGTCGTTACACGGCACGCGATGGCCGCATCGTGGTGAACCCCGGCAAGGGGCTCGCGCAGCTCTGGACCGTGAAGGAATTCCCAACGGACTTCCACTTGAAGCTGGAATTCCGCGCCGGCGTGAATGCCGACAGCGGCGTGTTCATTCGCAAGCCGCAGCTGCAATGTCGCGACTATCTGGTGGCCGGTCCTTACAAGGATCTGAAGAACTACCGCCCGCAGGATTGGAATGAAATCGAAGTGATCGTGAAGGGCACGACCGCCACTGCGACCTGCAACGGCGAGCCGCTGAAGTTCGACGCCGTGCTCCCTGCCACGGGCCCCATCGGCCTCGAAGCCGACCGCGGCCAAATGGAATACCGCCGCATTCGTTTGAAGGAACTGAAGTAAACGCCCCCAGTCGTCGAACGCTCTGCGGTCGATGATTGGAGATACGTAAGCCGTGCGCCGCCGAAAGAGCTCCACGATTTTCGGCGGTTGGGCGTGGGAAGGTGAACTGCAGATAAGACAAGTCCGCTGCGGCTGGCGCTAGTTGATTGATGACCGCCATTCATCGACCGCGGAGCGTTCGACGACTACTAACTCTTCTCCAAGGATTTTCTCATGACCAAGAACTTTCAAACGCTCGCCATTCTCGCCGTCGCCCTGACCGCCATCGCCGGTGCGTGGCAATACGCTGGTGCCCAAGGCGAAAAGATCGCCGCGGGCGTGAAGTTCGAATACAAAATCCTCAGCGGCACGAGCGCCGGCGCTGGTGAACTGAACGTCCTCGGCAAGGACGGCTGGGAACTCGTCGCCGTCGAACCCTCCAAGGGAATGACGCCAACGCAGTTGTATTTCAAGCGCTCGCGCTAATTTGACTTGTGAGGCGATGGCCAAGCTGCAAACGCAAATCGTACGCTTCTTCGCTTTCGACGTGATCGATTGCGAATTCGTCGATGCCGATGGCCACCTGCACACGCTGCGCGATAAGGTTCCGGTTCTCACTGTCGAATGGCTCGACGAGAGCATCGACCTGCCCCGCCCGTTGCTGGTTGACTGCGTAGTGCTCGCGCAGTGGCAGGACGAGCAAGGGCGGCAACTCGTGCGCATCAGCACCGCAGAGCCATACTGGATCGAGTCGACCGAGGACCTTTCGGAGTTCGTGGTCGAAGCGACGCAGCTTCAGATCGGCGGAGATTGTGCATGATCGAAAGCATCCGCACGGCGCAACCATACCTGAGACCTTTCCCGGAGTTCGAAGATGTCTTTACGGAGCCGCTGGCGCTTCAGCGAAGGCATTTTTTGCCGCTTATTTCGCTCGATGCATCGGTTGTCGACAAAGAACTGAGCGGCTGGCTCCATTTTGTGACGCCCATCGAACCACTCCTGGAATTGGACGTGGGTTATTTCACTCGCGAATTCCACGATTATTACAACTCGATGGGACAGTATGCATTTCAAGTTGTCGATGGAAAGTATCGCTTTACTGGTGACTTCCGGTATTTCGCCTACGAGTCGGGCGAAATCTATCGAGCGATGCCTGGATTGGAACACGAGATCGAAGCTGATTATCAGTTGCGTTTTTCAACCTATGAAGAGAGCAAGCGAGGTTATCGCTTACACGGCCGCATTCCATGGTATGCCGAGACTCCCTATGTGGCTGGAAGTGATATTTGCGGCCCATTGATCTCGCAGGTCGGCGGCAAGCCAGTCTCGTCGCGTTCGCCCGAACCGGAAGGTCCAGTAAATCGGCGAGGCACTCCCTTTCGCTACATTGGCGAAGTGCAAGGATACTCCTACTGTGGCGGTGGCATTCAAGCGATTCTGCTCTTCTATGATCCAGAAGAACAAATTGCGCTCTTTCGGACCGAATGGACCTAGCAAAAAATGCGTCCACAGTTCGTGCCGGACTTAGTTCGCAGCGCAGAACCTTCTCGGTGATTACGATTCGCCATTAATCACCAACCTTGCCTGCGGCCGCGAGTTAGAACGATTGCTTGCCACACGCTAGCAGCCCGCCTCCGCACGATTGTGGGTTTGGCTGGATTTGCTGGCAGGAGAGTGCCGAAGAATTCACAGTGCTACACTGCGAGCACGCGGCGCTAACTGCGAAAACGCGGTGTAATACCGCGTGTACGCAGTCGATCGTTGGGCTGGCCAGGGATGGTGCCGGCCGGTTCGTTCTTTCGCAGGTTTTGCTGCCACGGATCCTCTCTGCATGGGTCGCCAAGGAAGGTCTCACGTGCCTCGGCTTTCGATTGTCATACCATGTCTCGGCGCCGCCACCGACTTCGACGATACGCTCGTCTCGGTGCTGCAGAATCGCCCCGACGATTGCGAAGTGCTGGTCGTCCACGTCCAGCCCTATGACGATCCGTATGGATTGCAGAACGAGGTCCGCTTCGTTCGCGTCAACGGCAGGCCGACGCTGGTGCAACTGATGAATGCTGGCCTGTCGGCTGCCAGCGGCGATATCGTCCACATGCTCGGCTGCCGAATGATCGCGGTCGAAGGCTGGGCCGACGCCGCCGTCGAACGGTTTGCCGATAGCCGCGTCGCCGCCCTCACGCCGCTGATTGTCGACGCGGTGCATGGCCAAATCACAGCCGCCGGTGTGCGCTACAGCATGACTGGCTCGCGCAAGATCGTGGGCCGCGGCATTGAGCTGAAGAACATTCGCCGCGTCGAAAACCTTAAGTCAACGGGACCCACGATCGAAGCTGGTTTCTTCCGCCGCGATGTGCTCGAAGCACTTGGTGGCTGGCAGGAGTCGCTGGGCGTAGCAGCCGATATCGACCTCGCGATTTCGCTGGCCGCGCTCGAGCTGAAGACGATTCATCCGCTCGATGTCATGTTGCACGAGAAGTCGGCCGCGCCGCGACTGGGCGGGTTCGCTCATGGTCGCTCGCTGGAACGCCTCTTCTGTCGGCATGCTGGACGGCGGCGGACGTTGCCCGTGTTGTTGCACTCGCTCTCGGTGGCGCTCGACTTTACGCTTCGCATTCCGAAGGGCGATGCCTTGACGATGCTGATCGGCCGCGCGGTGGGCTTGTTCCACAGCGGCACTCAGCTGAAATATGCCGAGCACATCGCCGAGGCCCGCACACTGCTCGAAGCTGCGGAACCAAGCACGCTGTCGCTCGAGAGCGTTCGCGAGGAACAAGAAGAAGTCGAAGCCAGCAGACCGCGGCGGCGAGCTGCGTAACTGCGGTTGCTCGTTCAGCTTTTGACTTTCTTCCGCGCCGGTTTCGCCGGCGCGAGCAACCCGGCGATCTTGCGGCCAGTGACGCTCAGCGGCAGCTCGTGCAATTCATCGCGCGTCACCCAGCGCTGTTGCGCGCTGGTCTTGCCACCTGCAATCCAGGTCGCGTCGAGCACATGCAGCGTGATCCGAAAGCGAGTCACGCCATGTTTCGTCGTCGCCAGATGTGCGATCGGTTCGATCTGCACATCGAGCCAGTTCAGCAGATGATCGCTGGCCGTCGGCAGCCAACTTTCGTGACTGGCAGGCGGTGAAGAGAAACGCGGAAAATCCCATAGCCCGGCCCAGCGCTCGCCAGGCTGACACTGCCGGATCAAAAACTTGCTGCCGCGGCGCACCACGACGGCCGTTTCGGTGAGGTCGGTGTAAGTCGTCTTCTTCGCCGCCAGCGGTATCTCTGCCGTGCGTCCCTGAGCATACACAGCACAGTGCGCCGAAACAGGACAGACCGCGCAGCTCGGCGCTTTCGGTGTGCAAATCTCGCTGCCGAGTTCCATGAGCGCTTGATTGAATGCGCCGCAGTTTTCTGCCGGCAGAATCTCTTCAGCGAAGGTCCATAACCGGGCCTGCGAGCGCGTGGTGCGCGGATCGTCGGCGAGTGCAATCAATCGGCTAAAAACGCGGATCGTATTCGCTTCCAGAATCGGCAATCGTTGATCGAGACCGATCGAAAGGATCGCGCCAGCCGTGTACCTGCCGATGCCCGGAAGCGCGCGCACCGCTTCGTAGCTGCGCGGAAAATCGCCGCCATGTTCAGCGACGATCTTCTTGGCGGCTGTATGCAGTTGGCGGGCACGGCGGTAATAGCCGAGGCCCTCCCACAGCCGCAGAACTTGCGTTTCTTCGGCGGCCGCGAGAGCAGCGACGTTCGGAAAGGCTGCGAGGAACCGCTCGTGATAGCCGATGACAGTGGCCACCTGTGTTTGCTGTAGCATGATCTCGCTGATCCAGATGGAGTAGAGATCACGCGTCCGCCGCCAAGGAAGGTCGCGGGCGGCGGTGGAGAACCAAGCGAGGAGTTTTTTGGCAAACTGACGGCGCTGCGGCGCGGTGAAAGTTGGCGGAGTTGGGTCTTCCATGATCGTTGCTAATGCGGCCAGTGCTCGGTGTATTCAATCTTTGCGGTGGGGCGTTCTTTGTCAGCAATCCAACGAAACAAATAGCGGATCACGGCAGGACGGAGTTCATCGGCGGCTTCTTGCCAGGTGCGCTTGCCCGGTTTTTCTTCGAGCGTGGTAATCAGATGCACGCCGAACGACGATTCGACCGGCTGACTGATATCATGAACTGGCAGGGCGAATGCGGCGGCGCTGAAACTCTCTGGCATCGGTTCCCGCCGGCTGATCCAACCAATGTCGCCACCCGCGGCTGCCGTCGGCGATTGCGAATTCTTTTTGGCCGCATCGGCGAAGGAGACTTTCTTGTCGACGATCTCCTGTCGAATCGCGGCAGCGCGGGTTTTCAATTTCTCACGATCGGCAGCCGTGGCATCGGCCGGCGCGGTGAGCAGAAGGTGCGCAACATGCAGCTCCGTGCCGTCGAAATCGCGGCGATTCTTGTCGAAGTATTTTTGCAGGGCAGCTTCGGTCAGATACTTATCGAGATATTTCTGCCAGCTCAGTTCCCACAGCTGCTGATCGCGAAACTCGGCCAGCGTTTGTCCTTGCTGCTTTAAAAACTCCGCTTGCTTCACCCCTTCGTTATCGAGCTTCTTTTGCAAGCGGGCGATGACCAAGTCGACATCCTGCGAACTGGCTCCTTGCTTACTGGTGGCGAGGTAATGCAACACGAGTTGCCGATCGACGGCGAGTTGCAGGACTTGCTTCTGCAACTGCGTTCGCTCGGCCTCGGAGATTTTGCGTTCTTTGATAACGCGGGCGAGGTCGCGCTCGAGCTGAGAAACGAGAATCGCGTGGCCTTGAACAGTAGCAGCGATTGGTGGTTTGTCTTGCGCGTACGATGCGCGCGCGGTAAACATCGCCAGGCACACCACCACGAGCGTTCGGAAGGTGGGTTGGCTCATGGCAGGTCGATGTCCGTCAGTTCGAATTCGACCGGAATGCGGATGATGGCGGCGGGAGTCTTGTAGACATACTTGTAGCCAGCCGCCGATTTGGCGTCGCCGAGGTCGAACTTGTAGGAGAGTCCGACTTCGTTCACATCTTGCAGCTCGGCTTCGATGCCCGCTTGCTCGATGCGGTTGCCTTTCGGATCGAGCAGGTAGCATTCGTTGTTAAAAATCCAACCGCGGTGCGACTCGAGGGCGTTGGTTGCTTTGTCGAAACGGACTCGCATGCTGACGTCGAAGATCTCGCCGTTCTTGCGGCATTCATCGACGATCACCGTCACGCCGCCGCGTTCTTGTTCGACTTGTTTCGCTTTGTCGAGATCGGGGAATTCGAAGGTCTCGACGCGGCCGAGGACGGTGGCCATCAGCTTGCCTTTGAGCGACGCGATTTTTTTCACGCTCCGTGTGGGAGCATTCAGCATGAAGTCGATCTCGACGCCCGCGTTAGTGCCTTCGACAGGAACCTCGGGTTCACCCTGCGCGCCATCGAATGTCAAACTGTTACCGCTTTCATCCTTGGCCGTGACATCGGCCAGCGGTTGCTGCAGCACGATCGGCCGCACGCGCGGCTCCCAAGCAGCATCGACCGTCAGACGGAGCGAACTGCTGCTGGTGTTTTTCAGATTGCGCACGGCTTCGATGCGACTTGGTTCCAGCCGAAACAGACCGGCGTAAAAAGCATGGCCGGTGCGCTTGATGGCGTTCGCTTCGCGCGCGGTGTAAGCGAGAGCTTCGGCTTCATCGTCGTAGTCGTAGAGCGAAAACTCGGCGGCGTCGAGAACCGTATCGACGGCTTCCCAGAAGGTGACATTCTTCAAGCTGACTTTGATCTTGGGATCGCTGAGCTTGGGATCGTCTTCTTGATTGAAGCGAGCGCGGTAATCGACAAACTTGTTGCCGGTTTGCTCCGAGATTTTTTTGAAGGCTTCGGAGGTGAGCATCTCCCCATCGAGCGAGACAGTGGCCGGCTTGGTGGCCGCTTCGACGGCGATCTTCAGCAACGCGGCCCGCACACGAGCCAGGCGGTTGCGAACTTCGGCGGGGGTGCGATTGTTGACGACCGGCAGCAGCGGCAGCACATCAGAGCCGAGACCGACCAGGTCTTTTTCAGCCGTGTCGCGCTGAGCCGATTGATTGGCATCGAGTTGTTTGACAAGGGCGCGAACCTTGACGGCGAGTTCTTCGTTCTTCGCGGCAGCCGCGGCCACTTCGGCGGGCTCGGGGGCTTTTTTAGCCGTGTTGTCGGCCTGGCCGAGGACGAGCAATCCAATCAAGACAAGAGCAGCATTCACTGCGGCACCTCCGGGAAGAGTAGAGCACCCACGGCGATCATTGTAGGGTGCGGCCGCCAGTCAGGCGAGCGCTGCGAAATGTGCTTGCCAAACGGGGCCGCAATTCGCTATCGTTGAGAGAGCAGGGGCTGCCGGTAAAGTGGAATGTTTCCATGTCTTATGCATGGTCCGTGGTTGGGCGTGCGCTGGTTGGCCTGTTGTTGATGTGTGTGGGCGCGGTTCTCATCGCCCCATTGTTCAGCGAAGTTTCGCTGTCGGCTTATACCGATCGAGAAGCAGAAGCCGGCGAGCGAATCGAAGAAGCCTTGCAGCAGAAGGTGAGTTTTCAATTTGTCGATGTCCCGCTGAAAGATGCCATCCGTCACTTCGCCGACAAGACAAACATCACCGTCGTGCTGACGAAAAAGATCGAGGATGCGGGCGTGCAACCCGATCAGCCGGTCAATTTCGAAGTGAAGGACGTGAGCGCCAACGCCTGTTTGAAATTGATGCTCGGCAATCTCAATCTCACGACCATGACCAAGAACGAGGTGCTGAAGATCACCACGATCGAGGATGCCCAGTCGCCCGAGAACATGACCACGCGAATTTATCCGATCGCCGATCTAGCCGATGTTTGTCGGGCGCCGGCGGCGGAAGGAGGCGGCGTGTATTACAACTTCGGTCCGATCATCGAAGTGATCACTTCGACGGTCGAACCCGATTCGTGGCAGGATGTCGGCGGTCCGGGCGCGATCAACGGCCATGAAAACTCGAGGACGCTGGTGGTCTCGCAGCGGCGCGACATCCATCAAAGAGTGGCCGCCACGCTCACCACGCTCCGCCGCGCAAAGCAACTGCAAGCCATGACGCTGCAATCGCTCCCCATTTCCAACTCTGCATTACCGACCGGCGGCAGCAGCGCTTCGTTGCCGATCCGCAGCAAGAAAGTGGCCACCAACGGCTCGGCTATGGGTGGCAGCTTTGGACCTGTGGGTGGTTGTTTTTGATTTACACAACGATGCAGGTTACGTCAGCAATCGCTGAAACTCTTGCTGCGATCGATTCAGCAAATCGCAGTAGTCCATCGCTTCGATTTCTTCTCCCATTAGTTCCACTTCATAGCAACCGCGATAGCCGGCCGCGGTCAGTTGCTCGGTGATGGCATGCAGTGGGATGCCGCCGTCGCCGAGGGCACAGCGGTTGGGTTCGAGCTGCGGCGGCTTGTGGCTGTCGGCGAGTTGCACGAGGGCCAACTTCGGCGCGAGTTCGGGCAAGCGGGCGAGGGTCACTTCGTCGTGCCCCCAGTAGTAAAGATCGAACACCGCCCGCAGATAATCGCTGCCGACGTCGTTGATCAGCGAGAGGGTTTCATCCCAATCGTGCAGAAAGGTCCAATCGGTGCCAGCTTCGCGCGGCATGGGTTCGAGCGCGAGCGTCACTTGCAACGCTTCGGCCAGTGGAATGAGTTGATCGATGGCCGTTCGCAGCAAGCGGCGGGCATGTTTGTGGGTATGCACGCCGCGGCTGCCACTGTGAAGCAGCAAGCATGAGGCACCGAGGGCGTGGGCCGTGCGGACGGCCTCCATGGCGTCGTCGATGCTTTCGTTGTGCGTGCCGCCGTCGCTGCCGGTAAAACCGCCGGCCCACTGCAAGCTGCTGACATGCCAGCCGTGGTGCTTAAGCAGCTCGATGCCCCGCTCTTCGCCGAAGTCTTCGAGCTTCTGCCGCCACACGCCAATGGCCGACACGCCGGCCTGCCGGTAGTGCAGCAGGTCCTCTTCAAACGACCAGCGGAAGGTCGTGATTTCGCTGACGGCCAGGCGGTTCATTGATCGAATCGATATCAGGCAAAGCTCGGCCGACTGCTGGCAGAAGCAGGCGTGCGAGCCATGAGTCAAAGTGGAAGGGCAAGTATGCAGAATGCCCCTCGCGCTGTAAAGCAACCGAGCGGGAAAATGCGGGGTTGGTGCTAGCAGGTGGAAGGAGGCGAGGGACGAGGGGCGGGAGACGAGGGAAGGCAATTTAGTTTAGTGGCAGCAATCGTCTTTCTCTCGTCCCTCGACTCCCACTTCCTCCGCTACACACCGTTCGCCCGCCAGTTCCACATCGAGCGTGATGTGCTCGAAATGATGCTCGCGCAGCAGCTCATGCACGCGTGCTTTGAGGGCGACGATTTCTTCGCGCGTCACATCCGGCGCGAGAACGAGATGGGTCGAAAAGACATGCCGTTCGCCGTCGAGTGTCCAGGTGTTGGTCGAATGGCTGCTGATCAACTTCGGTAACTCGGCCAACTCCTTTTCAAAAGCAGCGGGATCAAAGCCGTGCGGCGCACCTTGCAGAAAAATGTGGCCGACCTTTTTGAGATTTCCCACCACGTTCCACAGAATCACGGCAGCGATCAGCAGGGCAAACAGCGGATCCAAAATCGGCAGGTCCCAGATCAACATCGCCACGCCGCCGACGAGCACGGCCAGCCAACCAAAGGTGTCTTCCAGCAGATGCCAGCGGGCCATCTGTTCGTTCAGCGAATGGCCATGCGATAACCGCCAGGCAGCCAGGCCGTTGAACAACACGCCGACAACCGCGAGCACCACAACGCCCGGCGCCTTTACCGGCTGCGGCGAACGAATCCGCTCAACCGCTTCCCACACCACGACCGACAGCCCCACAATCAGCACCACGCCCGTAATGAGCGCGCCGAGCGAAGACCAGCGGCGATAACCATAGGTGAATCGCGCATCGGCTCCGCGCTGCGCCAATCGTTGTAGATACCACGCCAGGCCGAGCGCCAGGCAGTCGCCCGAGTCATGCACCGCGTCGCTGAGAATCGCCACGCTGTTGGTCCAATAGCCGCCGGCGATCTCGATGCCGGTGAAAGCCAGGTTCAGCAGAAACGCCGTGAGTAAGTTTCCCGCGGCGTGGTCGTGGTGATGATGGTCATGGGCCATACCTCTATCGTAGTCCGCCTCTCTGACTAACTCAGCTACTCGACCTTGATCGGCGGGAAGCCGTTTCCATCGTCAGCCGCGGCCTGCTGGGCTTTCTCAGCCTCTTCCAATTCCAGCGTTCTTGCCGCCGCCGCTTCGGCCGCGGCATCGGCAGCTTGATCGACGAGCAAACGAACCTGCGCCAACTGATCGCCACTCAGCGTCATGTTGGCGATGAGTGCCGATTCCTTAGTCGATTCATCGCCGTCCTTGTCGATGGCGGTCTTTACTTTTTGAATGCTGAGGAAGTTGCTGTTCGTGCATTTCGGACAAGCATTCACATCCATCCGCACATATTCCGACAAGCTGGCCGACAGCAACGGCAGCTGCACGAGCGACTGAAATTCGCCGAGGCGGATTTTGTCCCACTCGGGTTCCAAGCCGGTCGCGTGATAGAGCGCAACTCCCTTTTCGGTTTCCGTCCATTCGTTGCACTGCTCGCAGAACGGCTGATCGATATTGGCGACGGCCATGATGTATGAAAAATAAGCGAGCACGCCAAACTCAACGACCCAAAACGCAACCAGAAACCAACTGGTAACCGGGTCGCCATTCTTCAGCCCCCACGAGCCGTTCTCGAAGAGATATCCGGCAAACATGATAACGGCGCGAGGCATGAAAACTTGCAGGCCGAGCTGCCACGCGCCGTGAGCCCACATCGTCATGCCCCAGTAGACGTAATACCCAAACAGCAACGTCAACAGCCACGTGAACCTCACGAACAGCGGGCTGCGAATTTTGCCCATGCTGGCGAGCATCGTGATGACGATGCCCATCCCCATGCCGAAGCCCAGCGTGGCGAGGAAATTCAAATAGATGAATGGGATCCAGCGAATGATGAACGCGTACACAAACGCCATCGCGGCGGCTGCAAACAGCCCGCCGGCCACGGTCATCAATCCGCCAGCAATCGGCACAGCGCCAGAAGGTGAATAGCGATGCATAAGAAACTCGCGAGCAGAGTAGTAATAGAGTCGTATTAGTTTCGTGCGCGGCAACGGCTGGAACAAGCGGCAGTAGGACGGACCAGTGGTCCGTCTACGAGCAGCGTTTGCAGCCAAGACTGCTTGGTACCCGCTTCGTTGACGGACCAATGGTCCGTCCTACTGGGGACAAAAAGTTGCTTTCCGCTCGGGCCTATGCCAGAGTCACACTTTATGCACACCCGCCATTTCCTTCCCGCCGTGCTGATCCTCTTTTTCGTCTGCGCCGCTGCTGCGACGGCCGCCGACGAGGCCGCGCTCGAGCTCTTCGAAAAGAGCGTCAGGCCCGTGCTGGTCGAGACGTGCCTCGAATGCCACGGCAGCAAAAAGCAGGAAGGCTCGCTGCGACTCGACACGCGCGCCGCCGCGTTGAAGGGTGGCGACACCGGCCCCGCCTTCGTCCCCAGCGAACCAGAAAAAAGTCTGCTCATCGCAGCGCTCCGGCAAACTGGCGAAGTGCAGATGCCGCCGAATCGCAAGTTGAAAGACGAACAGATCGCGGCCTTCGAGCAATGGATCAAACTCGGCGCGCCCTGGCCGAAGACGCCGCTCGCTGCCAAGACTGACGATGCCATTCGCACGCACTGGGCGTTTCAACCATTGCGTGATCCGCCAATTCCAGAGCTCGGCGATCGCGCGTCTTTGGCCAACAAGATCGACGCCTTCATTCGGATGAAGCTCGGTGCCGCGGGACTCGTTTCAACGCCGCGAGCCGATCGCCGCACGCTCATCGTCCGTGCGACCTTCGATCTCCTCGGCCTGCCGCCGACCAGCGAAGAGGTCGAGGCGTTTGTGCGCGACGAAGATCCGCGCGCTTATGAAAAGCTCATCGATCGGCTGCTCGAGTCGCCTCACTACGGCGAACAATGGGGCCGCCATTGGCTCGATGTCGCGCGCTATTCCGATACCAAGGGCTACGTCTATGCGCGGGAGAATCGCACTTGGATTCATGCGTGGTCGTATCGCGATTGGGTCGTCCGTTCGCTCAATAACGACTTGCCCTACGATCGCTTTCTGCTGTTGCAAATCGCCGCCGATCAAGTGGTGACAGATCACACGGCCAGCGCTGATCGAGGCGATCTCGCCGCGATGGGTTTTCTCACACTCGGCCGGCGGTTCCTGGGCGTGACGCACGACATCATCGACGACCGAATCGATGTGCTCACCCGCGGCACGATGGGGCTGACCGTCGCTTGTGCGCGCTGTCACGATCACAAATACGATCCGATTCCGACGGCTGACTATTACTCGCTCTACGGCGTTTTTCAGAACTGCCTCGAACGGCAACTCTCTGTCGCCGATCCCGCCGAACGCAACGAAGCCTGGCAGGCGTATGAGACCGAACTGAAGAAGCGCGAACAAAAGCTGGCCGATCTGCTGGCGAAAAAACGGCAAGAAGCCGGCGATCGCGTCCGAGCGCGCGTCGTCGATTATCTGCTGGCTCAGCGCGAGTTGCAGAAGTATCCCGACGAAGGTTTTGATCAGGTCCTGGAAAAGACCGACATCATTCCCGCCTCGGTTCGCCGCTGGCAGGCCTATCTGCGCAAAGAAGAGAAGAACACGAAGTCGATCTTTGTCCCCTGGTTTGAATTCAACAAACTTCCTGCCGATGATTCGTTTGCTCAGAAGGCCGTTGAAGTGACGAAAGCAATTGCCCAGCGCGAGGACTTGAATCCAGTCGTGCGCGAGGCGTTCCAAGCGCCGGTCACTTCGCATCAAGAAGTGGCCGCGCGCTACGGTCAACTCTTGGCCGCTGCGACTGCGGAGCCACTAAAAGCCGTACTCCACGGAGAGGAAGCTCCTTGCGAAGTGCCGAACACGGCTATCGTCGACAACGAAATGTATTTTGATCTCGGCAGCTGCACGGAGCTGTGGAAAGCGCAAGGCGAGGTCGATGCCTGGTTGATCGGGCAGCCGCTGTCGCCGCCGCAAGCGGTTATTTTGCAAGATCGGCCGCAACCGCAGCCGGCGTACATTCGCAAGCGCGGCCGAGCCACGCTCAATGCGCCCGAAGCGCCGCCACAGTTTCTCGCGATCCTCGCTGGGCCAGATCGCAAACCGTTTCAGCACGGCAGCGGCCGTTTGGAAATGGCCCGCGCGATCATCGATCCCAAAAATCCTCTCACGCCGCGCGTGATCGTCAATCGCGTTTGGCTGCATCACTTCGGCGCCGGTCTGGTCCGTTCACCGAGCGACTTTGGAGTGCGGGCCGAATTGCCGAGCCACCCGGAGTTGCTCGATTGGCTGACGAGCCGCTTCCTTGAAGACGGTTGGAGCCTGAAGAAACTCCATCGGCGGATCATGCTAAGTGAAGCCTATCAGCAGTCGTCGCAAGGCCCCGCTGATCGCGCGGCGCTCGCCAAGGCTCAGCAGGTCGATCCCGAAAATCGCCTCCTGTGGCGGATGAATCAACGGCGACTCACTTTCGAAGAACTGCGCGACCGCCTCTTCGCTGCAACCGGCGAACTGAAGCGCACGCTCGGCGGCAAACCGAGCGATCTCTTCACCGCGAGTTTCAAACGTCGTTCGCTCTACGGCAACATCGATCGGCAGTTTCTGCCAGCCACGCTGCGGATTTTTGATTTCGCCAATCCCGATCTACACATCTCGCAGCGCAGCGACACCACCGTGCCGCAGCAGGCTCTCTTCTTTTTGAACGACGACATCATCCTCCGCCGCGCGAAGGCGCTGGCCACTCGCACCGCGAAAACCGATTCGCCGGAAGCTCGCGTGCAGCAGATCTTTCAAGCCGTGTATCAACGCAACGCGACGCTCGAGCAGGTCGCCGCAGCCCTCGCGCTCGTGAACGCCAAGGAAGAAGAGTCGCAGCAACCGATCTCGGCCACAGCGGCTGATTGGCAGTACGGCTATGGCGAGTTCGCCGAGGACACGAAGCAGATTAAGGCTTTCACGAAGCTGCCCCACTTCAACGGCACGGCCTGGCAAGGTGGCAGCAACTGGCCGGATGAGAAGCTCGGTTGGGTGCAACTAACTGCCGACGGCGGTCACGCAGGCAACGACCTGCAACACGCTGCCATCCGCCGCTGGACCGCGCCGCGCGATGTGACCATCAAAATCGACTCGACCTTGAAACACGATACGAAAGCCGGCGACGGTGTGCGGGGCCGGCTGGTGAGCAGCCGTGGCGGCTTGTTGCACGAAGCTCACACGCACAACAAAACGGCTGATTTCAAAGTCGACACGCTCGAACTAAAAGCGGGTGACACGGTCGATTTCGCAGTCGACATCGGCGGCACGCTGAACAACGATCAGTTCACGTGGGAAGTGCGGATCACTGCCGCCGAAAGCACTTGGCAATCGAAAGCCGATTTCGTCGGTCCGCAAGTCACGCAACTCGATCCCTGGGAACAACTGGCCCAGGTGCTGTTTTCGACGAACGAGTTTTTGTTCGTGGATTGACGAAGGGAGGGCGAGGCTCCCGCCGAGCCGCTACGGTGGACGTTCAATGGCTGCTGGCGACTGCTTTCAACCGGCGCGGCTCGGCGGGAGCCTCGCCCTCCCGAACTAATCTCGCAGCCCCATCACGCCGGTATCGCCACTTCCCATCGCGAGGGCATAAGCGGTCGCATGGGTCCGGCAATGACTAATGCTGATGAGAATTTGCGAGATGCCCTGCTGGGCACAAATCTCTCTCGCTCCGCCGCCGAGGAGCACGCGGGGCTTGCCGCCGAAGTCGTTGCGGACTTCCATGTCGGCCCACGCAATGCCGCGGGTCCAACCCGTACCGAGCGCTTTGAGAATGGCTTCCTTGGCAGCAAAGCGGCCGGCGTAATGCTGCGTCGCGGCGCGGCGGGCGCTGCAATACTCGATCTCGTGCGGAGTATAGACGCGGTTGAGAAACAGCTCGCCATGCCGTTCGATCATCTGCGCAATCCGCAGACACTCGATGATATCCGTACCAATGCCGACGACGTTCATGGGGGCTCCGCTACGATAGTTTTGAGTTCTGAGTTTTGAGTTCTGAGACAAGAATCTCGATGGAGATGCTCTCTTGTCTCAGAACTCAAAACTCCGAACTCAGAACTTCTCTACTCTTCGCTCTTCTCTTCCGGCGTGCCGCGGCGAAAAACGGCGACAACGTCGTCGACCGGAATCACGAACAGTTGGTTGTCGGATTCGAAGTCGACGGGAATCGCGTTTTTCGGATGAAACAGAATCTTGTCGTATTGCCGCAGCGGCGTGTCTTCGTCGTTTTCGATTTGCGCCGAGATGGCTACGATGCGGCCGGTGATGGTCGGGATTTCCGACGCATCGGGCAGGGCGATGCCACCCTTGGTTTGCCGCTTCGGTTCGTCCTTGCGCACGAGCACGCGGGCGCCGATCGGTTCGACATATTCCAAGCCGCGAGACTTTGCTTTCACCATGTGAGCTTGAGCTAAGTTGACGATCCCGCGAGCGGATCGTAAGACAGCAGGTAAGAAACAACGTTACTGCTTCAACCTTAACCCGCACGGCGAACAGAGTCGAGGGGCTTCAGCTGATCTCTATGGGCGACGTCATCACACAACGGCCGGTGCTGCTGATCGCAGCCGTTTTCAGCCGGCACCCGGCGGCACTGGATTGGACCCGCGAACGGTTCGCCGCCGTTTGGGGGCCGGTCGCCCTGGCCAGCGATTGCTTTGAGCATCGCGAAACGACCTACTATGAAAAGTCGATGGGCCCCGACCTGCAGAAGATGTTTCTCGCCGGCGAGCGACTGGTCGATCCAGGACAACTCCCCGAGCTGAAGCTCGCGGCCAACCACTGGGAAGAAGAGTACCGCGCGGCAAACAACCACGCCGAAGCTCGGCCGCTCAATATCGATCCGGGCTACCTCACCGAAGCCAAGCTGGTATTGGCTTCGACGAAGGACCGAGATCATCGCCTCTATTTATCGCAAGGAATCTTTGCCGAAGTGACGCTGCACTTTGCTCGCGGCGGCTGGCAGACTCGGCAGTGGACCTATCCCGATTATCAGCGGGCCGATTACCACGAGTTCTTCACGCGCTGCCGCGAATATTTGCGGCAGCGTTATCGGGAACAGTTTTCTGGCCCGGCAGGGGGTTAAACCTCGAGCGAAAAACCGCTGCTCGCGCCCGTGCTCGGAAAATTGACCTGCGGCGGCGAGTAGCCAGCCGAGAAGCTGGCTTCGACGCGGCGGGGTGCAAGGATCTCGGATGCCTGCGAATATTCGCTGGCGACGGGCTGAGGCGCTTCGGGCATTTGCTGACAGAGTTCCTGCCAGGTCTGGCGGTCTTCTTGCAGCACGCGAATGACACCGGCGATGCGCTGCGCGTCGGCGTCCATCTCGGCGGCATGCAGCTCGAGCGCAAGAAAGGCATAGATGTCGATGACCTGCCGAGTGATCGGCGTGCCGTCTTCGCGCACGCTGCCGAGCAATTCCGCCACGACCGCTTGGCTACGCATCAGTGCCGACAAACCATCCTCGCCGCGGCCTTCTTCCCAGGCATTGATGGCTTGCTGAGCGAAGCGGATCGCGCCTTCGATCAGCATCAGCCGGAGCTTCTGCGGAGTCGCCGTGGTGATTTGCGTTTCGAGGTAGGTGTTGCGGTAATCCATTGCCTTTACCTTGGGCCCGGAAGCGAAGGGAGAAATTAACTCGAAGTACCGTCGGGGTTGATGTACTTGATCGAGTCGATGGCGGACGCACTACTCTTGATTTTGCTGATCGCGGTTTCCATCGCGTAAAACTGATTGGTCAGTCGTTCGCGCTGCTTGTCGAGCATGGTAGTGAGAAAATCGATGCGCGTTGTCGAGTCTTCCAGCTGCTGCTGCAGCACCTTGGCGCGATTGACCAACGTGGAATTATCTCGGCCGACGAGTCGCTCGAGCGTGTCGTCGACTTTCTTCGCAAAACCGCTGGTCGCGTCGGTGAAGAAGCTGGTCAGGCCGTCGGGGTCGCTCTGATAACGAGCCTGCAACCGACTTTTGTCGAACGTCATCTTGCCGGAATCATCAAGGCTGATTCCAAGCTCGCTGAACGAACGAACGGAGCCCGTGGTGAAGTAACGTTGCGTCACCGCGCGGCTCAGGTCAGAGTCGAGGCGAACCACATCGGAACTGCCGAACAACGTCCCTTTGGTGTCGTCTGAGGTGTTGTAGAACGTGTACGAGGTCATCTTGTCGCGCAGCTTGTTGTACTGATCGACAAACAACTGCACGGCGGACTCGACATCGGTGGAACTGGCCGCGACCGAAACATTGATGGTGTCGGTCGACGCGCCGGTGATCGAGATATCGAGGCCTTCGACCACATTGGTGAACTTGTTGCTGGTCGAAGAGACCAGCCGGCCATTAGCGCCGCCGACGCTCACCAGTGCGTCTTGGGCAGCGGTTAGCGTTTGGAACTTGAGCCCCACGCCGTTGCCGTCGACGAGCAAATCACCTGCGCGACCGGCAATGCCGCTGACCAGCGACAAGTGATTTCGGAGCGTGCCCGCGCCATCGGTGACGATGCTGGCGGTGACATTCGCGCCCAACGCGTTGAGCTTGGTGACCAGATCGGTCAGCGTATCGTCGGCATCGAGCGTCACATTAAAAGCCGTCGAACCGCCGATGACTTGCGCCGGATTGCCGCCGACCGTGGTATCGGTCGCCGTGGTGGTCAGCCGCAAATCGGCTGCTGTTTTGCCGCCGCCGACGTCGGTGACCGTCAGTCGCTGCGAGCCGCCGCCGGTGTCGACCAGCGCGATGCCATCACCCGTGTCATTGATTTTGGCCGTTACGCCGAGAGCCAGATTGTTGATGGCACTGATCACGTCGCCGATCGTCTTCGGCTGCAACGTGGTGAAATTGATCGCACCTTCGCGGCCGTTCGAATCCTTGATCAGGAAGGAACCGGTGCGCACGCCCTGGCCCGCGTTGTAGTCGCTGAGCGAAGTGTTTTCGCTGACGATTTGCCGCGACAACGTACCGCCGCGGATCGTATCGGTCGAAACACTGCCGACGATGCCGAGCTTGGTGGCCGTGTTGTTCGCGTCGCCGTCGGCGACAATCAGGTTGCTCGTGGAGGTGTTCGTCGTGTCGACAATCTGCAAACCATTGCGAGCCGAATTGATCTCGGCGCGCAGACCGAGACCGGCGCCGTTGATGGCCTTGGTCACATCGTCGAGCGTTTCGGCCCCGGAGAGATCGATCGAAGCTGTCGCGCCGCTGCGGTCAGTCAGATTGATCGTGCCGAGAGTTCCCAGGCCTTGGCCGCCATTCAATGTCCGCAGCAACGGCGATTGCAAACCGCCGCGAAGCCGGCCGCTGTTGAGCGTGCCGCCCGTGGCGGTTCCGGTCAACCCGAGGTCCTCGGCGAGCGAACCACCCGAAGTGCTCGAAACGGCAAACGTGCCACCGGTGTCCGTCGTCAGATCGGTCAGCACAATCCGATCGCCATCGGCCGAGATCTCGGCGCGCAACTTCGTAGGATCGGCTTCGTTGATCGTATTGATCAAGTCGCCCAGTGTTTTCTCGGTGCGCGGCGGCGAGACGCGATTGAAATCGACCGACAGCGAAGTTCCATCGCGGAGCGTCACGTTGAGATCGCTCACGCCCGTGCGAATACTCAGGCCGTTGCCATCGTTGAGCTGCGACAACGCCAGATCGGATTGCAACTTCAGCACGTCGTTGCCAGTGGCAGAGTTCGCCGCGACGTTGATTCCCGACAGCCCCAAATCAGCGGCGGTGCTGCCGCCCGATACTTCCTGCACTCGCAAATTGCCCGAGCCACCCGAGCGATCGGTAATTTTCAGCCGATCGCCTTCGACGCTGGCCGTGATGTCGGCGGTGTCGGTTGAATTGATCGCATTGACCACGTCATCGATCGTCTGCGCATAACGCAAGTCGATTGTCGCCGCGCCGCCATTGCGATCGATGATGCGAATCTTGCCGCGAGTCACGCCCGCGCCGCCATTGAGTTCATCGAGCGAAACCGGCGAAGTGATCGCGCCGCCAAAGCGGAACGAAAATGTTCCCACGCCCAGCGGAGCATCTTTCGAAGCCACGCCGGAGCTCAGCACTTGAGCGTTTTGAGCCTGACGAACGGCAGTGAATTGATAAGTGCCAGGAGCAACGCCGCTGGTGGCGGTCGCTGTGAGCAACGTCGAGCTGCTAGTAACGGCCCGTTTCGTAAAGAGCGAGGTTGTGGCGAGACGTTTGACGGCGAATTGCACGCCCAGGGTCGATGCCGTCAGATCGGTGATGGCAGCTTGCTGCGTTCCGAGGGCAGCTTTGCGCGCAGTGGCGGTTGTCTTCGGCTGGGAGGCAAGCTCCATCAGCTTATTAACCGTGTCTTCGATATTGATGCCGGTCGAGAGACCGATGCTCGAAGTGATCCGACCCATACATCTACTTTGCTAGCGGTTACCGGTGCGCATACCCTCTTCTCATTGCATCGGCTATCGGACTAATCGGAACAAAGCAAAAAGTTTGCCCCGGCGGTGAATACACTGCGTACTGGCAGCAACTGCGACTTAGTGACAGCAAACCTGCGCAACCGTAGTTACTTCCTGCGTACTCGCAGCAATAACCTGCGTACTCGCAGCAATAACCTGCGTACTCGCAGCAATAACCTGCGTACTCGCAGCAATAACCTGCGCAGAAAAACAGCCGCCAGCGAGAGATTTCCTCAAGCCGGCGGCTGCGAGTTTTAATCAGTGATCGCGATCAGCGGGGATTAACCACGCAGCAGCGACAGCACTTGTTGCGGGTTCTGGTTGGCGATTTGGAGCACCGAGGTACCCGATTGCACCAGAATTTGAGCACGTGTCAGCTTGGCCGATTCAGCGGCGAAGTCGGCATCGCGGATCGAGCTTTCGGCTTCGGTCAGGTTGGTCAACGTGTCCGACAGCGAAGCGATGTTCGTTTCGAGAGTCGTACGTTGGAACGCACCCAGTCGACCGCGGAGCGAAGTGACCTTGTTGATCGCTTCATCGACCACCTTGGCGGCGCCCGTCGTGTCCGACTTCAGGTCCTTGGCACTGCCCGAGCGGAGTTCGAACAAGCGGCCGTTCGTACCACCGAGGTCGGCAGTGTTCACGCTGCCGATGCCGATGCGGGCTTGTTGCGTGCTGACCACGTCCGGACCGAGTTGGAACACCGCACCACCACCACTGATGGTGAAGTTGACGTCGGTGCTGCTGCCATCGGCAACCGTCAGGTTGAGTTCGAGCGAAGAAGTGTTGATCGAGAGGCGGTTACCGTTGCCGTTGGCCAGCGTACCGTTGACCGTGGCGACGATATCCGAACCCGTGCTACGGGTCGAGCTCAGGCCGGCGGCGAACGTGCCACCCGTTCCTTCGCTGCGGACATCGACATCGACGAAGGCGTTGCTGCCGTATGCAGTCGAGTTGAGTTGCAGCGTGCCCGAGCTGATGCTGGCGGCGACACCGGTCGCATCCGACACCAGGTTGATGCTGTCGACGATGTTCGTCAGCGTGTTGCCGGCCGCGAAGGTGAACACTTGCGAGCCCGAAGCACCCGAGAGCTTGAAGACCAGGTCGGCCGAGAGGCCCGTGCCCGTGTCGTTCGTACCACCGGTCAAAGCCGTGGTCGTCGAAGTTTCGGTCGCGGCGGCAAAGCTGCCGTCACCAGCCGAGCCAGTGCGGCTGACCGTGTAACCACTCAGCTGGCCTTGGATCGCGGTGACCAGGTCATCGACGTTGTAGGTCGAAGTGTTGTTGACGTTGACCGTGATGTTCGGACCAGTCTTCGTCACGCTCACGCCGTTGGCGGGAACCGAGCCGTTGGCGGCAAAGGTCAGCGTGCCGTTGAAGGCCGAGCCGTCGGTGTTCGAGGTGATCGTGATCACGTCGTTCGCATTCACCGCGTTCGCACCACCCGACAACAGGTTGTTCGTCGTCGTGTAGTCAGCACCGGTCAGCGAGTTGCCGCTGCCGAGCGTGGCCGAAGCGTTGAAGTCGGCCAGGCCGTTGATCGCGGTGGCGATCGAGCCAACCGTCGCACCCACCGCGGCGTTCACGGTGATGAGGTTGCTGGTCGAGTTGTAGCTGACCGAGGTCGTGCCGTTGTTGCCGCCCGACAGGAAGTTGTTGTTCGTGGCGTTGTCGGCTTGTTGGTAGGTGTTACCACCACCGAAGGTCGCCGTCGCATTGAAATCGGCCAGGCCGTTGATCGCCGAAGCGATGCTGGTCACCGTGGCGCCCAACGCAGCGTTGACCGTGATCAGGTTCGTGCCGGCATTGTACGAAGCACTGGTCGTGCCGTTGTTACCACCCGAGAGAACGCTCGTGAGACCCGCGCTGTTGTCACCCACGTCGTAGGCGCCCGCACCGCCGGTCGCAACCGACGAGACGAAGGCCGAGGTGCCATCGATGGCAGCGCTGATGTTCGAGATCGTATCGCCAGCGCTGGCGACGTCGATGGTCAACGTGTTCGTGCCCGAGTCGTAAGCAGCGGTCGTGCTCGCACCCGAATTGGTCAACACGATCGTCACACCGTTGCCCGTCGCACCTTGAGCAGCACTGCCCGAAGCGGCCGAGATGTTGATCGAGCCGTTCGTCAGGGTCAACGTACCCGAAGCGTGGGCGATGCCAGCCGCGGCTTGAATGGTGACGTCGGCAGCATTGCCAACCGTACCGTCAGCCACACCACCGGCAGCAGCTTGAACGTTGATCACCGCGCCCGAGTTGCCGAGCGAGATATTGCCAGTCGCTTGAGCGACGTTGGCAGCCGCTTGCACTTGCACGTCCGTCGCATTGCCCGTGGCGCCTTGAGCGGCACCGCCGTTGACGGCTTGAATGTTGATCTGACCAGCAGCACCGCTCAGGTTGAGGTTGCCCGCGGCTTGCGACTGCGGAGTGGTAACGGTCGGCAGCGTGATCGAACCGCTCGAAGCAGCGCCCGGACCATAGTTGATGGCGGCAGCGTTCGTGGTGACCGAGGCGCGAGTCGCGGCGGCGGTAACATCAACCGCAACGCTCAGCGAGCCCGTTTGGCCCAGGTTGGCTTTTTGAATGTTCAGGTCGACCAGCGAGCTGCCGCCCGAGGTCGTGGTCTTGATGAAGTCGAGGCTGCCGTCGAGCAGCTTGCGGCCTTGGAACGTCGTGACTTGAGCGATACGGTCGATGGCTTCGAGCGAGCTGTCGACTTGCAGCTGGTTAGCAGCGATTTGTTCGTCGCTGAGCACACCGGTATTGGCGGCTTCGGTCACCAGACCGCGAACGTCGTTCAGCAGGTTGCTGATCTGGCCGAGGGCCGAGTCAGCGGTGCTGATGAGCTGCGTGGCTCGTTCGGTGTTGCTGATCGCCCGTTGCGACGAGGTGATGTCACGGCGAAGGTTTTCGCTGGCGATCAAACCGGCCGGGTCGTCTTTACCGCTGTTGATCCGCACACCGGTGCTCAAGCGGCTAAGAGCTTCTTGCAACTGATCGTTCGACCGTGTGAGGGTCTTCTGCGCGATCAAAGAACTGACGTTTGTGTTAATACGGCTCATGCCATGCACCCTTGTGAGTTGTGAAAACCTTGTGGAGCCTTAGCCGGAAAACGAAAAAGGTTCCGGATGTCGGCATTGGCTGTGCGGCTGCTGGCTGGGCTGCAAACCGTCAACACCATCGATTAACGAACCGTGACTTAAAGAACCTCAACTCGCAAATCGGCGGGACTCGGTTTCTGCCACTTTCCGAACATCGCCGATCGAGGCTGACGGTCGTAACGGGTGTTCCGAGTCCTTCGGGTAGCTGCGTCCTTGCTGCCCGTGTCTACGCGTCAGCAAAAGGTTCTATCTAACCTCTACCTTCGACTTGCTTTGTGCGCCGCTTTAGGCATTCAGGGCTCTGCCAGCACACTCTTGCAGTACGCCGCAGCAAAGAGACTGCGCAGGCGTTACAACCGGAACGCAAGCGACGAGGCAGAGTTGCCGTGGTGCGAACAGTCGCCACAATCGGCAAGGTTTAACAGGCGAGTTGATTGAGAAACTCGCAGCGCGATCACTTACCGATCAAGGTCAATGGCGTGCGCACCGGCACGCCGCAGCCACAACCGTTACCACACGACTTTCGCGCGACTAGGTCGGCTTCGATCGCCTGCGACGTCGGCGTAATCGATAAGCCACCGAGATTCGTGCAACGCAGCTCGCGGGGCATCTGCTTCGCCACGCGCATCGCGGTATCGACCACTTCATCGAAAGGAATGATCTGCGCGAAGTTCGCGAGGGCCATATTCGCACAGGCGAGCGCGTTCGTGGCCGCCATCACATTCTTGCCCAGGCAAGGAACTTCTACTCGATTGCCCACCGGATCGCAGATCAGCCCGATCATGCTCTGCATCGCCATCGACGAGGCGGCCAGCGCTTGCGGTAATGAACCACCAGCCAGCGTGACAAGAGCTGACGCAGCCATCGCCGCAGCTGATCCACCTTCGGCCTGGCAACCACCTACTTCGGCAGCGAAAGTCCAGCGCGACGCAATGAACACGCCGATCAAGCCACTCGCGAGCAGCGCCTCGGCCATCTCGCGTTCGTTCTTGCCCATGACTTCTGCCAGGGCAATAACTGCGGCCGGCAAGGCAGCACAAGCGCCGGCCGTGGGTGCTGCCACAATCACGCCCATCGAGCTCTTCACTTCCATGAGAGCGGAGACATAAAGAATACACCTATTCAAGGCGTCGCCACCGAGCAGTCGGCCAGCGCTTAGTTCGGCCGCGAACGACGGCGTTTGCGGCGGCAAAATTCGATCGGCGTATTCGGTGCCGGCGATCCCCTGCGCGATCGATTTGCGGAGGATGCGCACGATGGAGATCATCTTGTCGATGACGGCTTCTTCGCTGAGACCGCTGCGTTGTTGTTCGTACAGCAGTGCGAGCTTGGCGAGCGGCGTATTGCGGCCCGCATCGTAACTCAGCATTTCTGCGCAACTGGAAAACGGCGTCGTCATGCCGACGAACGACGACACCGGCAGCACCGGCGCGAGTCGCTGAACGGCGGTGATTGGGTGCCCTTTCGCCTGAAACTCCTGGATTAGCGCTGGCGAGACAAACTCATTCGCTTGAACAACTAGCAAACCGGGGTCGAAAAAGGTCGCCGAACACAAAGTGGGACACTTGTGCACCAGCAGCCGCTCACTGGTGGTCCAAATCAGCGTCACGTGAAAGTCGCCGAAGAGCGAAACCTCGTAGCCGTCGATCTCGATCACCTCCATCATGCCGCCACCAGTCGAGATAGCGCGCAAGAAGTGCTGCCCGTCTTTGTTGCGCAGCGTTAAGCGATACGTATTCGGATGCTCATCGCCCGCATCGACCGTTTCAATGCGAATGCGAACGCCGGATTCCTCGAGCAGCCGCGGCGAATCAGGCAGCCGTTCATCATCGGCTTCCCAGCCCATCAAGCCGCCGAACAGCCCCATGTCGGAGCCCTGGCTGTCGTGCGTCGTCGGCAGCGAGCCGTTGCGATCGAACTCAACGAGCACTTCGTCGATCTCGCCGCCCATCAGATCGCGCGCGAGCCTGCCAATCCGCAGCGCCGCCGCACAGTGCGAACTCGACGGCCCACGCATCACGGGGCCAATCACATCGTTAAAAATGCTGACAGGTAGTGAGCTCATAGCAGGTCAATCTACCACGAATCGATTTCGGCAGCGGTAAATTCCCAATAGCGGCAGTAACCATTCACGCAGGCAAATGGTCTCGCGGCGAACGAAGGGAGGGCGAGGCTCTGTCACGCGACATAAAGTTATGCCGTTAATCGCGACACATAGTTTTGCCGTTAATCGCGACATAAAGTTTTGCCGGGTTGTGGGATTCGGTAGCATGAGTTCGTCTCGGGCGTCTGGTGAATTCGTTGCTGCGGAGATTCGATCATGCCTCGTGCTTTGGCTTTGGCGGTTCGGCGGGCGATTTGGCGACGATCTAAGAATGGGCAGTCGGTGGCGCTCATCGCCCAGGAGTTGGAGTTGTGCGAGCGGACGGTGAGGAGCTTTTTGCAGCGGTTGCGGGCGCGGGGCGAGGCTGCGTTGGCGGCCAATTATCAGGCGTGCGGCAGAGAGCGTTCGCAGGATGCGGAAGTGGTGCGGCGGCGAACATTGCGATTGCGTGAGCAGCATCGGCGCTGGGGCGCTGAGCGTTTGCGAATTGAATTAACGCGGTGGTTTGTTGCGGCTCAACTTCCCAGCACGCGCACATTGCAGCGCTGGTTGCGGACCACGCGGCCTGCGCCGAGTGGTCGTCGCCAGGGCACGCGCGTGACGCGAGCAGAGCAGCCGCACCACGTTTGGCAGATTGATGCTGCGGAGCAGAAGCGACTGGCCAGCGGCGCGCCGGTGTCGTGGTTGCGCGTGGCCGATGAGTGCAGCGGCGCGGTGCTAATGTCGTTTGTTTTTTCCCCTCGGTCACTTCACGCAGGTTCCCGTGGTTCGCGTGCAGGCCTGTTTGCGGCAGGTTTTTAGCGAATATGGAAGGCCGCACGTGATGCGTGTCGACAACGGCGCACCGTGGGGTTCGTGGAGCGATCTCCCCACCGCGCTCGCGCTATGGCTCATCGGCTTGGGTATTGAGATGCACTGGAACACGCCGCGCCGACCGCAGGAGAACGGCGTGATCGAACGAAGTCAGAGCCTGGTGAATACTTGGGCGGAACCGCGGCAGTGCCGAACTGTGCGTCAGTTTCAATCGCGACTGCGGCATGAAGATCGCTTGCAACGCGAAGTTTATCCCGCAATTCACAAGCAGCCGCGAGTCGTGGCGTTCCCCGAGCTGAAGCATTCGGGGCGCACCTACACGGCAGGTTGGGAACGACGTCACTGGAACTGGGACCGCGTGCTTGAGCATCTCAGCACCTATTGCGTGCCCCGTCGTGTCGATCAGTCGGGCAAGATCGGGCCGTATCACCGCAAGCTGTTTATCGGCGCCCGACACGCCGGCCGCGACGTGTACCTGAGCTTCGACCCCGATCGCTTGGAATGGCTGGTGACCGATGAACCAGGCAACCAACTGCGAGCGATATACGCCTCCGACTGGACTCCACACGCCGTGCGCACTCTCCAAGTGCCAGGGCCGGCGCAGCGTCGCAAATGAAAACACTGGCGTAGACAAGTGAACATGAAAGCTAGCTAGATCGGCAAAACTTTATGTCGCTATTAACGCGGCAAAACTTTGTGTCGCGTGACAGGCTCCCGCCGAGCCGCGCCGGTCGAAAGCAGTCGCCTACGGCCTTCGCAATTCCACCTCGGCGGCTCGGCAGGAGCCTCGCCCTCCCGAAATCCTCGCCATGCACGGAAAGAAACGCTTGCCCAACAGAAGTGCGCAAGAGATTAAAAATAGGCTGTGATAAACTGTTATATAAAAACAGCAATATCACAGCCGTTTTTTGGCGCAAGCGCTGATCGCCGTGGTCCTTCGCGAGACGACGGAAACTCGGCGCGGGTGTTATATTTTTCGCAAGCGAAGGAACTTAAGGGAGACTACGGCTTGGGTGTTTCTTTACCTTCTAGAATCCGCTGGATGCGCTCCTTCTGTTCCTTGACGGTCCGCTCGAGCACGTCCTGCTGCGACTTCTGAATTTCGTACAGCAGGTTCACCGCTTCCTGGTAGCCTTCCGACTTCACCATCAGCGACAGGACTCGCTTCATCTTCTCGACGGCTTTTTCTTCCAGACCGAGCGTGGCAGTAATGGCTTCGGCCCGCTCCTTTTGCAGGCTTCCTTGACGGCGAACCTGATCGAGCGATTGCACGATGGCGGGCATATCGGCATCGGCCAGCTCGCGGAGCGGCTTGATGATTTCATTGAGCCGCCCCTGCAGCTTGCCGTTGGCTTCTTCGAGGCGGTTGTTCTCGACCTCGATCAGGATGTTCGCCATCCGCTCGGCGATGGCGTTGACGTTGGTGGCGTAGACCTTTTGCTTCTTCTGCATCTGCATCAGCTGGTCTTTTTGCTCCGGCGTGAGTTCGGCGGCTTCGCGTGAAGCGGCCTCCAGAGCCTTGGCGTCGGTTTGCAGATCTTCCTCACCCTTGACCAGCCGTTCGAACTCTTGCCGTTGTTCTTTTTCGCGGCGGAGCAAGTCGGTGCGGAGTTCTTCCTCGGTCACCACGCGGAGGAGGAAATCCGAAGAGCGGCCGATGTTCGGGCCAGAGACGTCGTCGTTGTCGGTCGAGGCGAAATGGAACGTCAGACCGCTGCCGGTCGGAATATTGTGCGATTCGAGTTCCAGCACGTCGTCGAGGTTGAGCTCCGCTTTGCCGAGGTTCGGTTTGATGGCGTCGAACTTGAACTCGCCCTTTCCTTCGGGGCGGGCCGGGTCATCGCCGCGCCACTGAAACTGCACGTTGAGATTGGTCACGCCGAAGTCGTCGGTGACGATGCAGCGGAAGGGAATGCGAGCCTTGGGAACGACCATGCCGCTCACGCCGATCAGGCGGACGCGCACACGCGGCTCGCGATCAGCCCGGATCCGCAGGCCAAACGAAGTCGGCCGGCGCGAGGTGAGATGGAGCGTGTCTTCGAGATCGAGCACATACTGCGTCGCGGCGATGTCGGCTGGCGGCAGTTCGCCCGAGATCTTTTTACCGCCGGCGATGCTCAGCTTTTGCGATTTGCCGTCATGGCGAATCTCCGCGCGAACCAGTTCCTTGTTCGCCGTTCCTTTCAAGTGGAGCGTGCTCCCCTTCAGAATGAAGTAGGGTCCACGACCCGGCGGCAGCGGTTGCGGCGGTAGCTTGGTGTACTTCGGCGGATCGACTTCCAGTTGCAAATCACTGATCGAAGGCTGTTCGACCAGATCGACGGTAACCCAGGGCGTGTAGGCATCGCCGCCGCGAGCGCGAAACTCGAAGGGCTCGATCACGCTGGCAAAGATGGCTTCGAACTGAGCCTTCACTTCCTCTGAGTTGGAACCTTCTTTGTGCTTCATCGTCTGCGTCGCCCGGCCGCGAGCACGGCGGAAATCGATGTAGACATTTTCGGGAACGACTTCGCTCTCCTTGGTGACCGAGACAACTTGCGTCCAGTCTTCACCGCGAGGAAACACGACCTTGCCGTTGTCGGCGCGCTCGATTTTGAGGTATGTCTTCTGCGGCCAAACCAGGTCGCCGAGCAACAGATTGCGGTTGGCCCAGATGTGCAGCAGCGGATGAGTCACGCTGCCGATGGCGAGCGCGACGAGCAGCGCACCGGCGGAGAGGAGCAAAAAGGAGTTGAGTCGAAACTCGCGATCGTCGAGGACTGCACCGAAGTTCAGATCGGCCGAGGCCGTCGCTCCGCGTTGCACGGTCTGACGGACCATGGCCTGCGAATAGCCGCGGCCTTCGAGATCTTCCATTCGCGAGAACTGTAGCGCGCTGATCATGCTCTGGCTGAGGCCCGGATTGCGGCGTTCCACTTCGAGGGCGAGCGCGTCGTCGCTGATGTTGGCCCCCAGCGGTTTCAGCAAACGGCGCCAGGTGATCCAGGCGAGCGCGCCGGCGATGAGCACCAGCATCACCGCGCGCTGCGGCTTGTCCATGCGAAAGACGAGGTCGATGACCATGTCGATCGCCAGCAGCGCGATGACCGCCCAGAGAATGCGGCTGAGACCGTCGACCCAAAACCAAACGGCCAACTGGCGGCGGAGCTGGGCCAGCCGATTGACGACATCGCTGGTTAGTTGCGACAGCTGAGGAAGGGAAATATCGGACATGAGGATTACTGCTTTGAATGACGGCAATGAAATCGAGTGGAAATCAGAGCGAAAGTTGGCTTACATCAATTTGCATTGCTTGCGGACGAACCATTCGACACCGAGCAGACCGACAAGCGCGAAGAGCATGCCCCGCACGTCCCACAGCGGATCGGGCTTTTCACGAACTTCGATCGTTTCAGATTTATCGGGAATCGCCGCGGCGAGTTCCTTCAGTTGATTCACGGAGAAGTACTTGCCGCCGGAAAGTTCGGCGAGATTGGTGAGCCGTTCGGTATCGAGCCAAACCTGGCTGGTCTCGACGCTCGGCAACTCGACGGTGAACGGCAACTCGAGCGTGGCCCCTTCCGCGTCACCGCTAGGAATGTTGATCCGCAGCATGTTGATGCCGATCTTCTTGGCGGTGACGGTCGTTTCGTAATTTCCCTTTTGATTGGGTGTGGGTTGCAGGCGAATCGTTTCGGGTGCTTCGCTGCCGACCTGAACCGTCGCTTCGACACTCGGCAGCTCGAGCGGGTTATAGGTTGGATCTTGCAGGTTGGCGGTGATCGTCACGCGCTCACCCACTTCGTAGCGATCCTTGTCGGTATTCAACTTGCCGCGGCGACGACCTTCGAGCGAGCGACCTTCGACGAGATAGCGCACGCTTTGAATCCAGAACTTATCGAAGAACTCGGCTTGCCGGCCGGCGCGACGCCACCGCCAAGTGCCGTTCATGCCCAAGTACAACGTGTGTCCCGAGCCATAGCGGCCTGCGACGATGAGTGGCCGAGAGCCTTCGACGCTGCGGAGCGTGGGATCGCTATGTTCGAGCAATACCTGCGCCGTGGGCTTCGGTCCTTGCGACGGAAAGCTCCAGAAAATGCCCGGCAGTGTTTCCCACCGCTGCAGCGATTCCTGCCGATCGGGATAGAACCGCATGATCGCGTGATCGGCGTTCGATTGCACGACCTTCAGCGGCCAGGCACGTTGATTGGTCGTGAGGAGCGATGCCACTTCCATCGCGCCGACGTCGCCGAAACTGACGGGCAGAATCTTTTGGAATTCGCTGGTTCGTGCGCCCGTCAAAAAACGGCCGGAGTGTTTTGGTCCTGCCATGAAGAGCAGACCGCCGGAGTGTTCGCCGACGAACTGCTTCACGAGCTCGACCCACTGCTGATCGAACTCCTGCGGATTGGGATCGAAGAGCATGATCACGTCGTACCAGAACAGATCCTCGCGCGTGACCGGCAGCGCTGAGATCTGCCGCGTACCTTCCTGAGCTCGTTCTTCATCGAGCGTTTGCAGCCAGCAGGAAACGACAATCGTTTTGTCGCGCGCGAGCAGCTTTTGCACGAGGCGGAACTCCCAGGTGGGCGCACCGGCGACGAGCAGCACGCGGACGCGCTCGCGGCTGAGGATCTTCACGACGGGGGAAGACATTTCGTTGTCGGCATCGTCGAGTTCGTCTTCTAGCGGTTCGACGCGGACGCGATAGACGGCTCGGCCCGCTTCCTTGGGCGTGTGCGAGAACTGCACCTGTTTGCGCGTGTTTTGCCGATCGAAGGTAACTTGCTGCGATTGGACCACGGTCCCTTCGCCGACGGCTTGGTCGCTGTCGGAAACGCGCTGTTCGATCAGTTCGACGCGAACCTCGGTCGAGTCGATGCCGTTGGCAACGATCACGGGATCGATTTCGAAGGGCTCGTTCTGCCAGGCCTGCGGCCGGACATAAACATTCGAGACCTTGATGTTTCTCGGCACGCTGGGATCACCCACGCCGACGATGAACAGCGGCATGCCGCGTTCTTTGGCTTCGCGAGCGGCGGTCAGCGGGTCATCCTTGGCGGTGTGCTGGCCATCGCTGAAGAAAATGGCCGCGGCAGGATTATCGCTGGCGGCGGATTCGCGGATGGCGGTCCAAAAGTCGGTGCCGCGGCCGTTGGCATTCAGCTTGGGGAGCGCGGCGGGTTGCGCGGGGTCTTTGGATTTTGGGTCGTTCGCCTTGGGATCATTGGCCGGGGCGTCGGGTTTCTTTTCCGTGGTGCCCGTCGAGCCGCGGACTTCGAGTTTTTCGACGCGATCGGCGAAGTCCAACGTTTGCACGCGACCACGTGTGGCGAGTTGACTGAGCAAGTGATATTCGTTGGTCGGATCGAGCAACTTGTCGACAATCTGAGCCCGCGTCAACTTCTGCTCGCGCAGTTCATTCACGCTCATCTGCAGTGCAGCCGCCGTCGGGGCGGCTGTGAGTTCATCGGCAAAGCGGTCGGTGGTGTTCATCGACAGCGAAGCGTCGCGCGCCAGGATCAGCGTCGGCTTGATGGTGCGTTCCTTGACCACGACCAGTGCCGGTCCGAGGAAGACGATGGTCAGCAGCAGCACCACGGCAGATCGCAAACCGGCGAGGGTGTACTTGATCCAGCGCGGGCAGGTTTCGAGCTCGCGACGATAGAGAAAGAAGACCGCGTACAGCAGCGCGAAGACCACGCCGATCAGCACGAACACGCCGGCGCTGGCGGGCATGTTGGTCCACTGAAACTCGATCTTCTCGCCGGGCGCGACGTCGCGAAAATCATGACCCAGAAATTGCAACAGCCGATGCCACCACGGTTCGGCAGCAGGGGTGTCGGCGGCAAGGAGGAAAGCGTTCAATGTAAACTCGATTGCGAGAGGTTGGCTGATTTGGGTGTGATTCGTCAGTGAGGATTAGCGGTGTCGATCAATACTTCCAAGCGCGGCTGAGGCGGGGTGTGGCAACCAGGCTGACTTCTTCGCCGGCAGGGTCGATTTCATGCACGCCTTTGCGGTCGACAACCATCGTGTTGCCGTTGCTCAATCGTTGTGCGGTGTAGGGAGTCTGGAACTTTCCTTGGGCCCAAACCACTTTGCCGTCGCGGTCGAACTCCCGAACCTGAGCGTTGCCGACCGTGCAGACCAGCGTGTTGCCGTTGTCGAGCCGCTGCGCACAGAAAGCGTTTCCCACGCCGGCTAGTTCCCACACAACTTTGCCTGCCGTATCGACCTCGACCACTTTTTGAGCGTTTTGCAGCGCGACCAACGTCCGGCCGTCTTCGAGCCGGCGAGCATCGACGGGGCGACCTTCGACCTGGACACGCCAGACGATTTTGCCGCTGCGATCGACCTCGACCAGCTCCGAGCCCTCGGTGCAAGCCAGCAGCGTGTTGCCGCTTTCGAGGCGTTGCACGCTGGTCGGACCGCCAGGCAAACCGCCGGCCTTCCACACTTCGTCGCCTTTGGTGTCGTATTCGATCACTACTTTTTCGGTGTAGCAGCAAACCAGGCGATGACCGTTTTCCAAACCCTGGCAGCCCCAGGGCTGCGGCGGCGTTTGTTTGGTCCAAACCACTTTCCCTTGCGCGTCGTACTCGATGAGCTGATTCTGCTGCTGATCGCAGACGAGCAAGCGGCCGAGTTCGATCTGCGATTCGCGCAGCGGGAACTTCAGCTCTGCCGTCTTGCCGTCACCGGCGAGCCAATCGCGCCAGCCTTGTTGCTGCGTGGCCCGCTTTTCGGCGGAATCATAAACGACGAAGGAATGCGACTGACCAGTGGCTGCCTTGAGCGTGCGAAAGGCTTCGACACGCAGCGGCAGGTCGTCGGCGCCGAGCAATTCGACGAGCACCGGCAACGCTTCGCGCCGACCATGATTGGCAAGCGCGCGGGCGGCGACCATTTTCACCGCCGTTGAATCGTCACTCAGCAGCTTCGGCAGTTGCTCGTCGGCAAGCGTCGCAGAAGCCGAAGGCAGGGCGTAGGCCGCGAGTGCTCGCAGGTCCGCCTCCGGTGCTTTCAGTGCGGCTGTCAGCAGCGAAGTGTCATTCGGCAGGAGCGTGGCAACCAGCGCGCGGCGAAGGGGGCTGCGGAGCGGTTCAGCTGTGCAGAACTGCGACACTTCGAGCAGCGGAGTCGCCAGGCCGGTGATCTTTTGCTGCGCGATGGCCATCAGCGCGGCATGCAGCAGGGCCTGACTTTCGCGGGTAGTTTGTTCGGAGACGAGTTGTGCCCGCCAGCGAACCTCGGGATTGCCGCCGGCGATGGCGGCAGCCAGCAATTCGTTGAGGCCGCTTGGCTGACGAACCAGTTCGCGCGTGGCGGCTTCGCGGGTCGCGTATGATTCGTCATCCAGCTTGCCGATCAGTTTCTGCAGCGTCTGCTTTTGATCGGTCGAAGGCGTGAGCGATTTCAAATAAGCGGCAATCGACTCCGCCGTTGGCTCGACACCGTACTTGGCCAGGTGCTGAACGTAGATGTCATCCTCGCCGTAAACTGCCGTCGTCCCCAGCAACAACAACGCGACCAGCAGCACGCAGGACGCGCTGTGGGCGAAGAGTCGCAGATGACGGAAGCAGTTCATGATTAATACGACGAAACGCCGGTGACGTTGTTCTGAGCGTGGCGCCATTTCACTTGCTGGCCGGAGGCATCGACCTCGGTCACGCCGTTATTGTCGGCGATCAAGGTGTTGCCGTTCGGCAGGCGCTGGGCGCACATCGGGCTGACGAGTGGCACGCGGCTGGTCCAAACCGGGTCCTTGCCAGCGGCATCCATTTCCACCACTTGGCCGGTATGCATCTGCACGATCAGCGTGTTGCCATTCTCCAGCCGCTGGGCAAAGCAGGGCCCATTCATGGCGCGGGCTTCCCACACGGTCTCGTTCTTCGCATTCATCTCAATTACGCGGCTGCCTTGCTGCAGGGCGATTAGCGTATTGCCGTTTTCCAAACGCTGGGCATACATCGGATGCCCTGGCACCTGCATCGACTTCGTCGTGCCATCAGGAGAAATTTCCACGATCTGTTGCTGATCTTTGCAAGCCACCAGCGTGTTGCCGTTTTCGAGGCGTTGCACGCTGTAAGGAATGCCCGGCAAGCGATCCTTCCGCCAGATTTCCTTGCCGTCTTCGTTGTATTCGATGACGCTGTTCTGGCCCTGGTTGAAACCGGCGATCAAACGATTGCCGTTCGGCAAACCTTGGCAGCACCAAGGATTCATCGCCCGCGTGCGCCAGCGTTCCTTCTTGTCGCCATCGAGTTCGATGACGGTCGACTGGCCGTAAGAGACCATCAGTATGCGACCGAGCGGCAGGTCGTTTTCGGGAAGTGGAATCGTCAGCTTGGCTGTTTGGCCTTCGGCTTCGACCCATTTCTTCCATTCCTCAACTCCCTTGGCTCGCTCTTCTGGTTTAGCTTCGGTCGAAAAGGCAACCTGCTTTCCCGAGAGGGAACGCAACGCCTGATGACTGCGGAGTCGGGTGCGGGAGTTGTCTGAGTTCAGCAGTTCCAGGAACGTCTTGAGGCTGTCGCGCTCGCCGAGATTGGCCAGTGCGCGAGCGCCGGCCAGCTTCGAGCGTTCATCGCCAGTCGAGATTACTTTGGTCAGCGCATCCTTGGCTTCGGCGCCGGCGATCTTGGCGAGACCGCCGATGGAGATGGCCTGCGCGATCGGTTGATCGCTGACGATGGCTGCCGTCAGCCGTTCGCGGTCCTCAGCAGTCGCGGTGAACTGAATGGCCGAGGCGGCCGAGTGAACGAGGTGATCGGTATCGAGGAGCGGCGCGACTTGCAGCAGCGCAGCCGTCAGTTGCGGCAGCTTTTGTTGGCGAGCGTTGCGCAAGGAAGTAAGGAGCATTTCGCTTCGCTTGGCTTTCAGCTCGGCATTGAACGGCGGCGGCGAACCCTTGACAAACAACTCGTTCAACAAGTCGAGCGCGATCAGCGGCTTGTCTTGCGGCAGCTTGAGTTCGTGCATCGCTTGGAACAACCGCGTGACCGATTCATCGGGCGCGACCTTCTGGCGGAAGAGCTGATACGCGCCGCGCAGATCAGTTAGGGCTTCGTCGAGCTTCTTGTCCTTAAACATCAGCCGCATGCGCGTCAGCTGCGCTTCGGGATCGCCGGCGGCGATTTGTTCGGAAAGAGTCTTCAGCCGATGTTCGAGCGTGGTCATCGCGTAGACGCGACCCGCGCCGGCGACCCACAGCTTTTGACCATCGGAATAGATATTGCCGACCGGATCATCGGTGGGCAGGGCGACGCCGACTTGCCCCAGGTCCTTACCGGTTTCCAGATCGAGCTTGAGAATCGAATCGCGGACCGGCACGTACATCGCGTCGGCTGTCAGCACGCCGTGGCCGTACGAATCTTCGATTTCCTTTTCCCACACGCGGCTGCCGCCCGTGGCCTTGATGCAACGGACGATGTTCTTGCCGGCGACATAGAGGTAGGGACCTTTCACGCCGAGGCAATAAGTCGCGGGGAGCTTATCCGAAGGCTTGGGGAGATCGAACCGCGGCGAACTCCAGAGCTCTTCGCCCGTCCGGCGATCGAGGGCAAAGACTGTCCGGTTATCCGAAGCCATCACGATCAGTGCCCGACCGTGCGGAATAACGACGTCGTCTTCCCACTCGCGATAGAGTTCGCGGTTCTGCATGTTGCCGTAATTTCGCATCCGCTGATCGGGCGTTCCTTCGCGCGTGTAGCGAGTCGCCCAACGGACGGTGCCGGAAACGGCATCGACGTTGAACACCACGCCCGTGCCGCAGGTCAGATACAAATCGCGACCGTCGAGAGCCGGCACGATGGTCGACCAGGGATTGCAGCCCTTCGACGGTTCGTCGCAGAGGTAGCACTTCCAAACGGTGGGCATGAAATTGTCGCCGGCCTTCATACGGGCTTCTTCGAGAGCGTACAGCCAGATGGCGCCGCCATCGGTAACCGGCACGAGCAACAGATTGCCGAAGCCGACCGGAGCGCCGAGGAAGCCGACGTCTTGCGAGCCTTCTTTGTCTTCGTCACTGGCAGCGCGACGGCCTGCAAATTTGCCGGAGTTCACCTGATAGGCGGCGAGGAAGTTACTGCGCGTGCGCCGCGGCGTCACGTTCCATTGGAACGGTTTGCCTGCGAGAGCCATGCCGGGAACCGGCGGCTTGAAGGCGTCGAAGTCTTTTCCTTCGAGGCAGTAGACGATGCCTTTGTGAATCGACATCGACTGGTGCACGCGATCGCCGAACAGAAACACTTCGCCGACCGATTTCGGCTCGTTACCGCCAGTCGGCATCCCCTGTTGCTGCATCCGCGACATGTCAGCCGTCTGACCGTCGAGGTTGTATTCGTTCTGGCGAACGGTCTGCCAGGCGGGTTCGCGCTCGGACGCACCGGCTTTGAAGGCCACCAGTTCGTCGGCCGTTTTGACAATCACCATTCCTTTGTCGAAGAGCAACTGCGACGTTGGCATCCAACGATTTTGCCGCCACGCGTTGACGAGTGGTTCGCGGGGAATGGCGGGCACATTGCGGCCGCCGGGCTGCTGATGCGGACGGCCGTGCAGGCCCATCGAACCCATCATGTTGCCCCACGGATTCTGACCGCCACCCTCGCCGGCTGCGAGTTGATATTGATAGACGAAGGCTTCGGTCAGCGTGCGAGCAGTGGCTTCGCTCGGCAACGATTGCATGTGGCCGGTGCGCGAACCGCCGCCAAGCAGCATCGACCAATTGTCCGTTGCCGAACCTGCGGCCACGCTCTGCTGCGTCGATTGCGCGACATCGGTGAGGACCATGTCGAAGACTTCGCTGCTCGGCCGTTCGCCGCCGACGGTGGCATACTTCGTCAGCCACTTCTTGGCCGCTTCGCGATCGCCCATGCGAGCGCTCGCGACGCCGAGGCGCAGCAGCACTTCGCTCTTCGGCATCGACGGATCGGGATACTGCTCAATGATCTTGCCGAGCAAACGACTCGCGCCGACAAAGTCATGGCGATCGATGGCGAGACAGGCCAGTTTGTAGGCTGCATCGTCGCCAGCCGAACTGAGGAAGTAACGGCGAACGACTTCGGCCAGGGCGTTTTCTTCGTCGCCCGGCGCGGCCTTGGCAATGATCAACTCGGCCTGGCCATCGGCTTGCAAGCGGTAGGTGCGGAGAGCCTCGGGTGGCAGCGTGATGATCATCCGCTCGACTTCTTCCGCCAGCGAGGTATAAAACCCGCCGTCGCGGGTCATCAGCGTATCGCCCGCTTCGTCGAGCACTTTCTGCCACAGCACGGTGGCCAAATCGAGGCGACCGTCGGCGACGCAGACTTCAGCGCGCTTCAGCAGGCGTTGTTGTTCGGGATCGGTCTTGAGCGGAGCGCCGCCAGGAAATTCCTTCTCGGACAAGTCCTTCATCTGTTCGGCCGCGTCATCGCTGGCCTTGGCTTTGTCGGCAGCGCCGCCGGGAGCCAAGCGGCGCACGGCTGGTGCGGGGAGCACTGTGGGAGGTTGCGCAACGGCGTTCCACAGCAACGGCCCCGCGAAAATGCCGAGGAGCATCGCGAGGAACCACTTGCCATTTGATGAAACCGAGCGCGGACAAGTGGGTTGACGATGGGCCATTTCAGTTCCTCCTACCAAATGTTTTTGCCGGCGGCTGACCACCGCATTATCGCGCCCGACCGAACCACCAGGCAAATAATTGCTCCGAGCAGAGCACCACGACCACGGCCCACAGCAGGTACCACCAGATCTCCGAATTGGCGCCGCTGCTGTCGAGACCACTCAGTTTGTCGGCCGTGATGATTTCGACTTTCGCATCGCCGAGGTTCTTCTTCAAAACGGCCTGGTCGACACGCTTCAAATCACCTTCGGTCGGATCGACATTGGCCGCGAACAACACTGTTTCGGGATTTGTCGAACCACGGCGGGCGAGTTTCAATTCGTAAAAGCCCTGCAGATCGGTGCTCGGATATTCCAGCCGCCAGACGGTGGCTTGGCCGTTTGATTTGCCGTTGGTGGGAGCCACGGCAGCGACATCGAGCGGCTGGGGCGTGGTCGCTGGCTCGTCCTTCTTCGCTGGTTCGTCGCCATCAATGGCCGTGGCTTGCACGTTGGCTTTGCGTTCGCGAGGGCCTTCGAGCGAGGCGTCGATTTCGTAGTTCGTCAGATCGAGCGGTTGCCGGATCGGCTGGGCGACGCGGAGCAAACCTTGATCGCCCCGATTGCCAGCCAGGTAGCGGACCATTTCCTGCATCACGATCAAATAGCTCGGGTCGCTCGTCCAGTTCGTCCAATCGGCATCGGCCGGAACGGCGCTGAAGAAGACGCGGCCCTGACCGAACGATCGTTCGGCGAAAGCCGGCGAATCATCCGGATCGTTCAGCTTGGCCGTGATCGCCACCTGATTGCCGACCTGTTCCTTGATTGGGCTCGAGCCCCACCAGCGGAAGAGCTTCACGTTGTCGAGGAAGGGGTTGTTTTGACCGCCGAACACCTTGAGCACTTCGTGATTGGTCTGCTCGACGCGAAGGAGCGACCAAGTTTCGTCGGTTTCGTCACCCTTGATGTTCTCGAGCTTCAGCGGCGACAGTCCTTTGCCATCCTTGAAGTAATGCTGATTGAAAAAGGCTTCGTCGATTTGATCGCCGGGGAAAATCACCAGCCCGCCGCCAGCCGCGACCCAGCGCTCCAGCGCGGCGATGGTTTCTTCGGGCTTTTCTCCGAGACGATAAACATTGAGGAGGAAGATGACTTGGTACTTATCCAGCTTGAGCGATTCAAATTCGCTCTCGGTCACGATATCGGCGGCGATGCCGCTGGGAACCGGGCCGTGCGGCGACAAAGCACGCTTGAGATAAAACGACTCGGCTTTGCCGAAGGCGGACGAAGGATCGCCGTCGACGATCAAAGCCGGAATGCCGCGAACGAGCCGGGCGGGAAAGTACGAAATGCTGTCGGCGGGAAGACGATCGTCTTCGCCTTGAGCGGCTGAAGAGACTTCGATCTTCACTTTCCGCGGCGCGAGTTGTCCTGGACCAGCAGCGCCATCGGTCTCCTCATCGCCGGTAAAGGCAAACGCAAAGCTGGTGTTCACTGTTTCGCCGGGGCCGATCTTGTCGATTTCGTTTTGCAGCGGCAAAGCTTCGCCAGCGACGAACTTCACGCGCACGTCTTTGGCTTCGGTGCTGCCGAAGTTGGAAACGGAAACATCGAACCGCGACGACACGCCTTCGACGAGCGTTCCTTCCGGCTTGACGGCGGTGATCGCCAGATTGCGATCTTCGGTGTCGCCCACGTCGACGATGTAGCTGGCCGAGGCCAACTTGCTGATGCGCGTCATCATCTTGGCCGGCGACTCAGGCGTTTCATCATTGGCCCGCCAATCGTGCTGCCGCAAGTCCGAAACGATGTAGACCACGCGATTGATGTTCGCCGGTTGCGACGACAGGTATTGTTCGAGTTCCTTGAGTGCCGCAGGGAGGCCGGCCGGTTGATCGCTGGCTTCGAGCTTGCCGAGCAGATCGTTGATCTCGGTAACGCTTTCGCGCGACAAGTGCGCGCCGTTGTAAACCGGCTTGTCGGGGCGCGACGTGAGGAGAAGCGTCAGCGAGTTGTCTTGCGAACCATCGGAGAGGGAGTTCGTCAGATCGACGACCCGCTTCCGCGTCAGGTCCCAGATCGAATCGTTTCCTTGCCGCGTTTGCATGCTCAGCGAGTCATCGAGCAGGATGATCCGTTCAAACTGCTGGGCATCGATCAATCCCGCCGTCATCGCCGTCGGAAAGAACGGCCGGGCGAGCAGCAAGCCGAGCAAAAAGATCGCCAGGCAGCGGAGGAGCAGCAGGATCAGATTTTCGAGCCGTACGCGTCGGCGGTTCTTCTTTTCTGCATCGAGCAGAAATTCCATCGCCGCCCAATCGACGATTTTGAATTGTCGCTTGTTCAGCAAATGGATGATGATCGGCACCGAAATGGCTGCCAGACCGATGCCGGCTAGCAGCGGGTTCGTCAAGAACGTGCCGGCCCAGCTGCTCAAGCCGCCGAGCGCTTCGAATTGACCGATGAGGAAGGGCATGGTGGGCATCAGTGGCGCAGCGCCTGACGGCGGACTTTTTGACGGAAGGTAAGGTAAGTGCCGAGGACCGCGTCGAGCGGATCCTTGGTATTCATCAGCACGTAATCGATGCCGGCCGAGGCGCAGGTCTTGCGAACTTCCTCGAGAAACTTCTGGACGTTCTCGAGATAGCTCTTACGCAGCGACCGCGGTTCGGTGTGCAACTGCACGTTCATTTCCAGGCCGCGAAAGAGCGTGTTGTCCTGGAAAGGAAACGTCAACTCGTCGTCGTGCATGACCTGAAAGACGATCACTTCATGCCGCCGCAGCCGGAACTGCCGCAAGGCTTCCGACAGCGTGGGAATGTCCGTGAAGAGATCCGAAAAGAGCACCACCATGCCACGGCGGCGAATCTGCTGGGCGAGTTCCGGAAACACGCGCGAGACATCGGTCTGCTCATCGACCTGCAACTGCTCGAGCTCGTGCATCAACAGCTTCAGGTGATTGGGGTGCGAGCTCGCCGGCAAATACTTTTGAACCTTGGTATTGAAGGCAACCAGGCCGACGGCGTCTTGCTGTTGTTGCAGCAGATAGGCGAGGCTGGCGGCGCCGGTCGCGGCATAGTCGAACTTCGACCAAGGCGCCGTGTACCGCATGCTCTTGCTGCAATCGACGAGGATGGTGCAGCGCAGATTGGTTTCTTCTTCGTATTCCTTGATGTAATGCCGGTCCGTCTTCGACCAGACTTTCCAGTCGATGTGCCGGATGTCATCACCGGGGGCGTATTCGCGGTGCGTGGCAAATTCCACCGCATAGCCGTGATACGGACTGCGGTGCTGGCCCGAAATAAAACCCTCGACGACCAGGCGGGCCCGCACATCGAGCCGCTTGATGCGATCCAGGGTTTTCGGATCGAGATAAGTGGGTAAGGACATGAGCAGTTTCTTTGTAGGCCGGAACAAGCTGTACTCAACGCAGTTCCGGCAGATGTGCACTTCATGCCGGAACTGCGCGTTGCTTGTTCCGGCCTACGCCATCGAACTTCAAACTTGCTTTAGCCGAACGCCCGCTTCAGCTCCGGCGCCACATCGTCGCCCTGTCGGCGAGCCGGGATTTCGGCCAGCAGCTTGTCGATCACCTTATCAGGCGTGATCCCAGCCGATTCGGCGTTGAAATTGGTGATGACGCGATGGCGGAGCACCGGATAGGCGACGGCCTTGATGTCGTCGGTGTTCACAAAGAACCGGCCGTTGAGCATCGCACGGGCCTTGCCGCCGAGCAGGAGGAATTGCATACCGCGCGGGCCCGAACCCCAGCTGACCCAATCCTTGATAAAGCCTGGCGCATCGGCTTCCATCACGCGAGTGGCGCGAACCAATCGCAAGGCATAGTGCAGCACGTGCGGAGCGGCCGGCACGCGGCGAACGAGCTGTTGCAGGCGGATGATCTCTTCGCCGGAGAGGACTTCCTTGACCGTGGCCACGATGTTCGAAGTCGTGCTCTCGGCAATCCGATATTCTTCGTCGTAGCTGGGATACTTCACGAAGACCTTGAACATGAAGCGGTCCTGCTGCGCTTCGGGCAGCGGGTAGGTACCTTCTTGTTCGATCGGGTTCTGCGTGGCGAGCACAAAGAACGGCCCTGGCAGAGTGTGCCGCTTGCCGCCGATGGTCACCTGGCGTTCTTGCATCGCTTCGAGCAGCGCGGCCTGGGTCTTCGGCGGCGTACGGTTGATTTCGTCCGCCAGAATGATGTTGGCAAAAATCGGCCCGCTGATGAAGCGGAAGCCACGTTCGCCGGTTTCCTTGTTTTCCTGAATCACTTCCGTGCCGGTAATGTCCGACGGCATCAAGTCGGGAGTGAACTGAATGCGGTTAAAGGCCAGGTGCAGCGAGCGGGCCAGCGTGCTGACCATCAAGGTTTTGGCGAGGCCCGGCACACCTTCGAGCAGGACGTGACCTTGGGCAAAGATCGCGATCAGAATCTGTTCGACCACTTCCTCTTGGCCGACGATCACTTTCGCCAGTTCGCTGCGGACGGCCTGATAGACGGATTTCAGGTTCTCCAAGGCCTTCAGGTCTTCGGGACTGGCGGCATCGGCGGGATTACCCATGGAAGCAATTCCTTCAGGAAGAAAAATACTGCGAGGAAAACAGAGGGGAAAAACAAGGAAGAGTACGAAACGCGACCGCGGAGATCCGGCGGGTTCTGAGCCGCGTTGCTCGCCACGCGCCCTCGCGGTCATTCTCTGAAACCGCAAGTGCGCACCGAGCGCCATTCCCTAAGTGCCATTTGCCAGCACAAAAGTTCAACTTCTCGAAACCGGCAATGAATACCCAGACAGAACCGCCCGCGCGACCAGCACGCCCCATTCTAAATGCCCCACGGGTCAATACCAGCGCTGGCCGCTCGGGCGCTGCGGATTTCCGTTCTGCGTTTCACTTCCAAGCGACGACTCCACAACGCGCCGAGCTCACCTCACGGCAAATCCATTTTCTGAAAAGCACGGCCTGCCAACGACTTCCGCCTCGCTCTGGCAAACTTGCGCCGACTCGGCGACAAGATTTCCACGATCATCTGGAGCCCGATCGCGCGCTCTCGAATCAGCTCGCTCACGGTTTTTTGCCAGTTTCACTGCAGGATGAAGAGCCCATGAAGTTTTTCCGCTAGCGACCTCCCTCTGTCGGTTTGACACCCTAGCTAGCACGGCTACAATCGCCGACGTCGTAACGGGCAATCAACGAGAGTTGGCAATTGAATGCTGACTCTCTTTCCTTTCAGGACTCGTGCTGCAATCGCCGGCAGCCACCGTACGGTTTCACCTTGGGAATGAATCCCCTCGGCCGAAAACCGCCGGTGCAGTTCCCCCCTCGGAATTTCGGCGCTAGCGGTGCGCGCGTAGGATGCGATCAGCGTGACCAGGGACGATATGGAGATCGTGTCAGCCGTGCAAACCGCATTGGCTGGCAAGGTCGGAACTCAACTAGTCGCGATGTGGGCCAGCGCCTCCTTTTCGTGGAAACGGGAAGGAGAACGCCTGATCCTCACCGCTCCCGATTCCTTCCGGCTCGATCGGCTGCGACGGTTCAAGGGCGAGCTGCAGGCTGCCGCAGTCGATGTCATCGGTCCACAAGCGATCGTTGATCTGAGAGTCGCCGAGCAGTCGAAAACGGCTGTGGTTGGCGGCCGCGTCACGCCGATAAAAGGCGGACCGGTACAACGGGAATTTCCCGGCTTGGTTGCTGTTGATCCGGCCCCAGTCGAATCTGCCGCCGCCGTACCGTCCTCTCCCCCCGCTGCCCCCAGCACGATTCACCCGCCCTTGCTCCCATCTGATACTATTGAGCAGTCGCCTCCTCCGGCCGCGGCAACGATTTTTCGTTTGCCCAGCGTGCCAGCTGCAAGCCACAATGCTTCCTCCCCGGACGATTCGTCTGATCAAACTCCTGCTCAACAACCTCACCGCATGGCGCGTCGTAACTTTGCATCGCTCGACGCCTTTGTAGTAGGAGAGGGGAATCGTCTCGCGCACGCTGCAGTCAAAAACCTGCTGAGCCAGCTCGGCCGTTACTCGCCGCTGTTCCTTTCGGGACCACCCGGCAGCGGCAAGACGCACCTGCTCGAAGGTTGCTGGCGCTATGCCCGCCAAGTCGCGCCGCAGCGCCGCACTATTTATCTGTCTGCCGAACAGTTCACCACACAGTTCGTCGAAGCCCTGCGCGGCTCCGGGTTGCCCAGCTTTCGTCGCAAGTATCGCGATGTCGAATTGCTGCTGATCGACGACTTGCAATTCTTCGCCGGTAAACCGTCGACCCTCACCGAATTGCAGCACACCGTCGATACGCTCCTCCGCGCCGGCCGCCAGGTTGTCTTCGCCGCTGATCGCAGCTTGCCCGAGCTGAAGAACCTCGGCAGCGAGCTCGTCGGCCGTATCGGCGGCGGCTTGGTTTGTGCAATCGATGCCGCCGATCTGCAAACTCGGCTCGGCATTCTCGAACAACTCGCTGGTTCGCATCAAACGCCCACGCCGAAGACCGTGCTTGAGTGGCTCGCCACGCAACTCGACGGCGATGCCCGCCAACTCGCCGGCGCGCTCAATCGTTTGCATGCCACCAGCGAAGCCCTGCACTGCCGCATCGACCTGCCGTTCGCGCAGCGGGCGCTCGCCGATCTGGTTCGCGTCAACCGCAAGGCAGTCCGCCTCGCCGACATCTCAAACACGATCTGCGAAATGTTCGGCATCGACGAGCAGTCGCTCCAATCCGAAAGCAAGTCGCCGGTCGTCAGTCATCCTCGCATGCTCGCCATGTGGCTGGCCCGCAAATACACCCGCGCCGCCCTCTCCGAAATCGGCAAGCACTTCGGCCGCAAGAGCCACACCACCGTCATCTCGGCCGAAGACAAAGTCAGCGAATGGCTCGTCAGCGGCAAGAAGAGCCTCCTCCTCCCCGAAGGGGACTGCCGTCTCGAAGACGTCGTCAAACGGGTTGAATCTCAATTGCGCCTGGCATAGCACTTGCGGGTGCTTTGGCAATTTACTCACCCGGAGAAATTGCCATGGCGAAGAAAAAAGCCGCCGCCAAAAAGAACTCGCTTGTGAATAACATCAACAAGCGAAAGCAGGCCGGTAAGAGTCGCAGCAAAAAGAAGAGCACCATCAGCCAAGAAGCCTACAGCGACATGCAAAAAGGCTGGCCGAAGAAAAAGACTGCGAAGAAGAAAACGGCCAAGAAGAAGACTGCCAAAAAGAAAATGTAGGCCGACGCGTAAATGGCAGGTGTCGGCAAGAAAATCAGGCTCTGCCGCTTCTGATCTTTAGTGGTGTAGTCGCAAATTCTCAGATTGAAGCGGCAGACCGAGATGAGCGCCGCTTTGTCACTGCGGACCACCGCCAATTGCGCGAAGGTTTCATCAAATTATCGGGCTGTATTTGCAGTTCTTGTGAATAGTTTGTGAAGTGTAGCCCTTCTGAGCGGAGACCCCGTTCTGTCCTCGCACGACTGATTTCTATAGTCGAAGCAGGCCTGCCAGAGACAGGTTTGCTAATCAGTTTTGCGGAACGGAGGAACAGGATGAATCGGAAATGGACCATGGCGCGAGTGTCGCGCCGGCGCGGATCTTGGGGATTTACGCTTGTCGAATTGCTGGTCGTGATTGCCATCATTGGAGTGCTCGTAGCGCTCCTCTTGCCAGCCGTGCAAGCGGCCCGCGAAGCAGCGCGGCGGATGCAATGTCAGAACAATTTGAAGCAGATGGCGCTCGCCGCGCACAATCATCACGACACCTATCTGTACTTTCCCAACGCCGGCTCCGATGGTCCCACGCGGACTTGCTGCAATGCAGATGATCGCCGCGGCTGGAGTTGGGCGTTTCAATTGTTGCCGTTTATCGAACAGCAGAATGTCTTCGATCAAACGTCCGACGCGGTCGTCAATCTCGCTGCGATCAAGAGTCACTATTGCCCCACGCGCCGTCCGCCGGCGAAATACGGCAGCTCGGCGAAAAACGATTATGCAGCCAACGGCGGCAACGTCATCGGCGAATACGGCAAGGAAGGTTGCTTCATTCGCCAGTGGGCGACGGTGAGCACCACCACACCGCTCAGCACGCCTGTCGATCAGCAGCGCCGCATGGCCGACCTGCTCGATGGCACGAGTCAGACGTTGATGATCGGCGAGAAGCAAGTCCATCCCACCACGTGGGGCACGGCAGGAGGCGACAACGAACCGTGGAACAATGCGGGTTGGGACGAGTGCATCGTTCGCTTCGGTTCCGAGACGCCGCAGCCCGATCATCTTCATCCGGATAGCACGCAACCCACGTTTTGGTCGCGCCGCTTCGGCAGCACGCATCCGGGCGGCGTGAACGTTGCCCGCGCCGATGGATCGGTCATCAACGTCACTTTCAGCGTCGACGCAACGGTGTGGAAAAACTTCTGCACGATCCGCGACGGCAACATTCTCAACGGCCCATTTTAATTGAATCTCGGAATTCACGAAGGAACACACATGACTCGTTACACGTGCGCTTGGCTGGCCATCGGCCTGTGCGTTTTATCCGCCGTGGGCTGTTCGCAAAGCAAAAGTCAGTTGCCGACATCGGCCACCGATGCCGAAGTGCAGCAGATGAAAGCCGACGAACAGCGCGTCGCAGCCGAAGAATCAGCCCGCGAGAAACAAGGGCTGTAGTTGGTTGAATTAGGGCGTCGTCTTCGCCAGATCGCACGCCCGCCACAAGTACCACGCCGCTGCCGATCGAAAGGGTTGCCAGCGGCGGCCTTGTTTGGTGATCGCATCCATCTCGGCAAGATCTTCGGTCGCGCCCTTCTTCGCATACGTCAGCGCAAAGCCTTTGCGAATTCCGAGGTCAGCAACCGGCAGCACGTCGAGCCGGCCGAGCGTGAACATCAAAATCATCTCCGCCGTCCAGCGGCCCACGCCACGAACTTCGGTCAGACTTTCGATGATGGCTTCGTCGTCCATCTTCACGAGTTGCTTGCGCTCGGGGACGAGTCCTTCGGAACTACGCGCCGCCAGGTCGCGAATCGACAGCAACTTGTTGCGCGACAGCCCCGCGCCACGAAGCGTTTCATCCGACAACGTCGCAATCGCGGCAGCGTGCTCGGTCGGCTTCTTCGGCAACAACGCAATCACCCGGCCGTGAATCGTTCCGGCCGCTTTGCCTGAGAGCTGCTGATAAACAATCGCTTTCAGCAGCCCGGAAAAAATCGTCCCGTTCGCCGGCAACAACCGAAACGGCCCCGCCTGCTCAATCAGCCCCGCGAGCTTCTTATCCGCAGCAGACAGATGCGCGATGATCTCCTCAGACCTCGGATGATGGCCGTTGCTATCGCTCATTCTGCCTTCTGCCTTCTGCCTTCTTCGTTCTGCGTTCGTTAATCCATTCCTGGCAACCACAACTTGCTCTTGGGTTCGGCTGAGGCGGCGGGAGCGCTGGGGGTCCACACACCGGCTGCGGCGGGCGCGGGGGCGGCTCCCATGCCGGGCATTCCTGCCATGGCGCCGGGCATTCCTGGCATGCCACCAGGGCCTGGCATACCGCCGGGGCCGCCTTGCGGGCGGATCAAACCGAGCTGCGCGAGCATCATGTATAAGCCTTGGGCGATGCCTGGTTCGTTCATGTGCTTCGAGCGAAGCGTGTCCATGATGCGCGTGAACTCGGCTTGTTCGCCGCGGAGCAAACGGAGCGGAATCTCTTGCAACATGAACCGCGCCGGCGAACGGCCGCGAGCAGCCGCCCATTCCTGCGCCTTCAAGAGCAGGTCGAGCGTCTCGCCCGGGTCGCCCGATTGGCGCGACAGTATCTCGAAGACGTCTTCTTTATTTGCGACCTTGTCGAGTGACGGTCGAGCGACAATTTCGCGCCCCACCTTCAGCACGATCCGCTTGCACGAGACAAGCGTGCCGCGCGTGAAGGCTTGCATCAGCTCATCGTCATTCAGCTTTGTCGCGTCGACGCGGCAGAGTTGCGCGAGCGAAGCCCGTTGAATGTTCTTGCCCGAAACTTCGAACTCACCGAGCTCCGGCAAGCCGAGCGCCTTGCGCAGTTCGTTGAAGATCGGTTCTTCTTGCGGCTGCGCGAGGTCCATCAGCAGGATGGTCGCGAGGGCTTTGTTTTGCAGCGCGGGATCGGCGGCGCCTTCGCGGAGCGACTTCCCTTCGAGGCTGGCTTGCGGCGAATCGGGCAACGTATTCAGCAGCAAATGCCGCCGTTGCGCGAGAATGAGATCTTTCCGCAGATCGGCCGGCGTATCGTCGGGGAACCGCCAGTTCACGGCGAGGATGGCCGCGTTGCGATTGTTAAAACCAACGGCTTCTTCGGTCGGTTCACCTTGGGCATGCGAACCGATGAGCGACTTCACCACGGCCACGCGGTCGGCGAAATCGTCGAGCTTGGGCGCCGTGAATTCAACGCGAGCATCGCGATCGGTTTGCTTGCCGTAGAACAGGACTTCGCCCAGGACCCGCGGAATCGCTTCGCGGGTAATGTCGATACCCGTTGCGGGAACGGCGCGATCGAGCACAAAGAACGCAGCCAGCGGCGGCGGTTCGCCTTCGGCCAGATCGAGTTCGTTGGGGTTGAGATTGATCGACTGCAGTTGCTTGTTCGAGATCCAGGCTTCCTTCAGCGTCGGCGCATCGTTGACGATGAACGTAGCCGTCACTTCTTGCACTTGATATTCCTCACCATTCATGGCGAGGAACTGCGCGAGGCCTTCGGCTTCGATGGCTTCGTCGCGGGGCACGGCGGCGAACGAAGCGTACTTCTGGAAGATGGCTGCGGCGATGTCGTCTTCGGCGAGCGTGACGAGCAGCGCACCGAGGTTGCGCCAGATCGACGGTTCGTTCGGTTCGCTGGCCGCGATGGCTTCGAACTTCTTCGCTGCTGCTTGAAAACAACCGAACTGCGCATCTTTCAAAGCGCTGCCGAACTCCGCGAGACCGGCCGCCGTCAGCGAGCCTTCCATCGGCGGCGGCACGAGATCGGCAAAGGTGTGGGCGACGAGCGGCACCTGGCCGCTGGCGTCGAGGTCCATCATCGCGCCGAAGGCTTGCTCGTCCTTGCCTTGCGTGACGCGAACTTGATAGGTGAGATGGCCGCGGGCCGCGAGAACTTCGCCCGTGGCAAACAGTGCGCGACCGACCGTACCAATGGCTTGATACACCAAGTGGTGGATCTTGCCCGGGTTCTTTTCGAGAGCTTCTTGCACCTCGCCGATGGCTTCCAGCACCTTGCCGTCCTGGCAGTCGAGCACCGCGGCCAGGCCGAGGCCGGCGGGGTTAGCCGGGGCTGCTTCACGCAGTTTGTCGGTCGATTGGCGGGCCTGATCGAGTTCGCCAAGGCTGAGCTCGACGATGGCTTTGTACATGAGGGCCGATGGCAACTTGGGATGCGTGGCCAGCAGCTTGTTGATGTGATCGAGGGCAGCCATCCGCTGTTCGCCTTCGATGGCGAGCTGGATTTTTTCGAGCTCATTGCTGACGTCGGCGCCGCAGCAGAACTTGAGCTTCTTTTCGCTGCCGCAGGGGCACGGTTGATAGGGATCGAGGGCCATTGCGTTACTTTCGCGCTTGTTGGGCTGCCGGAAACTGCCACGTGCGTGCAGGCAGTGGCGTCTCGACGGCGGGCCTGTGAATTTTCCGTAAATTGTTACGCCGCAAGCCCTGCAATGTAGCAAAGCCCGGCACGGGGCGGGAGAAGGGCCTTTGGCCCGAACACATCGCGACCGTGGGTGATAGCACTGGAGCAATTACCCTCGCTCTAGATTTCGAACGAGCGAAAACTCAAGCGAACTCCTTGCCAGACCGCATTCCGATTTTCCAACCTCGCAGCATTCGCCTGATCTTTTGGTAACCGTTCACGCTGGCGCTGATTTCGGGAGGGCGAGGCTCCCGCCGAGCCGCGCCGGTCGAAAACAGTCGCCGATGGCCTTCGCAATTCCACCCCGGCGGCTCGGCGGGAGCCTGTCACGCGACATAAAGTTATGCCGTTAATCGCGACACATAGTTTTGCCGTTAATCGCGACATAAAGTTTTGCCGGGTTGTGGGATTCGGTAGCATGAGTTCGTCTCGGGCGTCTGGTGAATTCGTTGCTGCGGAGATTCGATCATGCCTCGTGCTTTGGCTTTGGCGGTTCGGCGGGCGATTTGGCGACGATCTAAGAATGGGCAGTCGGTGGCGCTCATCGCCCAGGAGTTGGAGTTGTGCGAGCGGACGGTGAGGAGCTTTTTGCAGCGGTTGCGGGCGCGGGGCGAGGCTGCGTTGGCGGCCAATTATCAGGCGTGCGGCAGAGAGCGTTCGCAGGATGCGGAAGTGGTGCGGCGGCGAACATTGCGATTGCGTGAGCAGCATCGGCGCTGGGGCGCTGAGCGTTTGCGAATTGAATTAACGCGGTGGTTTGTTGCGGCTCAACTTCCCAGCACGCGCACATTGCAGCGCTGGTTGCGGACCACGCGGCCTGCGCCGAGTGGTCGTCGCCAGGGCACGCGCGTGACGCGAGCAGAGCAGCCGCACCACGTTTGGCAGATTGATGCTGCGGAGCAGAAGCGACTGGCCAGCGGCGCGCCGGTGTCGTGGTTGCGCGTGGCCGATGAGTGCAGCGGCGCGGTGCTAATGTCGTTTGTTTTTTCCCCTCGGTCACTTCACGCAGGTTCCCGTGGTTCGCGTGCAGGCCTGTTTGCGGCAGGTTTTTAGCGAATATGGAAGGCCGCACGTGATGCGTGTCGACAACGGCGCACCGTGGGGTTCGTGGAGCGATCTCCCCACCGCGCTCGCGCTATGGCTCATCGGCTTGGGTATTGAGATGCACTGGAACACGCCGCGCCGACCGCAGGAGAACGGCGTGATCGAACGAAGTCAGAGCCTGGTGAATACTTGGGCGGAACCGCGGCAGTGCCGAACTGTGCGTCAGTTTCAATCGCGACTGCGGCATGAAGATCGCTTGCAACGCGAAGTTTATCCCGCAATTCACAAGCAGCCGCGAGTCGTGGCGTTCCCCGAGCTGAAGCATTCGGGGCGCACCTACACGGCAGGTTGGGAACGACGTCACTGGAACTGGGACCGCGTGCTTGAGCATCTCAGCACCTATTGCGTGCCCCGTCGTGTCGATCAGTCGGGCAAGATCGGGCCGTATCACCGCAAGCTGTTTATCGGCGCCCGACACGCCGGCCGCGACGTGTACCTGAGCTTCGACCCCGATCGCTTGGAATGGCTGGTGACCGATGAACCAGGCAACCAACTGCGAGCGATATACGCCTCCGACTGGACTCCACACGCCGTGCGCACTCTCCAAGTGCCAGGGCCGGCGCAGCGTCGCAAATGAAAACACTGGCGTAGACAAGTGAACATGAAAGCTAGCTAGATCGGCAAAACTTTATGTCGCTATTAACGCGGCAAAACTTTGTGTCGCGTGACAGAGCCTCGCCCTCCCGTCGTTCGCTACGACAGCGTCGCTGGCGTGAATGGCTGCATTTTTTGCAAACATATGACCTAAGTTGTCGTCACATTCGCATTTAATTGGCGGTTGATCTTTCTCAATTAGGTCGATGTTTTTGAAAACGACAGTTGTCGTCGCGCTACCGGTGCGCGCTGAGAACGGCCCTCTTTATTTGGCTGCGTGGTAGGTGAAACGAGCAGGCGTTATCTGGACCTGTTCAAAATGCGTTGCGACCGCTCCGTTTGATGGTGATAAAGTGTGATATTGGAGCCTCGATATTCCGGCCCGTTTTGTTCTTAAGTCTGGCCTGGCAATGACTTGTGGATGAAATGATCTTTTGCATCACCTGTTATATTCTGGGGGTATGAAAGGGGGGCGGGTTGTTTTAAAAATTGCTGGCCACTCCACCGCGCGGCTCGGAATAGGCGCGCTTGGGAGGTGTTATAAAAGGTTATGCGGCGGAGTCGATGACTTGTCGCAAGTGACTAGAATGGAATGACTTGCAGCGAAAACAAAACTGCATTACCTGTTATATTTTCCATCGTCCGAAAGAGTGGTTTGGGGCAGCGGCGGACTGGGGATTTGCCCGGCGCGAGCCCGAGCTGCGGGAGAGCGGTAGAGTATTTGGTTATTTGAGATTTCGCGGCGATTTGCGATATTTCTCCCCTGGACCGTTCGGCGGGCAGCGTGTTAGAACGGAAGACGGATTGATCCTTGAGGTGAATGTTGCCCATTGGATTTCCGCCAGGTCCAATGGTTTTTTCGCTGCCGCCTGTTTGTTGCGGTCGCTGCTTTTTGGTCCTGGGACGCTCCCAGAAGAGAGACTTGATCTCTCTAGAGACCCTCTGATGTCATTTGAATCGCTAGAACTAGCGCCAGAGATTCTGCGCGCCGTGTTGGCCGAAGGCTACACGAACCCCACCCCGATCCAGGCCCAGTCGATCCCGCATCTGCTGGCCGGCATGGATCTGCTCGGCTGTGCCCAGACCGGCACGGGTAAGACGGCTGCGTTTGCGCTGCCGATTTTGACGAAGCTGCTCACCACCGAACCGCAACCAGCCCCGCAGGCCGAGCACAACTCGGTGGCGACGCATGGCCGGTTTCATGAGGATGAGCAAGGCCACGCTCACATGCTGAAGGCGTTTTCGCGCACTCGGCATGCTCCCAAGTATCGCCGGCCGACGCGGGCGCTCATTCTCTCGCCGACGCGCGAACTGGCTTCGCAAATCGCCGATAGCTTTCGCACGTATGGCAAGGGCACTCGGCTGCGCGACGTCGTGGTGTATGGCGGTGTGAGCCAGAACCCGCAAGTTCGCCTGCTGCAGCAGGGTGTGGATCTGATCATTGCCACGCCCGGTCGCCTCGTCGATCTGACGCAGCAAGGCTGGGTCGATCTGAGCACGATCGAAATGTTTGTGCTCGACGAAGCCGACCGCATGCTCGATATGGGTTTCATGCCCGACATTCGCCGCATCATCAATTTCCTGCCGCGCGAACGGCAGACGCTATTGTTCTCGGCGACCATGCCTGGTCCGATCAAGCAACTGGCCGAACAGATTCTGTCGAACCCGGCGATCGTGACCATCGCTCCCGAGAAGCTGACGACGGAACTGATCGATCAACACGTCTATCACGTGACGAAGGCTCAGAAAGCCGATCTGCTGACGGGACTCGTGCAACGGCCCGGGTTCTCGCGGACGATTGTCTTCACGCAAACCAAGCACGGCGCCGATCGCGTTTGCAAGCAACTCGAGCGCGTCGGTGTTCGCTGCGAAGCGATCCACGGCAACAAGAGCCAGAATGCTCGCCAACGTGCGCTGAATGCGTTCAAGGCCAGCCAGATCCAAGTGCTCGTCGCCACCGACGTCGCGGCTCGCGGCATCGATGTCGACAACATCACGCACGTCATTCAATATGACCTGCCGGGTGAGCCAGAGACCTACGTGCATCGCATCGGCCGCACCGGCCGGGCTGGACAATCGGGTCTGGCGATTTCGTTCTGCGATCCGGAACAACGGATCGAACTGCGCGACATCGAACGACTGATCAATCGCAAGCTGGACGTGCAAAAGGATCACCCGGAAGGGATCGAAGTCCTGAATGTCGCGCCGGCTCCGCAACGAGCTGCTCCTCCGCCGGGCAAGTTCCGCTTCGGCGGTGCTGTTCGTGGCAAGCGGTTCGACGGTCCACGCAATGGCGGCGGTGGCAATCGTCCGCCTCGTGCTGAACGGGGCGAACGCTCGTTCGGCGGCCCGCGGAATGATCGTCCTCGCGAAGATCGCTCGTTTGGCGGCCCACGCAACGATCGTCCCGCTGCTGATCGGCCTCGCGCTGAACGGCCACATGGTGATCGTCCTCGCGGCGATCGGCCGCATGGTGATCGGCCCTTCGGCGACCGCCCACGTGGCGATCGTCCGCACGGTGACCGACCCCACGGCGAACGTCGTGGTGAAGGACGCGGCGAGTTTCGTGGCGAAAGTCGTCCGTTCCGCGGCGATCGACCCGCGCGGGGCGAAGGCCGTCCTTTCGGTGATCGTCCGGCCCGCGGCGAAGGGCGCCCCTTTGGCGATCGTCCCGACCGTGCTGAACGTCCCGCTCGCGGCGCCAACGTGCCTCGTCCTGCCAACGCCAAGAACTACGGCGGCAGCGGCAAGTTCAAGTTCAAAGCCAACCGTCGCCCAACCCAGGCCAAGTAGGTTTTGAAGAAACGTTAGATAGCCTCGATTGCTGAAGCAATCGAGGCCGCGCAGCGGCAAGAGGCATCGCTGTCTCCTGTCATCTTCCATGGGGCGTTGAACATCGAAATTTTCGTTCGACGCGTAGCAGCCGTTTCTCGCAGCATTCGCGTCAATCGCGATGCCTCTTTTCGCTGGCGCGACATCAATTGCTGAAGCAATCGATGCTATCCGAGGTGCTAGAAATCGACCCACTCAATTGGGACACCGACAGTCCGCCTCGCCAGATACCACCGCGCCGAACTCCACTTCCAATCCACCGCTCGCTGCACCAGCTGTGAGCGAGTTGGATTGAGATGCATGTAATCGAGTATCTCTTCAGCCTTCTCGCGCGACTCGATTTCAAACGGATAGTACTTCGGCTGCCAGAATCGGCGCCCCATTCCGAACTCACGAAAGTAGTTCGCGGCCTTCGCCGTGTACCAGGTGCGAATCAGCAAACTCGACCGGCGCTTCCACTCGTGCATCACGAAGCTCAGCGATTGCCCGGCTGGAATCCAGAGCAGCGCATGCACATGATTCGGCATGATCACAAAGCCGATGCACTTCAGACCGGCTTGCAGACGCAATGCTTCCAAGACTCCGAGAATGATCCGCTTGGGTTGATCAAGATCGAGCAAACGGCGACGACGATAGACGTTGAAGGTAATGAAGAAAACCTTCGGCCGATTGAGGATATCACCGTAATTCCGCATCGCGGGATTGTGGTCGATGCACGCGGACGAATCAAACAAAAAGTGCCGAACCGGATAGCATCGATTGCTTCAGCAATCGATGTCGCGCCAGCGAAAAGAGGCATAGCTGTTGAGGCGGATGCTACGAGCAGCGGTCGTGTACTTTACGCCCCGGATCGAGCCGATGGCTGACGCCCGTTGTGGATGACTAGAGACACGATGCCTCTTGCCGCTGCGCGGCCTCGATTGCTCAAGCAATCGAGGCTATCCAAGGACCGGTGCTCACTTCGACAAGTTGAGCGTGCCCCACAAACTCGGGTCTTCCGCAAACGGGAATTCCTGGCCGACGGTGAAGCATTGCGGGCCCAGTTCGCGATCCAGCACGGCGTAGGTGAAGCCGATGGCGGGTTGCTCGGTGGGATTGAAACCCGTCAGAGTCGCGGCGGGTAGAAACGCTTGCAGTACGTAGCCGTCGTGTTTGCGTTCGCACTTGATCTGCAGTTGCCGCGGATCGATCTCGCGCGGGCTTTCTTTCGCCCGATTGATGGCGAGGAGCGAGATCAACGGCTCGTCGAGCTTGCGGCCGTTGCCGAGGGGCAACAAGGCCAGCCGATGACAAAAGCGGCCCGCGCGGTGGATGTTCTGCGTGTTGCGCGTGTCGATCCAGATCTGCACGCCGTCGCTATCGTCAATGCGCGAATCGCGGCACCAGGGCGCTTGCGTCTTTCCCTTGATGTGAAAAACAAAGGCCAGGCCGGCTTCGCTCCAGCCGGCGCGGACCTCGGTGTGAATGCGTTTGCCTTCGAGCTCGCCGAAGCAAGGGAGAATGTGCTTCGGCGTGAGGTTGGCGCCTTTCGCCGACCAGATGTCTTGCGCGTACAAGCAGGGCGCGGCGAAACGGAAAAGGAATGTGGGAGCAACGAGTCGTTCACTCACGAGGCAATCTCCTTCAGGCTGCCACCGAGCGAGGCGAGGTGCTGCGTGAGGAATGTTCGCAGCTCCGGCTGATGGACTTGCTCGATGTTCGCAAAATGCAACTTGATGATGTCCCGCTCCTTGCTCAAATCATCGAACTCCCGCGCGGAGCCCAGATTGGTGATGCCGCCGAGTGCAAACTTCCCCTTCGGGCCGTTCAGTACGAGCAGCAGCGACTGCGGCCGCTTGGTGTAGATGGTGGCCCATGGTTCGCGCTGCTGCGGCACGAGGATTCGCACCAGCTGTTGGTTGCTCCAGAGGAACTCCGCGTCGGGCGCGATTTCCTTGAGCAGTTCGCACAGCTCTTCCAGCGTCTCCGCTTTCCATTCGACCGTGCGACCTGGCGGAAAACCTTTCCGCAGCAAGTGCCACTTTTGGCCGAGGATTTTCCACGGCGAAACGTCTTCGGGAGCGACCGTCGCTTTCTCGGTGTACTTGAAGAAGCCCGCGACCGCGTCGTTGACAAACTGCCAGAACTCCGGCGTGTCGACTTCTTCGAACGTGTGGACGCGAATCTCGATTTCCTGCCACGGCCCTTGCAGCGTCTTCACTTTCACCCGCGGCTCGTTGCCATAAATGGGCAGATCGGAGAGCTCGTTGAGGGTCTTCAGTTGAATCCGCTCCTGCAGTGCTTCTCGCTTAAACGTTCCCTTGTAAACGCGGAACTTGAGCTTCAGCAGCCAGGTCTCGCCGGTAATCGCGTGGAAGAACCAGCCGTCGCTCTTCTTGGCGGCGGCGATCTCGACGACACTGCGCTCGCTCCAGTCCGTCTCGCTGAACTCGCCGAGCTCGTGAATCTTGTCGACGACTTCGGCCAAGATGCGGCCGTCCCATTTGCAGGGTTCGCCGGTGCGGCCAACGCGGCTTTCGGTGTGCCACTTGCGGCCGTCGACTTCCCACGGCATCTTCACCGTCTTGCCGACTTCGGTGATGTCGAGATCGCCTTGCTTCTCTTGATCGAGTTGCTGCGGATCGTACTTCTGCCGATCGGCAAAGGGGCCCGCGAGCAAGACCGGCGCGAGGGCGGCGGCCGTGTGCGAGTAGAGTCCGCTGTCGTTCGCATCGATGACGGCAGGCGACGGCGCGGGCGTTTTCTTTTTCGCCGTTTTCTTGCCGGTCGCTTGCGAACCGCCAGTCATCGCCAAGTGCCGCGCGACGACCTCGTCGGGCGTGCCGCTGCAGACCACCTGGCCGCCGCCTTCGCCGGCGTCGGGGCCCATGTCGATCATCCAGTCACAGCTCTTGATGATGTCGAGATTGTGCTCGATCAGCACGACCGTGTTACCCAGATCGACGAGCCGCTGCAGCACTTCGAGCAGCTTGGCGAGATCGTCGAAGTGGAGACCGGTCGTCGGTTCATCGAGCAGATAGAGCGTGCGGCCGGTGTCGGGCCGCGAGAGCTCGGCAGCGAGTTTCACGCGCTGAGCTTCACCGCCCGAGAGGGTCGGCGCTGGCTGACCGAGCGTGAGGTAATCGAGACCCACGTCGCAGAGCGTTTGCATGATGCGGCGGATCTTCGGAATGTTCTCGAAGAGCTTGAGGGCGTCGCCGCAAGTCATGTCGAGCACATCGCTGATCGAATGGCCATGGAACATGACCGCCAGTGTCTCAGGGTTGTAACGCTTGCCGCGGCAGACATCGCACTCGACCCACACGTCGGGCAGGAAGTGCATTTCGATCCGCTTTTGGCCGTTTCCTTCGCAGGCTTCGCAGCGACCGCCGGGAACATTGAAGCTGAACCGCCGGCCTGAATAGCCGCGGACCTTGGCTTCGGGGAGTTGCGAAAACAGCGTGCGGATCAGCTCGAAGCAACCGGTGTACGTCGCGGGGTTCGACGTCGGCGAATTGCCCAGCGGCTGTTGATCGACGCGGATGATCTTGTTGACGTGCTCGAGGCCGGTGATCTTGTCGTGCTGGCCGGGAATGATGGCAGCGCGATGGAGCAACCGGGCCGCGGCAGCGTAGAGCACGTCTTCGATGAGCGTACTTTTGCCACTGCCGCTGGGGCCGGTGATGGCCGTCAGCGTGCCGAGCGGAATCTTTACGTTGACGTTGCGGAGATTGTTGTGCCGCGCGCCCAGAACTTCGATGTACGCCGTCGGTGCTGCGACTTCAGGCTTCGGCTTGTCGGCTTCGCTGGTTGTCTTCGGCGCTGCCTTCTTCTTTTTCTTCGGCGCGGTCGCATCCCAATCTTCCAGCGGATCGGCGAGCGTCGCTGCCGTTAGCGGCTGACCCGTGCGGCGCGTGATCGGCACGGCCAGCGCCTTGCGGCCGCTGAGATAAGGACCGGTAACCGAACGCGGCTGCGAATCGAGCTCCGTGGGATGAGCGTTCGCGACAATCTCACCGCCGAGTCGTCCTGCCCGTGGGCCGAAGTCGAGAAGGTGATCGCAATGCTCGATCACTTCGCGGTCGTGTTCGACCACGATCAGCGTGTTGCCGAGATCGCGGAGCTTGTGGAGCGCGCCGAGGAGCCGAGTGTTGTCGCGCGGGTGCAAACCGATGGTCGGTTCGTCGAGCACATACAGCACGCCGCACAGGCCGCTGCCGAGCTGACTGGCCAGGCGGATGCGCTGGGCTTCGCCGTTCGAGAGTGTTGCCGCGGGACGCGAGAGAGACAGATAGTCGAGACCGACATCGAGGAGGAACTGCAACCGCCCCATGATTTCGCGGAGCAATTCGCCGGCGATCTTTCGTTCGCGCTCGCTGAGGTTCCACTCGTTGATCGTCTTCTGCAATTGTCCCAGCGGCATGCGGCCGATGTCACCGATCGTCTGATTGCGAAAGCGGACGGCGGAGGCGTCGTCGCGCAAGCGGCTGCCACCGCAGGTCGAGCACTCGACATCGGCAACGAGTTGCTCGAGGCGAATGCGGAGGAGCGGCGACAGTTTCGATGCTTCTTCGAGGGCTGGATACAAACCCTTGAATTGAAAGCGGAACAGCGGCTTGGCTTTTTTCGCCGTCGAACCAGGCGGGAGCACATCGAACCATTGCTCTTCCGCGCCGTAGAGAATCGTCCGCCGCTGTTTGTGCGGTAACTGATCGAAGGGCACATCCAGCGGCACGCCGGTGCCGGCGCTCAGCGCTTCGAGCATCGCGGTGGCATGCGGCTTGGTGAGATCGGGCCAGAGGGCGAGTGCGCCTTGAGCCAGCGTGAGCTTGGGATCGGAGAGGAGCGCGGCGGGATTGGCGCCAGTTTGCACGCCGAGGCCTTCGCACGATGGGCACCAACCGAGCGGGCTGTTGAACGAAAAGCTGTGCGGCGTGAGAGGCTCGAAGCTGCGATTGCACTCGCGGCAGGCGAGATGCTGGCTGTGCGGCACGACCTTCCATTTGTTCTCGGGCACGTCGTCTTGAGCGTAGGCCACATGCATCACACCCTTGCCGAGGGCGAGGGCTTGTTCGACGCTGCCGGCGATGCGCGAGCGGGCTTCTTCCTTGACGATCACGCGGTCGAGAACAACTTCCACCTTGTGCTTGCGACGGCGATCGATTTCGGGCACGGCACCGAGTTCGTGCGACACACCGTTCACGCGGACGCGGTTGTAACCCTTCGCGCGGAGGCTTTCCCATAATGTGGCATACTGCTGGCCGACCTCGATCTCCATCGGCGCCATTAGGAACAGCTTGGCTCCGGGCGTTTCGGCCAGGATCGTATCGACGACCTGATCGGCCGATTGCGTGCCGACGGGAATATCGCAATCGGGGCAATACAGCTGACCGAGACGGGCGATCATGATCCGCAGGTAATCGTAAATCTCCGTCACCGTGCCGACGGTCGAGCGCGGTGTGTGGCCGAGGTTCTTCTGCTCGATGGCGATGGCTGGCGACAAGCCGTCGATGTGATCGACGATCGGCTTTTGCATTTGGGCAACGAACTGCCGGGCGTAGCTCGACAGGCTCTCGACATATCGCCGTTGGCCTTCGGCGTAGATGGTGTCCATCGCGAGCGAGCTTTTGCCGCTGCCGCTGGGACCGCAGAAGACCGTCATCTTGTCGCGCTCGATTCGCGCGCTGACGTCCTTCAAGTTGTGCTGCTTCGCACCGCGAACGACGATGTGCGTCGCCAGTTCCGGCGGGCCTTGCGTGACGACTTCGGGTTTGTCGTTTTTGGGTTTCTTCTTCCCGTTTTTCTTTTCTTCGACGGGTGTGAGCGCAGCGTAGGCCTTTTCGCGAGCCTCTTTCGCGGCGGAGCCGTCGAGGATCTTCTTCAGCGCGCGGCCCGTGTAGGACTCTTCGCACTTCACGATGTCTTCGGGCGTGCCGGCCGCGAGCAACCGGCCACCGGCAGCGCCACCTTCGGGGCCCATGTCGATGATCCAGTCCGCCGTTTTGATCACATCGAGATTGTGCTCGACGACGAGGACGGTGTTGCCGGCTTCGACGAAGTTGTGCAGCACCTTCAAGAGCAACTGAATGTCGGCGAAGTGGAGGCCGGTCGTCGGTTCGTCGAGCAAGTACAACGTCTTGCCGGTGCTCTTCTTCACCAGTTCGCGGGCCAGCTTGATGCGTTGGGCTTCGCCACCGCTGAGGGTCGGCGACGGCTGACCGAGCTTGATGTAGTCGAGGCCGACGTCGTGCAGTGTTTGCAGCCGATGATGAATGTTCGGCACATTGGCGAAGACATCGAGCAACTGCTGCACGTCCATGTCGAGCACATCGGCGATCGACTTGTCCTTGAAGCGGACCTGCAATGTTTCACGGCTGAAGCGTTTTCCTTCGCAGACGGGGCACATGACCCACACGTCGGCGAGGAAGTCCATTTCGAGCTTCGTGCTGCCGTTCCCTTCGCAGGCTTCGCAGCGGCCCCCTTCGACATTGAAGCTGAAGCGGCCCGGCTTGAAGCCGCGGCGTTTGGCTTCGGGCAACTGCGTGAAGAGATCGCGGATTTCGTCGAACAGTTTGATGTACGTACCGGGATTGCTCCGCGGCGTGCGGCCGATGGGCGTTTGATCGATGGCGATGAGCTTGTCGAGATGCTCCATCCCTTCGATGGCGCGATGCTTGCCGGGGTTGCCTTCGCCCTTGTTCAGGTCGCGATGGAGCGTCTCGACCAGAATGTCGCTGACGAGTGAGCTCTTGCCGCTGCCGGAAACGCCGGTGACGCACACGAACGCGCCGAGCGGAATATCGACGTCGACGTTTTTCAGATTGTTCTGTTCGGCGCCGAGGATTCGCAAAAAGTTGCCGGTGAGCGGCCGGCGAGTCTTCGGCACGGCGATTTCGCGTTCGCCCGACAGAAACTGCCCCGTGACACTCCGCTCCGTCCGCAGCACTTCGCCGGGTTTGCCTTGGGCAACAAGTTCACCGCCGCGCACGCCGGGGCCTGGACCGAAATCGAGAATCTGATCGGCGGCCCAGATGGTGTCCTCGTCGTGCTCGACGACGATCACGGTGTTGCCCATGTCGCGCAAACGGCGGAGCGTGGCGAGCAAGCGATCGTTGTCGCGCGGATGGAGACCGATCGACGGTTCGTCGAGAATGTAGAGCACGCCGACGAGGCCGCTGCCGATCTGGCCGGCGAGGCGGATCCGCTGCGATTCACCGCCGGAAAGGGTCGGGGCCGTGCGATCGAGCGACAAATAATCGAGGCCGACGTCGATCAAGAAGCCGAGCCGGGTGCGGATTTCCTTGAGCACTTCGGCAGCGATGATCTGCTGAGTGTCGGTCAGTTGCAGCCCGGCGAAAAACGCCGAAGCGTCGCTGACCGCGAGATTGCAGATCTGCGGCAGTGTACGGACGGGATTTTCTTCAAAACCCGGCGCCGACGTCGTGATGCGCACCGCGCGAGCTTGCGGCACGAGTCGCTCGCCATGGCAGGTCGGGCAGCCGACCATGCTCATGTATTTTTCGAGCTGCTTGAGCTGCATCTTGCTTTTGCTGGTTTTGTGCTTGCCGGCAAATTCGGGAATGATCCCTTCGAATTTGCCGCCGTACATCATCGGCGCTTGCCCACCCCGCCAAGTGAACGTGATGTGCTCTTTGTCGGTGCCATACAGCCAGACGCGCTGTTGCTCGACGGTCAACTTGTTCCAGGGCGATTCCAGCAGCGTGCCGTCTTCCCACTTGTGCTTGCGCTCGAGCGTATCGGCCACGCCTTGATAAATGTGCCGCCGCCAACGACCCAGCTCGTGCCAGGGCCCGATGAGTTCGATAGCTCCTTCTTTGAACGACAATTTCGGATTCGGAATGAGTAACTCGGGCGACAGCGAATACATCACGCCGAGGCCGTCGCAATCGGCGCACATCCCTTGCGGGCTATTGAAGCTGAAGAGCTGCGGGCTCGGCGGTTCGAACGACAAGCCGCACGTCGTGCAGGCGTAGTCGGACGAAAACAGCATATCGCCGGCGCGAGCCGCGCGGCGCTTCTGCTTCGCGCCCTTGGCAGTTACTTCTTCCTCGGCTGCTTCAGCTTCTTCGTTCTCCGGAACGGGCACTGATTTCTTCGCTGCCGCTTCGTCATCGAGCGCGACAATTAGATTGCCGCCGCCCATTTTCAGCGCGGTTTCGACGGCTTCGCTCAAGCGCGGGCGAATATCGGGGCGCAGAACCAGCCGATCGACAACCACTTCGATATCGTGCCGCATCTGCCGATCGAGCGATTGGCTGGCGTTCAGCTGCACGACGGTGCCGTCGACACGAGCGCGCACGAAGCCCTGCTTCAGCAAGTCTTCGAACAGATCTTTGTATTCACCCTTCTGCTGCCGAATCAGCGGCGCGAGGATGTTCAGCTTGCTCCCCTCGGGCAGCTGCTGAATGCGGGCGAGGATTTCTTCGCGCGATTGCGCGGTGATCGGCTGGCCGCACTTCGGGCAGTGTCCCTGGCCGACGCGGGCGTAGAGGACGCGCAGGTAGTCGTAGATTTCGGTGATCGTGCCGACGGTCGAGCGCGGATTGTTGCCGCTGGACTTTTGGCTGATGCTGATCGACGGGCTCAAGCCGCCGATGTAATCGACGTCGGGCTTGGGCATTTGACCCAAGAAATGCCGGGCGTAGCTCGACAGGCTTTCGACATAGCGACGCTGCCCTTCGGCATACAGCGTGTCAAAGGCCAGGCTGCTTTTGCCGCTGCCCGAGACGCCGGTGAGACAGATGAGTTGATTGCGAGGAAGGACGAGCGACACATCGCGCAGGTTATGCTCGCGAGCCCCTTTGATGACGATGTCCGATGCTGGCATGAGCCCCTGTATTCCTGTTCAGATTCCTCCGTGCCGAATCCTGTCATTGTAGGAGTTTAGGGGCCCGAGCGGACAGGGGGAGAATTACGAATCGGCGGGTCTCCTCACTGGGTTCAGGGATGTGATGAGTTCACGTCCGCCCGCTGCGCGACACCTCCCTTTCCCTCTTTCCCGCCGCTTGACGCACTGAGTAGAATGGAATGTGTTCAGTGCCCCTTGTTCTACATCGACGAGCCGGGTTCCTCGACAGGCTGGGTTCCTTGAGAGGATCATGCCCTCGCCGATTTGCGGAGGGATTCTGCGTGATCGAAGCGGACTCAGACCGAATCTTGAGTTCTAGCGTCTTGGTGCTGAATCGTTTCTATTCCCCCGTGCATGTTGTCTCTGTTCGCCGGGCCTTCATTCTCCTCTATCGAGAATGTGCCGAGATCATCCATCTCGAGGATGGCCAGTTTTGCAATTACGACTTCTCGGGCTGGTGCGAAATGAGCGCCTTTCGCTCGTCCGACAAGCAGCCTCATGAAGATTGGATTCAGAGCGTGCGCTTCGAAGTGCAAGTGCCGCGCGTCGTCCGGCTGCTCGAATACGATCGGCCGCAACGGAGTACCCTCCGCTTCAATCGCCGCAACCTCTTTGCCCGCGACGGCCATCGCTGCCAATACTGCGGCCGGTCCTTCCCGTCGCATCAGCTCAGCCTCGATCACGTCATGCCTCGTAGCCGCGGCGGCGAGACGAGCTGGCAAAACGTCGTCTGCTCGTGCGTCGGTTGTAATACCAAAAAGGGAAGCAAGACGCCGCAAGAAGCGAATATGCTGCTGAAGACCCCGCCGGCCGAGCCCAAAGCCAATCCGCTGCTGTTGCAGAAATTGACGAATCCGAAATATGCGTCCTGGCGGACATTCTTGCCGCATTTGGTTTCGCATTTGAGTGAAGCGAATTAGGTGCCTTGGTGTGCCACTGGCCAGAGCCAGTGTTGATGGGCGAGGGGCGGCGGCGTTCGGCTCGCGGTGGACACTGGCCATTGTGGCAAGAGGTTGCGCTGCGATTCATTGGTTGTTTTGGTAACGGCCAATTTTCTGACAGTCCAACTCGTGCCAGAAGTCGCGAAGTTGCCTTGGCCTGCATTTCAATCTCCCATTGCCGATCGGCACTGGTTGAGTCCAGTGGCACACGAAAAAGCACAAACGCCATGCAGCGCAATTGCGTTCGCGGCGGGGAATCTTTACGGTGGAACATTAACCCGTTCGTTCGCCGTTTCTTTTCGCCAGTCCTCTCATGCAAGACATTCTCGTTGGGGCCGTGACCTGCCTCGTGGGACTCGTGTTCATCTTCGGCGCAGCCACGAACAATCAGTTCTTGCTCGACCTGCAAAAATCGCGCTGGCTCAGCCAATTCGCGGGGCGCACCGGGGCGCGCGTCATGCTGGCTCTATTGGGGCTCGGCTTGGTCGTGCTCGGCGGCGCGATCATCCGCGGTTGGCGGTTGCCGCTGTTTGGTTAAATGGCGTCGCTGCCACGGTTTTGTTCTTCGCGTTCCTTTTGCTTCAGGGCGAAGAGATGCTGCAGGAAGTAGCCAACTTCACTGGGGCAGACGCCGGCGCCTTGAGCGATGCGATACTGACGAGCAAAACTGATAATCTCCGGCCACTCCCGTTCCCATGGCGTCATAGCGTCGATGATGCCAATGTGCTGATTCATTCTTCTCCTCGCCTGACTCACCTGTTTTCTCGATTCGCGAGAATCCCAACCGTTGGACCGGCAGAATATCCAAAAGAAGAAACGAAAGAGGAAAGTGGGACGTTCCACCCCTTCCAGCGCACGAACGGTCCACGCATATTGCTCCCGCAAGTCGCTGATCGTATGTCGCTGGTCGCCCGGCATTGGGAGTCTCCTCTAGGTCGCGGCCAATCACGTTTGATTCTAACCGCGCTTAAAAAAGCCCCGCCAGAGTGAAGTGGCGGTTGCCATAATTTGGTTCGGGTACTCTTTGCTACCCATTTTTTCTGCTTGCTTACTACCCCACCGGTCGATACCATACAAAACATCGCAGGGGCTCTGCTGGCAACAATTCGCGCAATTCTCTTCGTGCCGTTGCTGGCTGTCGGAACAGAAGTCTTAGGTGCCCCGATGTCTTGCTTCTTTGCTGCCTGGCGGTCGCGTCGTCTGTTTCTTGTCCTGGCTGCGGTTGCGTTCGCAGCCCCCTGCGTTCAACCGACCTTTGCGGCTACTCCCGAGCCCGCTCCCGATACGGTCGATGTGTTTGCCGCCGTCAAAGCCGGCGATCTGGAAGTGGGTGTCGTGCCGCAGAACGAGCGGCGGGTCACCATTCAACTGAAGAACAAAACCGAACGGCCCCTCACGATTCAGCTGCCGCCCGCACTCGCTGCCGTGCCGGTGCTCGCGCAGCAGCCGGGCGGCTTGTTCAATGGCTTTCCGAATGCCGGCGGCAATCGCAACAACCAGCAGCAAGCGCCGCAGCAGTTGGGCCTCGGCATGAACGGCGGCAATCAGCAGCGGGGCAATCAGCAAGGTGGCAACTTGTTCAACGCCGGCATCTTCAACATTCCCGCCGGTCGGGCGATCAAAATCAAAGCCGAGTCGGTCTGTCTCGAGTACGGCAAGCCGAGCCCCGATGCCCGGATGAAGTACGAACTGCAACCGCTCGAGAGTGTGAGCGACAAGCCGGAGCTCGCCGCCGTGCTCACGTCGCTGGGCACCGAGCAGATCGATCAGCGCGCCGCCCAAGCCGCGGCCTGGCATGTGGCGAATGATATTGGTTGGGATGAACTGACGAACCTCGTTGCGCGCAAAGTGGGCGGCACCAAGGAAATGCAATTCTCGACGCGCGATGTCGCCGCCGCGAAGAAGTTTCTCGACAACGTCGCGAGTGAAAAGCGTTCGTCGACGATGAACGCCAACGAAACCAGTTCCAACCGATCGCCCGCACAATCGCCATTCAGCGGCAACTCGGCCGCTGCATTTGCCGGCGGCTCGGCGAGTGGCTTTGCGTTTGGCCAGGGAGGCTTTGGCGGCAGCGGCGGAACGGTGACCGGCGGCGTGGGTGTGAGCGTTGGCGGCGTCTTCGGCGGCCCGGGCAATGCGAACAACGGCACACAAAGCTTCGGCGATGGCAGCGGCGGCTTCGGTCCAGGCGCGATGGCGGGTGGCTTTGCCGGTGGGAGCGCAGGTGGCGGAGTTCGTGCGCAGGGAAAGGCGAAGTAGTTGAGCCTTATCGCCAATAGCCTCGCACCACTAGATAGGCGACTAAGACGAAGAGCGTCAGCAGCGCGATCAGCGAAGTGTTCGCTGGTCGCTTGGCGAGTACGATTGCGCCAGCCATCAGAATGACAGTGGGTCCGACATCGCCCCACGGAATCAGCGGGAAGACGTAGCCCGCCTTCGAGAACGGCCAGAAGGGCCGGACCAGCCAATCGGTTAGCCCTTCGCCGCCGGAGACCACCATGTCGCACGGCAGATGCACCAGCTGCGCGACGAAGGCAATCAGCGTGAAGACCAGCAGCGTGCTGAGGAGCGGCCGACTGGCTTGCGCTTCACTCGCCGGTGAAAAGTATCGCCGCACGCGGTCGCCGATTCGTTCGATCCAGCGAAACTGCGCCTGCGACCAGCCCAGCACGAGCGCGGCGAACAGGATGGCCAGCAGATTGTGCCCCCACACGCGATGGCCTGCTTCGAACCGCTGCATATCGATCAGCATCGGCAGACCATCCCAGTCAGGCACATTTGAAGCAATCCCCGCCATCGCCACGGCCGGCCAACCCCAATAACGATGGCAACCCGCCGCGAGCGCGAGATGAATGCCAACGAGGGTGTGTTCGGGAGTGGTCATAAGGAAGCCCGACGCGTGAGCGAGGGTTTGGGCACGAGGACGTCGTTCGCGGCAACGTGCGATAGCACCACTCGCGGCGGCGGTTGTTGCCGCAGGTAAGTTTATCCCGCTCCCATTGGTGCTGTCGCACGTTGGTCGACCGAAAGCCCACGCGCCCAAACCCTCGCTCACGCGTCGGGCTACCTATTCGCGGCGAGAACTCATCTTCGTTAGTGTTATAGAGAAGAGAAAACCAATGTATCCTCGCAAACTCAGCCGCCGCGAATTCATTCCGCTCGCGAGTGGATTGGTGCTCGTTGGTGGAGGTTGTATGCACGGCGAATCGAGCAGACCAGTGAATGAAGTCAAGGTTACTGTTGATCTCCCGTTGTTCGACGAGTTGTGGAAGCTCGACGGTGAAATCAAACAGCAGTTCGCCAGTAAACGGAATAACGGGATTGAGGCACTGGGAGTGACTTTCCGGAATCCTGACCAGTTGACGCATGGTGGATATTCATGCACGCCAACGAATACCGTCGCTTTCGCGTCAACGGGGGGCGATGGAGTCCATTTCAGCTTTCTCGTGCGCGATGATCGGGTTGGCGTTAATTCCCCCGTCGTGCTGACAGCACCGTCCAATTTTGGCAATGAGAATTGCATCTTGGCCGAAAACTTTCGCACGTTTTTGCGCATGGGTCTGCGACGTGGATATTTCGCGATGGAGCAACTCTCCTACAGCCCCACAGAGGCACTGCACGTTTACGGCACGCCAGATTGGAAACCGAGTTCAAAATCGGATCACTCGAAGGGGTATGTGCTAGATGATCGCGAAGTGCGTGTTTTACAGTTTGTTGCCAAGCGATTGCAGTTGGAACCTTTCAGTTGCACCCCCGAGGATTTTCAGGCTATGCAAGATCGATACATGCAAGTGCTGAAAATCCAGAGCTGATCAGGCCCGCGGTTATCTCGCTCCCATTGGTGCTGCCGCACGTTGGTCGACCGAAAGTCCACGCGCCCAAACCCTCGCTCACGCGTCGGGCTACCTAGGCAGGGCTCTTCCCCCACCTCTCGTCTCTCGCCTCCCACCTCCCGCCCTTTTCCCGCGCCCCTCGCCTCTTCGCTCCCTCCGTGGCATACTAGAGGCTCCTCTTGGCCCGCCCGTTTGTCTGCGTGTTCGCACGCACCATCTTTTGAGAATCATGGCTACTGGCACTGCAGCTGCAACCAAGGCTCGCCGCGCGGCGGGCACGCATCTTCCCGCGTATGTCTTTGAAACGGGCGAAGATCTCGCCCGGCATGTCGCCCGCATCGTCGCCGGCATCATTCGCGAACGGAACGCCCTCGGCCAAAGCGCCGTGCTCGGCTTGCCGACCGGCAGCACGCCGGTGGGCGTGTATCGCGAGCTGGCCCGCATGCATCGCGAGGAAGGGCTCGACCTGTCGGCCGTGATCACGTTCAATCTCGACGAATATTACGGCGTGACCCCCGATCAGCTGCAAAGCTATCACCGCTGGATGCACGAGCAGTTTTTCTCGAAGGTGAACGTCAAGCCGGAGAACATTCACATTCCCCGCGGCGACGTGCCGCTGGCGAATATCGACGCCTATTGCCGCGAATACGAAAGCGAAATCGAACGGGCCGGCGGCATCGATCTGATGATCCTCGGCATCGGCGGCAACGGCCACATTGGTTTCAACGAACCCTTCAGCGTGCGCAACAGCCGCACGCGGTTGTGCACGCTCGATCCGGTCACGCGTCGCGCCGCCGCGAGCGATTTCTTCGGCGAATGGAACGTGCCAACGCAAGCGATCACGATGGGCCTCGGTTCGATCTTCGACGCGCGAAAGATTCTGCTCCTCGCGCTCGGCGAACACAAAGCGCCGATCATCAAGGAGGTCGCCGAAGGATCGGTCACGCCGCGCGTGCCCGCTTCGTACCTGCAAGAGCACAGCGATGCGACGGTCCTCGTCGATACTGCCGCCGCGAGCAAACTGACCAGCAGCGAAACGCCCTGGGCCCTCGGCAACGTCGAATTCAACGAAGCCCTCATCAAGCGGGCGATGATCTGGCTGTGCGACAAAACCGGCAAGAGCCTGCTGAAGCTGACCGACGATGATCTGCGGCAACACGGCTTGCATCAGCTGCTGCGGCATCACGGCCCGGCCCCGAAGATCGCGCATGCGGTCTTCAGCCATCTGATGCACACCATCGAATATCACCCAGCCGGCAAAGAAAAGAAAAAGGTCATCTGCTTCAGCCCACACCCCGACGACGACGTGATCAGCATGGGTGGCACGCTCATCCGCCTGGTCGAGGATGGCCATGAAGTGCACATTGCCTACATGACCAGCGGCAACATCGCGGTCTTCGATCACGACGCCCAGCGGATCGCCGACCTGGTGACCGAATACAACCGCATGTTCGGCATCGATACCGAGCGGAGCCTGCTCGTCGAAAGCACAGTGCACGAAGCCCTCGACCGCAAGATTCCCGGCGGCTGCGACATCGATGCCGTGCAAAAAATCAAAGCCCTCATCCGCTGGGGCGAAGCCAAGGCCGGCGCCTACAAGGTCGGTGCGAAGGAAGAGCATCTCCACAATCTCGACCTGCCTTTCTATCGCACCGGCACGATCGCCAAGAAGCCGATCAGCGATGAAGACGTGCAGATCATCAAGAAGTTGATCGAAGACGTGAAGCCCGATCAGGTCTACGTCGCCGGCGACCTCTCGGATCCGCACGGCACGCATCGCGTCTGTGCGCAAGCCATTTTCCGTGCTCTCGAACAGATCGAAAACGAACAAGGCTCCCGGCCCGAGGCGCTGCTCTATCGCGGCGCTTGGCAGGAATATGAACTGCACGAAATCGAAATCGCCGTGCCGCTCAGCCCCGGCGACATTCTGCAGAAGCGCAAGGCGATCTTCATGCACCAAAGTCAAAAGGACGAAGCCCTCTTCCCCGGCAGCGACCCGCGGGAATTCTGGCAACGGGCCGAAGACCGCAACACCGGCACGGCCGCCCGCTACAACCAGGTCGGCTTGCCTGAATACTTTGCGATGGAAGCCTTCACCCGCTGGAACGGCGTGCCGATTTAGGGCGTCCGCGTCAGATAGATAGCCTGGATTGCTTCAGCAATCCAGGTCGCGCCAGCGACATGAGGCATCCTTGGAATCGTGGTGGCGAAAACGAAGACCGCCATCCTCGCGCCATTTCGGCTGAGTCGAGTCAACCTTCGTTTGCAGCCTGACGCGTACAGCAAGGCCTCTTTTCGCTGGCGCGACATCGATTGCTGACGCAATCGATGCTATCCGCGCGAAAGACCGCCTCTACTTCTTCCACCACTTGCGCATCTTTACGACCCAGTCCGATTTCAGGATCGGCAGCAAGCTGCTGTGTTGGTCGGTCCAGAGAACTTCGTCTTGTTGCTCGACGGCAAGGGATCTCGAAACGGCGAGGACGATGTCTTGCGTTAGGAACTCGGTGTTCTGAGTTAGCAGCACCCAATCGCTGCCGGTGAAGGCATCGGAGTCGATGTCGCTCCCCTCAACGGAGATGTTGATCGGCGTTAGTTCGTACTTCCGCGCGAGAGCAGCACAGACCGGGGCCAGATTGAGGTGCCGGTTGCTGATGTGAATCGCCAGAATGCCCTGAATGTTGCCGAGCTCGTCTTTGCGGAGGTGCCGCATGTAGAGCTTCATCGATTCGACGGTCAGCAAGTGCGCGGGAATCGCATCGCCGCTGAAGGCATCGAGCGCGATCACGTCATAGTTCTGATCCTTTTCTTGTTCCATCTGAATGCGAGCGTCACCCTGCACCACTTCGCACTTCGCGCCGCGATCGATGGCATCCTTGCGGAACGTGAAGTACTTGTCGCTGATCGCGATCACCTTGGGATCGATTTCGTAAAAGCGATAGACATCGTCCCGCTTGGCATGAGCGGCCATCGTCCCCGCGCCGAGACCAACCACGCCGACGCGAATGCCGTTGTCTTTGCCCTGAGCGTCTTTCGTGCGCGGGTAATGCCCCACTGCAATACCGGCGCCGCTGTCGTAGACGTAGTACGTCGTCGGTTCGCCGCGCTGCTCGGTGAATTGAAAGCCGTGCAAAATGCCGCCGTGCACCAGGCTGAAGGCATCGCGATCATCGCGGCCGTCACCATCGTTGTCGTCGCCGCCGAGACGTTCCTTCACGGTTAGCGTGCCGTAGAAATTGCGAACAATATCGACCGTGTTGTCGGCGACTTTTTCATACGTGCTGCCAATGACAAGCACCGCGCCGCCCATGATCACAAACGCCGAAATCCACTGCAGCCATTGTCGATTGAGGAGCCAGCTGTTGCGACCGTCGTTGGCCAGCGCAATCCAGGCGACGACGTAACCAAAGACGATGCCCATCGAGAGCTCGAACGACAACTTGAAAATGTGCGGGCAGATCAACGCGACAAACAAACCGCCGAGCGCGCCGCCGACCGAAATCAGCAGGTAATAAAGCGTGAGATTCTCAGGCCGCGGCTTGAGCTTGGTGAGTTCGCCGTGGCAGAGCATGCAGACGATAAAGAGGACCGCGACGTAAACAACACCTTGAAAGGCGAGGTTGTTGTGAAATTCTTCGGCCCACGGCGATGCCGATTGATTAATCCAACCGGTTACGTGATGGGCGACATACTTGACCGGAAAGAGAGCCTTTTCGGCTACTGTTTTTGATTCGCCGGGGAGCGCCGTTTGTTTCCAGCCCGCACCCTTGATGAGCACGCAGAGCAACAAAATGCTGACGACACCCAGCGGCCCCCAGAACTTGCGCTGATACCAAATATCGCTATCGAAGCAGAGGATGAACGAAATCAAATAGAGGGCCAGTGGCACGACGAGCAACACCGGCACCACGGCGATGTCCTGGCACAGGTGATTGGTCGTGGCGAGGAGCAGCATCGAGGCGAGCGCCGGCAGCAAGATCCAGCCCAGCATCAAGCTGCCGCTTGGCTGCGCACCGGTTGCTGCTGGCAAACTTCCTTCAGCGACTTCGCATTCGACAATCTCGCGATTCGGCGCTTCGGGATCGAGCGTCTTCATTTCGAGCAACTTGCTCACGCGCCAGCCGAGCAAACCGGCGAGCAACGCAAAGCCGAGGAACACACTGCTCCACATCCAACCTTGCGTGGTCGTGGTCAGCAGCGGCTCGAAGCAGAGCGGATACGAAAGCAACGCGAGCAGCGAGCCGACGTTGGAGAGGGCATACAAACGATAGGGCGAAGTCCGCGGATAAGCCCGCGCAAACCAGGCTTGCACCAGCGGCCCGCTCGACGACATCAGGAAGTACGGCAAGCCGACCTTCACCGCGAGGAGCAACAGAATGCGCAGCGCCGGCAAGCTGCCATCATGCGGCTTCCACCATTCGGTAGGCGTGATCGGCAGCGTGAAGATCGCCAGGGCCAGCAACAATCCATGCACCACGCCTTGGCGCGACGGCGGCACGAAACGGATCAGCGCGTGAGCGTAGGCATAACCGGCGAGCAACACGAGCTGAAAGAACAACACGCAGGTGGTCCACACGGCAGGGCTGCCGCCGAACCACGGCAAAATCATCTTGCTGATGATCGGCTGCACTTGAAACAGCAAAAACGCGCTGACGAAGATTGTCGCCGCCGCCCACCAGGCCAGCGCCGGGCCGCGGACCGGTTTCGTCTCCACACTTTCCGTAGTCATCGACATGCAAAACGTCCTAAGCCGACTGGCGAGTGAAACCTGTGTCATCAGCGTATCGAATGCAAAGAGGTTTAGGGACTGCCCGGCAATCGACGGCAGCACCTGTTGGCAAGAATAGGGCGAGAAATGCGCAGCTGCGGCGAAAGGTGCGATCGCAAGGGTTGTCGCGGATTTGCGGCGACGTGCGCGCGTGAAATCCCCTACGAATCGCGGTAGACTGAGGCGCGGGATTCAGTTCCGTGCTCTCCCGAGAGTAAGCATGATGGCTCGCATACTGACGTTGATTTTGGTTTCGATAGCCGTGGCGTTGGCGATCAAACCAGCGCACGCGGAGCCTAAAATCTCAGCACTCGTTCCGCGAGCAGGTGATGACTTTGGGGCAGTCAACACGCACCATTGGGCGCTGGAGCGCGATCCGGATCGAATCGTGCTGCAAAGCCCTGCCGAGATTTCACTGCTTGCCAGGGTTGAAGGTAAGTTACAAAAAACCGGTGAAGGGCTCGTGGCGAAGGGCCATTCTTACGACAACATCGGAAACTTAGGCAACTCCCGCTTTTGGCTTCCAGGCACTGGTGGAAACGCGGTGGAGATTTTCGAAGCCAAGCGCGATCCAAAGCCCCACCTCGAGCGCCTCAAGGACCTGCGATTTACACGGAACTTTCGAATCAGCAATGGACTTGGGTACAACGGAGGCGACATCGTACTCTCACTTCCCTCCGGTCCCATGGCGGCCTTGCTGAGGCGTGATGCGTTTTCTGTGGTGCAATGGAACTCGAAGACCGGAACGCTCGATTCCGGCGGCAAGCCTTGGGACGGCGATCAAAATTGGCACACCTGCCCCCTCCCACGGTTGACCGCAGCCTGCGTGTTGGGTGATGGCGAGGCGCTCATTGCGACACAGGGACTAGACGACACCGGAACCGGTTATTTGACCGTCTTCCAAGCCTTTCCCGATACGCTCAAGCCGCTCAGCGTGACGACAGAAAATTTGAACGACCCGCTAGTTCGCAATGGGGTTTTGTCGGCGAGAAAGGTCGCATCGTCCCGCGATGGAAAACTGGTCGTGGCTTGCGGAGCAAGAGAGGCGACTCTCTTTGAATGCAATGAGAAGAAGGAGTTGATTCATCTCGGGCTGTATTGCGCTGCCGATGATGAAGAGGTGCACATCTCCGCAACCCGCATTGATGGTTTGATTCCACCGCGGTTGTGCGCGGCCGGCGATACTCGGGAAAGCATCGCATTTGTGGCTGAACACGACGGCGGTGTCTCCCTCTGTCGATATGACGCGACTACCAAAAAATTGGTCGTGCTGCAGACCGTTGATCTGAACAAGTTATTGGCGGACAACGCGGGGGCTCCACTCGCTGTCACGTTTGCCGGACGATATCTCCGAATTGCCACCACACGCTATGCCCTGATCGAACTCGATTTTGAAAAAGGGAAGTGAACGCTTGTCTCGCATCTTTTGGCAGATCCTTGCCAAGCCAGAGTTGTCCGCGCTGCCGTGTCTTTCTTGAGCTGGACGGTCAGTCGGCAGGCGCGGCCGCCAGAAAGTGAGTATGCCAAGGAAGTAGCGAAGAATGGGACGATTTTGAGGCAGCGGTTCAGCCGGGCGATGAGCTTTGGGAGGACCTGTAGAGACCTTGAATCTTGGGACAGAGGCAGAGGGTTGCGCCTGCTGAAATTACAAAAAAACGGCGAGGTCGTGATAGGCCCCAATGAAACGAGAATCCCGTGCACCCCTGGTCGTCGCTATCGTGCTGACGCTCCTGCCGGTGCTGTACGTGGGGAGCTATTTCGCGCTGGTCGTGCCCGAGGGGACCATTGAAACGCGATGGTATCGCGATGTGAGCGGCAGCTCCTACATTGCAGACGACGACTTTGATCTCTTTCCCAGTAACTACCGAGCAATTCATAGGCTCGCGCCGGTGGCCTACTGGCCTCTGGAGCAGATCGACAGGAAGGTCAGGCCGGGAGCGTGGGAGGTGGACATAGATCAATTCCGCATGCCACATTCGGGGCCCGCTGAAATTTATACACCGCCGAATTAAGGGAAAAGTTCCAAAGTTCCACCTCAATGGGCCAGCGACTCCTTGGCTTCGGCAAGCCAGGAATTCGGCCGCACTCGGCGGTCGGCCTGTTCCAGTGGCCAGAATACACGCTCGGCATATTCGCCGCCCATCCGGTACGGATGCCCACCGACCGATGAGTAGAAAGCAGTGGGTCGGACCAGCGCCAAATAGCTCACCACGTATAGCACCGGCAGGAGGAGCAGCACGATAGCGAAGATCAGGGGTGCGCGGGATTCGCGTTTCATTCTGGCGACTCCCGTTTAGTCAGATCCACTTCGTTGGCCTTTGAGCACGCGGCGCAGGATGGCTCGGCCATTTGCCAAATTCTAGCTAACCGTTGCGCCGCTCGCGCCAAGTTCTTTTGGCAGATCATCGCCAGACCAGAGTTGTCCGCGCTGCCGTGTCTTTGTTGGGCCGGATGGTCGGTCGGCAGGTGCGCCCAAGTCTGACGCGGAAGTGATGCCAAGCAGGTTTTGGCAGCCTGTTCAAGCTCGCCTGCGACCACCCGGTTTGGTGGCAATAAAGTGCGATATTCGCAGCGCGTTATTGCCGTCGTTTTGTGGTCTTAAGTGTTCTGCAAAAAGGACTTACGGAACAAATCAAATTTTGCATCACCTGCAATATTCTAGGAGTATGAAAGGGGGGTGTTCGGGTGATTGGATATGGAACGTCGACGGGCGGTTGAACAGCGTCGTTGTGGCGGCGGCTCGCAGTTCCAAGGCGTTGACGATCTTGCGGGGCGACCGGTACAGTAACAGGCTTGTTTTTCAAAGTTTCAGCTGGGATTTTCCCCTTCAAGAGCCCTGTGGGCAGCGTACGAAATATGGCAACGGCAGAGCTTTCCGTCGATATCGAACAACTGGCAATCAACACCATCCGCACCCTGGCGATGGACGCCGTCCAAAAGGCCAACAGCGGCCACCCCGGCACGCCGATGGCCCTCGCGCCGGTCGCCTATCAGATTTGGAACAACAACCTGCGGCTCGACCCAGCCAATCCTCTTTGGCCCTGCCGTGATCGCTTTGTGCTGTCGTGCGGCCATGCGTCGATGTTGCTGTACTCGATGATTCACCTTGCCGGCCTGAAGAAGGTCGACAAGAAGGGCGTGCAGCACGACGAGCCGGCGCTGTCGCTCGACGATCTGAAGAACTTCCGCCAACTCGGCAGCCCCTGCGCTGGCCATCCCGAATACGGTGATGCGACCGGCATCGAAATGACCACCGGCCCGCTCGGCCAAGGGTGCGGCAGCAGCGTCGGCATGGCCATGGGCGCGAAGTGGTTCGCCGCCAAGTACAACAAGCCGGGCTTCGACATTTTCGAAAACCGCGTCTACGTCCTCTGCAGCGATGGCGACATCATGGAAGGCGTGGCCTGCGAAGCCGCTTCGCTCGCTGGCCATCTGCAACTCGATAACCTGATCTGGATCTACGACGACAACAACATCACCATCGAAGGCGAAACCGAACTGGCCTTCAGTGAAGATGTCGCCACGCGGTTCCAAGGTCTCGGCTGGAACACGCTCGTCGTCGAAGACGCCAACGACCTCGGCGCCATTCAATCGGCGATCGACAATTTCAAAGGCACCAAGCACAAGCCGACGCTGGTGGTGCTCCGCAGCATCATCGGTTGGGGTTCGCCGAACAAAGCCAACACCCACAATGCGCACGGCGCCCCGCTGGGCGAAGACGAAATCGTGCTGACGAAGCGGGCCTACGGCTGGCCGGAAACCGAGAAGTTCCTCGTTCCTGGCGAAGTTCGCAAGCACTTCGAAAAGGGGATCGGCACCCGTGGCGGCAAGGCTCACAGCGAATGGGCTGCCAAGTTTGCCGAATATAAGAAGGTGCATGCCAAGGAAGCTGCCGAGCTCGAAACCATTTGGGCCGGCAAGCTGCCGGAAGGTTTCGACCAAGGCATTCCGGTGTTCCCCGCCGATGCCAAGGGCATGGCCACCCGCATTTCGTCGGGCAAGGTTTTGAACGGCCTGGCCAAGCATTATCCGTGGCTCATCGGCGGCTCGGCCGACCTGGCGCCGTCGACGATGACCATGCTCGAGTTCCCCGAAGCGGGCCACTTCGGCCACGAAAACTACGGCGGCCGCAACCTGCACTTCGGCATTCGCGAGCACGGCATGGCCGCGATTTGCAACGGCTTGTCGCTGACCGGCATTCGTCCGTACTGCGCCACGTTCTTCGTCTTCACCGATTACCTGCGTCCGAGCCTCCGTCTGTCGAGCATCATGCATCGCCCGGTAACGTACGTCCTCACGCACGATTCGATCGGCCTCGGCGAAGACGGCCCGACGCATCAGCCCGTCGAACATCTCGCCGCCGCCCGCGCCATTCCTGGTCTGTCGGTGGTTCGCCCCGGCGATGCCAACGAAGTGGCCGAGTGCTACCGCGTGCTGATGAATCGGCTTAACCATCCCGCCGCCGTTGTCCTCACGCGCCAAAACGTGCCGACGATCGACCGCACGAAGTTTGCCCCAGCCGCGAACGTCGCCAAGGGTGGCTACATTCTGGCCGAAGCCAAGAGCGGCAAGCCCGACGCGATCATCATCGCCACCGGCAGCGAGCTCGACATCGGCATGAAGGCCTGGGAACAGCTGACGGCCGACGGCGTGAATGTGCGCCTCGTCAGCATGCCGTGCTGCGAATGGTTCGAAGAACAACCGCAGCAATACCGCGACGAAGTCCTGCCGCCGACGGTCACTGCCCGAGTGGCAGTCGAAGCCGGCATCCGCCAAAGCTGGGACCGCTACCTGGGTTTCCAAGGTCGCTTCGTCGGCATGAACAGCTTCGGCGCGAGCGGGCCTTTCAACCTGCTCTACAAGCACTTCGGCATCACCAGCGAAAACGTCGCCACGCAAGTGAAGTCGATGCTGCAGAAGTAGTTCTCTGGCGAGGCGCAGCCTCCGTTATTTTCCCTCGCCCCTGTACTCAGGGGAGAGGGATAGGGTGAGGGGCCGGCAGCTTAGCGAGACGTGGATTAGAGCTCATCTAATCCACACCCACTTTCGGCCGCTACTACGAAAAGTCCCGCAAAAACTCGCCGTAAAACTCCAGCATTTCCTCGCGCGGTTCGTCCTCCGCCTCCTCTTCGGCGATCAGTCCTTGCAGCGTGCTCTTCAAGCGACTTTTTTCTTCTTTTGTCGCGCCGCGCAGTTCGTAAGTCATGTCTTCCAAGCGGCTGAGAGCGCTGTCTGGATCCACGGTCTCGTCGTCGGCGAGTTCCAAGAATGCGGCGAGATGAATGAGCGCCGCTTCTACCGCATAGATCGTGTGTTTTGACTTCTTCGCCGCGGACTTGGCCTTTGGTTTCGCTTTGGACTTGGGCTTGGTCGCCGATTTCTTCTTGGCCATCGAGTTGTCTCTAGTTCTTGTGGAGCGTTTCATCGAGATTGAGCAGCACGCGCATCACAGAAGTGTAGGCGGCCTGCAGATTGCCGGGGTGCAGTTCTCGTTGCTTCTTCAGCGACTGCAGCAAGATGCCGATGTCTTGATAGGTCGGTTGCCGCGATGTGCAGGACTGGAATGCCCACACCAGGCGAGCGCCGTCGTCTTCGTCGCGCCGCAATGCAGCGCGGGCTAGTTCTTCGGCTGCGGTCGAAAACGTCGTTTCATTGAGGAGTGTGAGGGCTTGCAACGGAGTATTGGTGCGCGAAGTGCGGACGGTGCAATACTCGCGACTCGGTGCGTCCAGGGCGATCATGTTTGGCGGCGCGATGGTCCGTTTCCAGAAGGTGTACAAGCTGCGGCGAACTAGGTCCGCGCCGCTACCCGGTTCGTAATCGACAGCGCCGGTCAGTTCTTTCCACAAGCCGGGCGGCTGAAGTGGTTTGACCGATGGGCCGCCGATTTGTTCGACGAGCAAACCACTGGCCAGCAAGGCTTGATCGCGAATTTGCTCGGCAGATAAGCGTTGTCGTGGTCCGCGAGCGAGCAGCCGGTTTTCGGGATCGTGCTCGAGTTGCGCTGGCGAGGTGCGCGACGATTGGCGATATGTGCTGCTGGTCAGCAGTTGTCGCTGCAGCCATTTCACGTCCCAGCCGTGCGCGGGGAACTCCATGGCGAGGTAATCGAGCAACTCGGGGTGACTCGGCCATTCGCCCTGCGAACCAAAGTCTTCCGCCGTCTTCACCAGACCGGTGCCGAAATGCAGTTGCCATACGCGGTTGACCTGCACGCGCGAGGTCAGCGGATGATCCTTCGCCACGAGCCACTGCGCCAAGCCAAGTCGATTCGGCGGCGCATTTTGGGGATAGATTGAGAGCGAGGCCGGCACGCCGCTGGTCACACGCTCGCCCGGTTGATCGTATTGTCCCCGCAGCAAGATGTGCGTCTCGCGCGGCTCCTTCATTTCTTCCATCACCATGACGGTCGGCAGCGTTTCTTCAAACGCGGCAATTTTGTCACTGGCGGCGTTCAGCTCTTGGTAGGCTTTGCGCACGAAGTCGTTCGCGCCGTGCGCGAGAAAATACGCTTCGAGTTTGCGTGCTTGCCCTGGGGTGCGATCGTCTCGGTGGATCCGGCGAATTTCGGCCAGCGACTCGGCGGTTGCCAGCCAGCTGATTTCTTCCACGGTCAGGCAGGCGTTGTCGACTCGCACATTTTTCAATCCGCCACGAAATCTCGCTGCAGGACCGCCACCACCACCGATGCGCAGCGGCTGCTTGGTGTTGATCGGTTGATTGAGTTCGTCAAGCAGCACTTCCGGACGACTAAGGTTGCCATCGACATAGAGCTGAATGCCCGCTGCCGTGCGCGAGCCGTCATACGTCGCAGCGACGTGCAACCACCGCCCGCGCGGCAGCGATTCCGCCGTTTGCACGCGCGTCGAATCGTCGAGCCAGCGTTTCACCAGATTCAACTGCAGCTTGCCGCCGACGATGGCCAGTTGGTAGCCATCTCCTTCGGGTACATCGGTCATGCGCGAGACGATCGTGCCGCCACTCTTCTCGTCCGCGAGTTTGACCCAAGCCGACAGCGTGAACTTGTCGAGGTAACTAAAATCGGCGAGGTCGCCAGCATCGATCACACGATCGCCGGCAAACGGCTTGTCATCCAGGGGCCAATGTTTGACGAGCGATCGATCCGGCGTAAATGAATCGGGAAGCTGAATCTCTGTTTTCGCTTCCCATTCCGCTTGTGCTTGTCCGCGCGCGCGTCGAAACGACCGCCAGTCGCGCCAGAGAGCTAGAAACTTTTTCTGCAATGCGAGCAGCTGCGCTTGCTGCTCCACCGTCGGCGCCGCGATGAACGGCGGGCTGTTGCCGAACTTCACCGCGCGGCCCTTTTCCGGCACGTTGTTGAAGAATGCCGACAGCTGATAGAACTCGCGCATCGTCAGCGGATCGAATTTGTGATCGTGACAGCGCGAGCAACCGATCGTCAGACCGAGCCAAACCGTGCCGGTTGTCTCGACGCGATCGGCGACGTACTCGGCGGCGTATTCCTCGGGGATGATGCCCCCTTCGGCATTGCCGCGATGGTTGCGATGAAAACCAGTCGCGATCTTTTGATCGAGAGTCGCATTCGGCAGCAGATCGCCGGCGAGTTGCTCGATCGTGAACTGATCGAAGGGGAGGTTGCGGTTGTAAGCGTCGATCACCCAATCGCGCCACCGCCACATGAAGCGTTCGCCGTCGCTTTGATAGCCGCTGGTGTCGGCATAGCGAGCCGCGTCGAGCCACGGGCCGGCCATTCGTTCGCCGTAGCGCGGCGATGCCAAGAGGCGATCGAGCGCTTGCTCATAGGCGTCCGGCGCGCGGTTGCTTAAGAACTCATTTATCTCAGGCATCGTCGGCGGCAAGCCCGTGAGATCGAACGAGGCGCGGCGGAGCAACGTCGCTGCTTCGGCTGGCGGCGAGGGCTGTAGTTTTTCTTTTTCCAACCGCGCGAGCACAAACGAATCGAGCGGTTGATTTTGTGCGGGTGAATTTGGAACCGCAGGAATCAATGGCCGCGCTGGCGGAATGAGGGACCAATGCTTCTCCCACTTCGCACCACCGGCGATCCAGGAGCGGAGCAATTCGATTTCGCGCGGCGAGAGCGCGTGACCACTGCCGGGAGGAGGCATCTGCTCATCAGGGTCGCGACTCGTCACGCGGCGGATCAGTTCGCTTTGTTTTGGTTCGCGGGGAACAATCGCTCGCCGGCCATCGCTCGCGGCGAGGGCTGATTCCGGCAGATCGAAACGCAGATCGGCTTGCCGGTTCTTGGCATCGGGGCCATGGCAAGGAAAGCAGGCATCGGACAGAATCGGACGGATGTCGCGATTGAACTGAACTTCGTCGGCCGCAACAGGCGCGGCCAGGAACAGCGCGACGAGGATGGAGAGACAACAACGCATGATTCGCCCGTGGTTGGTTTGCGTCTCAGAATATCGTCTCGGCCTGGGCGTTGCGAGTTTTTCATGCCGATCTTGAAGTGCGAAATTTCGCTCCACACCCAGCCGCCTGATTCCGCGCGCAACGACCGCGGCGAACTCGAGCTGCCGACCAACTGGGCCACCGCGCCGTGGGGCCGAACCTTCGATGATGCCCTCGCCGCCATTAGCGAGCTACCCGGCCTGTACACCGAACTCGACGGCTCACTGGCCTGGAATTCCCTTCCCGGCGAAGCACGCTGGCAACTCTTCGGCTGCCTGTACGACCGCGGCGCGGAGCTGGCTTACGTCGATCTTTTCGGCACCTGCGATCGTGATTCGCTGGCTCGCTTATTCGCCTGCGTTCGCGGGTCGATCGCACCGCTGATGGTGCAAGATCGCGGACGCGGAGTGTTTTTTGATGAGAGTGATTTTCTTGTAGGGCAGAAGTAGAAGAGATCGGCAGAGATACGTCATTATGCAGTTCGCGCCCGCTATGCGATTCACCACTAGCGACTTACTTCGACTCATGGCAATTGTTGCGCTCCTGTCCGCTGCCGTCGGCGCAGTGATCCGGCAGCAGTCGTTTCGAGTATGGAAGTCACGCCGTACTGGCAATGTGGCTGTCCCGGTACGTCTGTTGTCCATTCCACCGAGCCCGAATGAGCAGCCATGAAACGCGAATCCTATGCACCCTTGGTCGTCGCGATTGCGCTGATGCTTATTCCGGTGCTGTATGTGGGGAGTTACTTGGCGCTGGTCAATCCAAGTGGCTATGCATTTGCCACCGAAGACAATCGTATTAGGCCGTGCAATTACCGATTAGGCGGTGAGTTCTCCGCATGGGCATACCTGCCGCTTGAAACAATCGATCGCTATTTGCGACCCCATCGTTGGGATCAAAGCGATCCGACATTTATTGATTTCTGACAGGTCCAAGTTCCAATCGAAAACAGCCTCATCCAGGTGGCCGGTGCGGCATGGCATCAACTTGACAACTTGTGTACAATTGAATACAATGCAGGGTGCTTCGAATCCTGATCATTGACAATTTGGTTATCGACTGAGATCGCCGGCCGGTTGGCGATCGGTGACTGTTGTTTTGCTGGCGCTCGGGCTGGTGGAATCGTTGTGAAACTGTTGTATTTGTGACGAAAGTGTTGTGGTAATTTTGGGGCTATTCAGCGCAACATATTGACAATGTTCTGGTTGTGAATTTCAGAAATCCGCAACAAGTGTTGTGAATGTCGACCTTGGAGGTGGGGATTGTCACATGGTCGCCGATTTCTTCGAAGTCGGTGAATGGACGTGAATCAACCGCGCGCCGCCGAAAGAGCCCCGCGACTTTCGGCTGTTTGGCGAGTGAAGGTCGCGATGGCGAGTCTGTGTTTGACGTGAGCAGTCATCACTCGATAGACCGGATGGACCAATCGGCTACGTCGTGTGGGCGAAGCCGTTCGATCTCTGCTGACAGATGGCGGACATCGAGCAGCCAGCCGTAGGTAAGCAGCAGCGCGACAGCGAGTGCAGCATAGCCGCGCCAATCGGCAAACCGCTGTAATGGTGCCTCCGGTGTAGCTTGTTGTCGCAGTCGTTGAAAGAAGGAGAAAATGAGCGATGCGGCAATAATCGCGAGCACGATAAGCACCGAATACACTGCGAAGTACTCACGCGGCCGAGGCACGCGGTTTTCCACCCAAACGGAAATTGGCTCTGAGTGGCACAGCGTTAGACCGTCCAAGTTGCGCTCGCCTGCGATAAGCTTGTTGCTGAAAACAACGTGTAATTTGTATTGACCAGTAGCTGGCGGTGCGAGGTACTTGCGAATGTCGACTATGAACGGCGCGGCATTTCTTTCGCCGGGTTGAATGCGAGATGGATAACGGACCTTGGTGCCAAATTTGAGCATGGGATAGGTCACATCGAAATTGGAAAGAGGCTGCCGCTTCCCTGCATCGTCAGTGAGGTAAACTTGCAGTTGCTCTTCCCGGTCGTGGTTCTGAATTCCATTTTCAGTAAACACGACTGGTAGTTGATCCACGTTCTGGATCGTCACGGTTATCTGTGGCCGAGCGTCCGCCGTGGTGGGAGCTTCGACCAGAATTCTCAGCGGATCGGGCTGCTGCTCGCTGCGTCGCCAAGCCGTGAGTACTGGCCAGGTTTCAAAGGTGCCGAATGTACGACGCGAGGTTTCATACATCCGCGTATGCTGTTCCTGCAACGCTGCGCTGTTGCGACGGCGCAATAACTCTGCCAGGCAGCCGTTGAATTCATCGTCTCCCCACCAGTTGGCTTCCTGCCGCAATCGCACCTGCAACTCAGCATCTGTCAATGTCCGCAAGTGCTTGTAGATCGCCTCACGCTTGACCGTTGCGGGATCCGGAGTTTTGTGGTGGTAATAATACCGTTGATAACCCTTTGAAGATGTCATCTCATGCATCAGCGGCCAGCGCTCGACGCCCCATCCAATTGCAATCGCCGCAAGCAGCGTCAGCCAGAATAAATCTCGCAAGCTTAGGCGTGGTTTTGCAGGTTTCAGCAATCCGCAGCCGAATGCTAGGCAGACCAAAAAGATAATCATGCCCAGCAGTTGGAAGACAAGCGCCAACAAGGGGAGCTTCAGCCGGAAGAAAATCGGCTGCACGCCAAACAAAGAAACCATCTGCACCAACGCGCCCGCAAACAACCACGCCCTGCGTCGCGGATCGATCTCTGGGGGCATGACTTGCTTCCGAGCGCAGATGCCATGAGCCGTCAGCTGTACTTCACCGTAAACACCACTGCTTCCAGGTTCTCTGCCGCGGCGTCGAAGAAGGTGCGGAGTTGGGTGATGGCGAGCCAGAGTTCGACGAACTCCTTGTCCCCGCGGGGCTTGCTGTAAGACGCCGGCAGGTTTTGGAATTTTTCGCGGACTTCGGCTTGCTTCAGTTCGTTGAGCGTTTCGGAAACGAAGGCCACGATGTCGGGGCGGATCAGGATGGTGCTGAAGTCCGTGCCGTGGTGGAGTTGTTTGCCGCCGAGGACGACATGGTTGCCGGGGAAATCGCCGCCGCCGGGATCGAGCTCGCCGTCGGTTGCGATGCGATGGAGTGCGTCCCACGCGCCGCCGACGTCGAGCAGGCGGCCGCTCTTCTTCATATCGGGCGCGCTCTTGAGCTCGTCCATATAAGCGGCGAGGGGGGCGTCTTCTTTAATACCGAACAAACGTTTGGCTTGTTCGCGAGCCAGCGCGAGGTAATAGCCTCGTCCTAACACGACAGCACCTGGGGTAAGCGGGAACGAACGAAGGGGTAATGCGGGGAGGGTACGCAGCAGAGTTGGAAAATGAATTGCATGGTTCACCGCCACAAATGGTCATCGGCAAAGGGATGGGCCGGCGGATTGAGCAACTTCGGCTTGGGGAGCGCTTTTAAAATGGCGCTGGCCAGGCGGAGGTCGTCCTTGCTAGTGATTTTGATGTTCATCGCCGAGCATTGCACCACGGCGACCGGATGCGGCAGACGTTCGACGAGCTGAGCATCGTCGGTGGCCGTGAAGTCGCCGCGATGGGCGTAGGCATCGAGGAGCAACTGACGGCGAAAGACCTGCGGTGTTTGCGCTTCCCACAAACTCTCGCGCGACACGGTCTCTTGGATGTTCTTATCCGGGCCGACGCGCTTGAGCGTGGCAGCGACGGGCACGGCCAGCATGGCAGCGCCGGTTTGTTCGGCCCGCTCGAAAACTTTGTCGATCCACTCGTCGGTCAGGCAAGGCCGGGCCGCGTCGTGCACGGCGACGAAGTCGATCTCGGGTTTGATGCGGGCCAGCGCGGCTTGTACGGAGTCGCTGCGCTCGGCGCCACCGGCGACGATCTCGATGCCAAGCATCGCGCAGTTGCCGCCGAACTTTTCGGTGAAGTCGTCGAGGTCTTCGCGCGAGATGACGATCAGCGTTTGCTTGACGTCCGGGCGGTTGACGAACTTATCGGCCGCATGCATCCAGACGGGCCGGTTCTCGAGCGGCGCGAACGGCTTTTTGAAAAAGATGTCGCCGACCTGGGTACTCCCAGTTGAGAACCGGCTGCTTTTGCCGGCGGCGGGCAGAATGACCGCGAACTTAGCCACAGTGATATCGAAGTATTTGGTGGGACGGACCCGCATAACAGGAAAAGTCGAACAACGGGCGCATTTTTGTTCGTTTTTTGCGGCGCGTCAAGTTTCGAAATGGTTCACTTTGTTTCCACGTCGCCCGCCGCGGGCTTTTGTATCGCGGCAGACTCGGAGGCAGTCTCGGCCACGCTCGGGTTAGTGCTTTGTTCGTCGTGTGCCGACTCGTCAGCCGCGAGGTTCTCGTCACGCAGTAGTTGGTCCAGCTCTTCTGGCTTCATTGCCTTAATTTTTGCTTCTACCTTGCGACTGTAGTGTCGATCGTTCGGATCGCCATTGGCCTGCCGCTTGCGCGTGTATTGGCGGAGAAAGCTCCCCACATCCGCTTCCGACGGCTTGCGGTTTTTTCGCCGTTTCTTCGGCTCTGGTTCGTCCATACCCGAATTCTACCACAGGCTGTTAGTCGACGAATTTTGAAAGTGTGCCGCTATCAATCGCTAACTGGCCCAGGTAAGTGGTAGCCCAGTTGCCAGACTCGTATATATTGAACGAACCTGCTTGCCGCCCCTCGCTCTTGTGCGTGCGCTCCACCTCTCAGAAACGTCATCCATGCGTTGCCCCTATTGCCGCGTTGACAACGACCGCGTGATCGATTCGCGCGTCAGCCAGGACGGCTTTGCGATCCGGCGGCGACGGGAATGCCTGCATTGCAAGAAGCGGTTTACCACCTACGAACGCCTGGAAGAAATGGGCATCAAGGTGGTGAAGAAGAACGCCATCCGCGAGCCCTTTGACCGCGAAAAGATCCGCGCCGGCCTGGCCAAGGCATGCTGGAAACGGCCGGTCAGCGACGAACAAATCGAGCAGATCGTGTCGCAAGTCGAAAGCGACATGTACGCCACCGGCGAAGGCGAAATCGACAGCAACCTGCTCGGCGAAATGGTGATGAACCGCCTGGCCGCGGTCGATCAGGTGGCCTTTGTGCGGTTTGCGAGTGTGTATCGGCGGTTTCAGGACGTGCGCGATTTTGTGGATGAACTGCAGCCGATACTGCGGAAGAACGCGGGAACGGGACAGGGGCCGGCGAGTAAGGATCAGCCCTGAATCGCGGCAAGTATAATGAAGAGGGAAACTCCCGCCCTTGAGGTCTATCATGAGTACTGCGGCCACAAATCAAACCGGTCCTGCATCTACTTCTGCAGTGGCAGTTCCGTTGCCGGAAGCGATCGCACCGGCGGTGCAGGCGGAACTCACCTCCTTAAGGAATGAGTTGGCCGCAACCAATGCGCGGCTGGCTTGGCTGGAGAATTCGGTAACGGTGCTGCCGACAACTCGCCAACTCGTGGCGCCAAACTCGTCTGAAATTAGGACTGCTTTGGAACTGACGGCTGAGGTCTTTCCCGGTTCCGAAACCGAAATAGAAACCGAATGCGATCCCGCGGAACCCGGCTGGCCTTGGTATTCCCTGACTATTTATTGGAACGGCGCAAGTGAGGAAGTGATCGACAGGCAATTACTTCTGCATCGTCGATTGGCTGAAGCCCATCCGGATCTGCGCGATCAAGTTCGCTTGTGCATTTGTCAGCGATGAATCCAACAGAATTTACAGCCTTTGCCGAAAAGCTCGCGGCTCAAGCAGCAACTACGCCTGCAAGTACTCGCTCCGCAACGAGCCGCGCCTACTATGGAGCGTTCCATCTCGTACGCGCGTATTTGCAAGGAATCGGCTTTCACCCCGGCGCGCAACACAATCTGCAACTTTGGTTTGTCGATTGCGCTGAGCCAACTGCGCAAGAAATCGGCAGGTTGCTGGGCGACCTGCAGGCGAATCGCATCAAGGCAGATTACCGCCTTGAGCTATTGCTGCCAGAATTGCCGGATTTTGCACGAAGATCGGTGGAACTCGCCCGGCGAATCGAGAGTTTTATTTCCGCGTGCAGCGCGGAACCACTTCGTTCAACAATTGTTGAACAGCTGAAGCAAAACCAAAGCAAACGAAAATCTGCCGAGTGAGTCGCACTTGGTGTTTACCTTCCAAACATCTCAGTCCAATGCCGATCAAGGCGACCGACGCCCACGCGCTTGTGATCGCCGAGCATGTTTTTGTGATGGCCGGGGCTGTGCCACCACATGATGTTGGCTTTGATGCCGTCGGTGGTGCCCATGGCGATGTTTTCGCCGGAGGCTTCGGTGCCGAAGAGCTTCGCTCGGTCCCAGGGAGTCTTTTTGTCCTTCACCGGCGATTCGTGGGCGAAGAAATCGAGCTTGATCATGTCGTTCGAATGGTCGCGCGCGGTCAGCACTAATTTGGGATCGATCGCCAAACTATTGAGGCCGAGCAGCACGCGAGTGAGGTTGAGGGCCATGATGCAGCGATACTCTTCGGGCTCCATCTTGCTTTCGAAACTGGCATTAGTGGCGAAGTTGACGCGAGTCTCGTCCGACATCGGCATCGCCAAGCCGACGATTTGCTCTTCGTCGGCGGCTAGATAAGCAGCGAAGGTCGGAGCGATGGCGGCTTCACTTGAGCCCCCTTCTTTTTTCGGTGCGGCATTGGCGAGCATCGTTTGCATCTCGCGAACGCGCTGCCAACGTTCGCCGAGTGGGGCCAGCGTGTCGCGCAGTTTGATCAGCGTGGGATTCTTTTCGACAACCAGCGTCCGATCGATCAGCAAAATCTCGCGCAGCCGCAGCAACGCAGGATCGCTATTGTCGACGATCATTTCCTTGGTCAGCTCTTTTTCGCCGCGGGCCTGGTCCAGCACTTTCTTCCGCAGCTCTTCGATCTCGGGCAAAGCCTTTTGGTCGAGTCGCTTGGCATACGCAGCCGTCGCGGCCTGGGCTACTTGTTTGCGATAACGCTCCAGGCCGGCGTTCAGCTCTTTCGAAACAATTTCATCGATCGCATTCAGCGCGGCCGGGCTGATTTCGGCGGCTGTGGTGATTTGCCGCAGCTTGGCCGGCTGGGCTTTGGCGGCACGATAGCCGGCGACCACGCCATCGATCCGTTTTCGTTCGAGCGAGGAGAGAGCGGGCGGTTCATTCTCGGCAGCAGCGAGCCAGGTAGCCGTTCCGCTCACGAACAACAGCAAGCCAATTAGAGTGCGGTACATTGCGGAATTCGTCCTGCAGAAATCGAAGAGGAGAAGTAATCCGCGATTATACCCGCTTTCGCCAAATACTGACGGTTTTGGCGTGGGAGTTACGAGTTAATCTCGAGCACGTCCTTATCGCTCACTACATAATCCCCCTTCACGATGCTGGCCGGATTGATGTTCGTCCCCCAAATGCGGGCGTGTTTGAAATTCTCTGCCACGTCGTGATGAATGAGCTCGGCGACATCCATCACCGTGCCGCCGCGGCGGAGCGTGAAGGGCTTGTCGTAATCGGCTTCCTTTTTGTGCGGCAGCTTGGTGTAGACCCGTACGAAGTCGAGCGCTTTGGCGACGGCGTTCTTCAGTCCATCGACGCCGGTGCCAGCTTCGGCTGAGATCTGGTGCTCTTCGAAATCGAGCTGAATGAACTCCCGCATCAGCGCAATGCGATCGGCCGCGGCGGGGTCATCGATCTTGTTGAGGACCAGGATTGTTTTCGTAAACGACAAGCCGATGTCTTCTTCGTCGAGGTACGACTCTTTGGCGAGTCGCGTTTTCGAGCCTTGCAGCTGATCGAGCACGGCTTGCAGTTGCTCGGTCCCTTCGTCGGCGCCAAGGTCGACCATCAACAGCACGAGGTCGCTGCCGCGGATCAAACCGAGCAGCGTGGAATCAAACACATCGGCCGTGATCGGCGGCGTATCGACCATTTGCACGCTGATGTCTTCCCAGGGCATCATGCCGAGCTGCGGCTCGCGGGTGGTGAAGGGATAGGGCGCGATCTCGGGCGTGGCCCGCGTTACGGCTTTTAGCAGCGAACTCTTGCCGGCGTTCGGTCCGCCGAGCAGCACCACGCGGCCGGCGCCTTGTCGCGGCAGCTTCAAGCTAGGGCCGCTCTTTTTGGTTTTCTTCGCGGTCTCGACATCGGCTTTAGCCCGGCTGATTTTGGCTTTCAGCTCGGCTTGCAGTTTGTCGGTTCCCTTGTGCTTGGGAATCTCGCGCAGCATCACTTCCAGGCAGCGGAGCTCATCCTCGGGGGTTTGAGCGCGGCGATATTCTTCTTCGGCTTTGTGATATTGCGGTGTGAGGTTCGCGGGCATGGCGGGGAGGCATTTGGGGGACACGGAGGAAAACAGCTGTTGCCATTGTCCACCTAACCCAGCAAATTCGCGAGGGGCTGATCAATCCGTGAAGAAACTGCGTCCAGCACCGGAAACGGGCATTAAAGATTCGTCACATCCGGCAAGGTCGCACGCTTAACTGAGTAACTTCCTCAAATCCCACCGTAGACGATTTGACCCCGCCCCGGAGTGGGCAATGTTTATTCGCGGATTCCATCCAATGTTTGGGATAGTCTGCCAGCAACGAAATAGCAGTTTCGCGATGAATGGTTGGCACGCAGTGCCGGTTCCCCCATGTATCAAACGATTCGCAACATCTTGGGCTGGCCAGCCGCCGACGGTTATCGTCGCTCGTCGCCGTTGATTCTCGTCAACGGCTTGGCCGAGCAAGGCGAGAGTTGGTACCCGAACCACCGTGTTTGGCAACAGCAATTCGATGTGCACGCTCCGGGCGTGATCGTGTATGGCGGACAGGTGATGCAAGATCGCCTGAAGACCCGTGAGCCAATCGATATCAACTTTCTGACCGATCGCCTCACTCAGTATCTCGATCAATACGTGCAAGCGCCGCCATACAACCTGGTGGCGAGCAGCTTGGGTGGTCAGCTGTCGATTGAATACGCGGCACGCTATCCCGAAAAGGTCGACAAGATCGTGCTCCTCTGCCCGTCGGGCTTCGGCACTGAAGAAAAGCTGCCGATCACCGAAGGAGCGCGACACAAGAATTATCAGGGCCTGGTCGAAAGCACCTTTCACAATCGCCGTTTGGCCAGCCCGCGAATCGTCGAGTACTACGCCGAAAAATTCGCCAACAAGCCATGGCGGAAGGCCTTCTTCGAAACCGTGCGCGGCACGAAGAGTCATTCGGTGAAAGATAAGTTGTCGCTCGTGAAGTGCCCAACGCTGGTGATTTGCGGCCGCGAAGATCGCATCGTCGATCCGCTCGCCGTCGAAGAAGCAGTCAAGGACCTGCCGAACTATCAGTTCGTCATGGTGCCCAACTGCGGTCACGCTCCGCAGCTGGAATTTTCCGGACTCATCAATCGCATGGTGAGCAACTTCTTGCGAGTTGGGGTGGGCGGTGTCTAATCCCGCCCCCACTGCCTTTGGCATCCGTCGCTGGGCCGTTGCGATCTTGCTGGCGATTGGGCTGCTCCTTCCGGTCACCGCCTTTGCCGTTCGCGCTGCCATTCGCAGCAATGCGAACGACGTGCGTGATTGGTTGCCGGCCCACTTTCCTGAGACCGTACAATACCGCTCGTTCCGCGAGCAGTTTGGCAGCGAGGAGTTCGTTGTCGTCAGCTGGCCCGGTTGCGATCTGAGTGATCCGCGACTCGAACAACTTTCCGAAAAACTGAGCGAGCGCTCGGCCCAAAGCGAAGCTGCTGGTCGCGGCAAACTGTTCGTCCGCTCGACGACAGGCCGGCAGATGCTCGCTGAGCTGATGACACGCTTCAGTCTGAAAAAAGACCAAGCCATTTCGCGCTTGAAGGGGACGTTCATCGGCCCCGACGATAAACAAACCTGTGCCATCGTTACGCTCAGCGAAGAATCGCGTCGGCGGTTGAAGGGTGTGCTGCTGGAGATTCGCGCCGCTGCCGTCGACGTCGGTGTGGCCGCAAAGGACGTGCATCTCGGCGGCCCTTCGGTGGTCAACGATGCCATCGACCAATCGAGCTCGCAATCGCTCGTTCGTCTCGCGGCGCTCGCCGGAGTCGTCGGCCTTGTCGTGGCCTGGCTTTGCTTTCGCGAAGTTCGCCTGACACTGATCGTGTTTTTCATCGCCGGTTATAGCGCGGCCTTGAGCCTCGCCGTCGTGCCGTTGTGCGGCGTGCCGCTCAACGCGATTTTGATTACCATGGTGCCGCTCGTTTATGTCACCGCGATGTCGGGCGCGATTCACCTATCGAATTACTACCGCGAGAGCCTGCAGCGACTCGGCTCCGATGCTGCCATTGTCGATGCCATTCGTCACGCAGCGCTACCGCTCGGCCTGGCGACGACCACCACGGCCATCGGACTCGTTTCGCTTTGGTATAGCGATCTCGCGCCGATTCGGTTGTTCGGCGTGTTCTCTGCCATCGGCGTGCTGATTGCGCTGGCAATGCAATTGATCGTCCTGCCGGCCTTGATCACGGTTTGGCCGAAACCGCCTGCCGTTTCGTCGGCCAGCCATCGAACCAGCGACGAAGAAGCCCTGGAGATCGAGCCGCTATCGCCCGCCTGGCAACGATACGTTTCGTTCATCACCGGCTATCACCGCTGGCTCACACTGCTGTTCGTCCTCTGCCTTGGCGGCGCCGCAACGGGGCTGATGTGGACGACGACGTCCATTCAAATCATGCGGCTGTTTGCGCCGTCGACGCCGATCATTGCCAGTTACGATTGGCTCGAGAAAAACCTCGGCGCCATGGTGCCGCTGGAAGTGGTCGTGCGGTTCGATGCTCAAAATCAACAAACGCCGCGCGAGCGACTCGAACTCGTGCGCGAATTGCACGATGCCATTTCGCAGACCAAAGGCGTGAGTGGCTGTCTCTCGGCCGCGACGTTCACGGTGAAGACAGAAGTCCGCGGCAAGTCGGTGATGAACGCGCTGAGCAGCGTGCGGTTGAAGCACACGCAGGCCCATCTAAAAGATGCCGGATATCTCGCCAGTAGCGAGAAGGAAGAGTCCTGGCGAATCAGCGTGCGTGTGACTGCTGGCGAAGATCTCGACTACGGCCTGTTTCAACAACAACTGCGGGCCGAGGTAGATCCGCTGCTGGCCCGCGAGCAAGCGGCCGGCGCACATGGCATCTCGGCGATTTATACCGGCGCCGTGCCGATTGTTTACAAGGCCCGCCGTTCGCTGCTCGATGGTTTGATGCTGGGCTTCGGCACCGATGTGTTGCTCGTGGTCATCTCTGTCCTGCTGCTTCTTCGCAACTCCAGCGGCGGCGTGTTGTTGTTTCTGACCAGCATCTTTCCGATCACAATCGTCTTTGGCTTGATGGGTTGGTTCGGCTGGGTGATCGACATCGGCTCGGTGATGGCCCCCTGCGTCGCGCTCGGCGTGAGCATCGACGATGCGATCCACTTCCTCCTTCGCTTCCGCCAAGCCATGGACCGCGGTCTATCACAAAGACAAGCCGTGCAAGTTGCCTACGCCGGCTGCGGCCAAGCCATGATCCAAAGCTGGGGCGTGATCGCCCTCGGCCTATCGGTCTTCGCCCTCAGCCAATTCATCCCCACGTTCCGCTTCGGGGCGCTGACGTTCGCGTTGCTCACGGCCTCGACGCTGTGCAACTTAATCTTTTTGCCAGCTTTGCTCTCCGGCCCTTTGGGCTGGTGGTTAGGGCGACGTAGCACGAACCCCTAGGTTCGTGCGAGTCGGTTTTACGCAACCTGCGTGAAATTCCAACCGGCTTTTATCCAGTCAGGACAAACCCAGCGGCGTGACTGCTGTGGACCGAGCCCAGCGCGTCGAGGATTATCGCCGATGTACTGCAGGCACTTCCACAGATGCTCTTCGTCACGAACGATCCGGTCATAAGACTCGCGCTGCCATAACTGCCCTTGGCTGGATTGTGCGGCATTAATCTCACGCGCAGATAGTCCCTTCCAGGTTTGCTCGATCGTTTCTAGTGAATGTTCCGCGGAAAAAGGACGGACCAGTGCATGCACATGGTTAGGCATGATCACAAATGCACCAAGCTCGTACTGAACCCCATCGAAGTGCCGCAGCTTTGCTTCGAGAATGTCAGCGGCAAACGCCTGTTGCAGGATGCAGCTACCCGCGCCACTGTCTAGCCAATGTTCGACGTGCGCCAAAGTCGTGCGGGCTAGTGCCTGCCATTGGTCATCGGAACGGGGCGGCGGATTGGCTTTTTCCCAAGCTTGCCGTAAGTTGCCCCCGCTTGTCGCCAATGGGGCATACTCCGCTGGTACATCGAAAGCGGACCAGTTGGATCAAGCCCGCGAAACCTGGGTGGAGCAGGCAAGTTCCACATCGGGGCGATCCTTAGAATCGCGTTGGCGCTCGACTCGCACGAACCTAGGGGTTCGTGCTACGTCGCTTGTGAAGCCAAGCAAAGAAAAGTATTCCGGGCGGGGGTCGAACCCACAACCTTCGGCTTCGGAGGCCGACGCTCTATCCAATTGAGCTACCGGAACGGGAGCCTCTCAGTATATCCGCCTGAGGGGCAATTGCTCAAGCCGGATGGATTGCCGCGAAAAGAGCCTGTCAGCGTAGTCCTCATGCTCCGCGTGGGGCGCGCCACACGGAGTGTGGCGGCTACACTAACAGCTCGCGGATCGGTTTTCCCTGACTGAGCGCCATCGGCCTGCCGATGGGGGTTTGGATTTCTTTTTGCCGGTCGATGCCGAAGGCGGTGAGGATGGTGGCGTGGACGTCTTCGACCGCGCGCGGGTCGGCGACGTCTTGCAGGCGGTTCTTTTCGTCGAGCTTCGGCTCGGGCGAGGTCTCGCCGATCACGCGGCCGCCAGCGATGCCGCCGCCAGCGACGGCCATGCTGAATCCGTGCGGCCAATGGTCGCGGCCGCCGAGGCCGTTGATCCGCGGGGTGCGGCCGAATTCTCCGGCCCAGAGAATCATCGTGCGATCGAGCAGTTTGCGCTCGCGCAGATGCTTGATGAGCGAAGCAAAGGCCGGATCGAGCGTGGTGTTGAGTTGGCGGCAGAACTCGTGGTTGTTGGCGTGCGAGTCCCAGCTGTCGAGACGAATCTCGACGCAGCGGACACCGACCTCGACGAGCTGCAGCGCTGCGAGGCAACAACGTCCAAACGAAGTGTCGCCGAATTCCTTTCGCAGAGCTTCGGGCGATTTGCTCACGTCGAACGCCGCGAGCTGCTCGCTCGACATCATCTTGCGGGCCGCTTCCACACTGCTGCGATGCAGCGTGCGGCCTTCGTCGAGATTTTTCAAGCGGCCGCGAGCAAAGGCGCCTTCCACGACCGACAAATCTTTGATCCGCTGCTCGAAGCGCGGCTCCGGCACGCGGGCGCGCACATCCGGCACCGGGCCGAGCGGATCTTGCGACTTGAAGGCATCGAACTGATCGCCCAGGTAACCACCGCGGGCCGCCCAGGTATTCGGCAACAACGAAACGTGTCGCGGGATCTCCAGGTTGTCTTGCGTCTGATGACAGATGATCGCGCCGAGCGAAGGATGGACCAGCGTCGGGTCGGGCCGATAACCGTTCTTCACGTAGTAGGTGGCCCGCTCGTGATCACCTTCCTTGCTGACGATCGAGCGAACGAGCGAAATCGATTCCATCTGCTCGGCGACCAGCGGCAGGTTCTCGCTGATATGTACACCCTTCACGGCAGTCTCGATGCTCTTGCTGCCATCTTTGCTACCGCCCGCGATCTCGGTATCGGGATGCGGATCAAACGTCTCGAGCTGACTCGGGCCCCCTTGCATCCACAGCACGATAAGCGAATGCGGCTGCGTCCCCTTCGGTTCGCTCTCGGCAGCGCGAGCCAGTTGTTCCGCCAGCGGCGTGAGGAAGGAAATGCCGGAGAGGCCCATGGCTTGCATGAGGCCGCGACGAGAGAAGTGGGAGGGCGAGTTGCAGGAGCCAGGCGATGTGAAGGTAGACATTTCGATCCTCAATCTTGCCGAGCGTAGCGAGGCTTTTCTCCCTCTCCTCGGTACTCCGGGGAGAGGGCCGGGGTGAGGGGAACTATTGGTACCAACGCGAGTACCCGCTTCAATCCCCTCACCCTAACCCTCTCCCCGGCGTACCGAGGAGAGGGAACGGTCGCTACGCGACTTCAATTCAATGGTTCCACGAGAACTCGGTGCTGTTGACCAGCACCCAATACAAATCTTCAAGCACAACGCGGCGGTCGGCGCGACGGGCGGCGGCTAGCCGCGGGACAAATACTTCGCGCTCTTCTGCCGTGGGCCGACGAGTGAGCACCGCGAGGTACGCCGCGTCGATGGCAGCTTCGGCGCTCGGTGTGACGACGACGATCCGCGTGGCCGCGTTGGCGATCAGGTTTTGCGTCGTTCGCTCCTGCACCAGTTCGCCGTTCATCAGCAACAGTCGCTGCGGAATGGTGCCGCCGCGGTCGGTGAATTCGTCCTCGCCCAAGTCACCGTAGCGCTGCACGAATTGCTGCGTCTGCTGACTCTTGGCGAGAAGCCAAATGATGTGAGCGTTCTTTTCGTCGAGCGTGTTGAGCGATGAGGATTGAATCATCGCGCCGGCCATCTGCTGCGGCTGCAAACGCGAGAGGGGAAAGGCAGCCCAACCCTTTTCGTGCTGCTGCGTGATTTCGAAATCCGCCGTGCTGCTCCGCAAAAACGGCTCGCTGGCGGAGATGAGCCGAATGAGTCGCTGCAGGTCGTGACCGTGCGCAACGAAATCCTCGGCGAGAATCTCCATGCCCGGCGGATAAGGACCGTGCAGCGGAATTTCATCGATCGGCTCGACGAGTGGCCGGCCGCAAACGATGGCCCACATGCGATTGACGATCGCGCGGGCGAACGGCTTATTCCCAGCGTGCGTGGTCCAGCGCGCCAGTTGCTGACGACGGCTGCCGCCGGGCGACATCAGATCGTCGCCGTAGGGAACCTTGGCGGGCACGAGCTCTTCTTTTTCGCCCCGCAGGTACTTGAAGTTGTATTCGTCTTTCGATTCTTGAATGCCCGTCAAACCAACTTTCGCTGGCGCGAAGAAGGCGGCGAGCTGATGAAAGTCTTGCTGCTTGCTCTCGCGCGGAGCGCCGTCGTCGCCGAGGTGATTGGTGCCCAGGTTGTCGTCGTGACATTGCAGGCAATCGATTCGCAGGGCGAGAAATGCCCGCACCGTGCGCGCGGCGAGCCGCACTTCATCGGGCTGTTCCTTGTTGGCTTCGGTGGTGGTGACGGTGATGAAATTCAGCGCCGGGTTGTTCGTCCACAGGCCGTTGCTGCCGATCATTTCCTGGGCCATCTCGTCGTAAGGGCGATGGGCCAGCAGTTGATCGCTGATCCATTCCACAAACCGGCTGCGACGAAAGCGGATGAGCGGCCCATCCTCGGTGCCGACATAAACGCGAGCCAGTCGCTCGCCGACATAGTTGCCGAAGCGGCGATCCTCGAGCAATCGCGACGTCCACCATTCGAGGCGTTGACCTTCCGGCAGTTGTTCGAGCGCGCGGATCTCTTCCAGCGAGGGAATGGTGCCCGTCAAGCCGAGTGACAACCGGCGGGCCAGTGTCAGATCGCCGGCCCGCGGCGTGGTTTGCAGACCTTCGCCGGTCCACTTTGCTTCAAACTCGGCGTTGAGCTTGAGGAGGGTCGCTTGCCAATCGTTTTTCGGTTCCGGTTGTTTGTTGGCAGGAGTCGCCGATGAAGAGACGTTCGTCAAATTGCCAAAACGGCTCGGCTCGAACGAGCGGGGCGTGGGAACGTGGTCGCGCAGCAGAATGTTCGACGCCAGCATTCCGAAGCCGAAGAGGCAAACCACGGCAAAGAGAAGATTGCGTTGCCACATAAGCATTTGCCGGTTGAATTTGTCCGCTGGTGAAACGAAACCCGTTTTCGGCTGGTATTTCTGTGTGGAACTGATTGTTGCTGCGAGTACGCAGATTTATCGTGACAGTTAGCCGTGGTGGCGACAACAGCGATACCTGCAGCGGACGGGCAAAGTTTCGGCGAGTTGGTTTTCTGAGGCAGCATGACTAATCCATCCACGTTGCCTGAACCGAACATCCTGATTGCCGAGGCGATTCCGCCGCGGGAGCCTGCGGATCTGATCGTGGCCGAGCCGGTCGAAAAGCCGGCCCCGACCGACGTGCTGGTGGCGGAAATTGTCAACGAATGGTCGAATTTGCCGCCGGCGCAAAGTTGGCCGGCGAAAGTCTGGCGGACGATCTGCTTCAGCCTGTCTTGGCTGTTCGGCCTGGTTAGTTTGATCGGCTGTCTGGCCGCGATGAGCGTCGTACCGCTGCTACAGTTCGCCACGCTGGGCTATCTGCTCGAAGCTGGCGGCCGAGTGACCCGCAGCGGCAAACTGCGCGACGGCTTTATCGATTTGCCGCGGTTCGCCCGCATCGGCAGTCTCGTTGCCGGCACTTGGATTCTGCTGCTGCCGATCCGCTTTCTCGCGGGCCTCACGCGCGATGCGGAAACGATCCCTGGCAACCCTGCCGTCGGCGCGTGGCGACTCGGGCTGACGGTCTGCACGGTGCTGATGGTCGGCCACATCTTGCTGGCGTGGTACTGCGGCGGCAAGTTGCGACATTTCTTCTGGCCGCTCCTCGCACCGTTTCAACTCGGCCAACGGTTGCTCAATAGCGGCCTCGCGGCGCCGATCATGAAGCACATTCTCAAACCGTGGTGGCCGTCGCTCTTCAACGATCTGTTTGTGCCGCTACCGTGGACGAGTTGGTTTCCGCCGGCCATCGTCTGGAGCGGTTTGCGCCGTGGCCGAATGTATGTCGAAGCCCGCGATGCCGTGTGGGACTTCATCATCGGCCTGCACCTGCCGCATTATTTTTGGCTTGGCCTGCGCGGTTTCATCGGCGCACTATTGTGGCTCGTTCTTCCCACCGCACTTCTCGCCGTCGGCACTTCGCAAAACAACGGCGGAGCATTTTTGATCGGCTACGTCGGCGCGTTCCTGCTGGCGTTTGTTTTGATGTATTTGCCGTTCCTGCAAGCGCACTTCGCTGCCGAGAATCGCTTCGCCGCGATGTTTGCCTGGAGCGAAGTCCGTCGCCGCTTTCGCCACGCGCCGCTGATGTTTTGGGTTTCGCTTCTCGCGACGCTCGCCTTCGCCGTGCCGCTGTATCTGCTGAAGATCGAACCGCCGCCGCGGCCGCTGATGTGGACGATCAGTCTGTTCTTCATCGTCTTCATTTACCCCGCGCGGCTGCTCACCGGTTGGACGCTCGGCTATGCCCGCCGTCGACAAAAGCCCGGCTGGTTTATCTTGCGACAACTATCGCGCCTCGCCACGATTCCGATCGTGCTGCTGTTCGTGCTGATCGTGTTTCTCACGCAATACACGAGTTGGAACGGTGTGGCCGGGCTCTTTGAGCAACACGCGTTTATGGTGCCGGTGCCGTTTTTGGGGAGATGAGTAGTTCTGAGTTTTGAGTTTTGAGTTCTGAGACAGGATATGCAATGAAGAGTCTCTACTGTCTCAGAACTCAGAACTCTTCCGCCCTCGTTACACCCCCGTTACGCAATCAAACTTGTTCCGCCCGACACGCGCGCATTAGATTGAGTGGCGGAGGATTCAAGCATGGCGGGAACAGCACCTCTGTATCGTGTGCCGGTGGTGATCTTTGCGGTGATCGTCGGCGGGCTGTATGTGTATGCGAAGTCGGGTGGAACGCTCTTTCCTTCGCGCACGCAGGTGACTCCAGCGAGCAATAGCACTAGCGATGACGCTGCGTTGCCCGTGATCGAGTTCTATGACACGAATGCTGGGTCTCCGCAGGCATCCTTCGACTCTGAACCGCCTCAGCCATGGAAGATACAACCTGAGCAGTCGCAGCGACCAGTGTTGTTGCCGGGCTCGAAAGCTCCCTCGGCCTTGTTCGAAGAACCCTCGCCGCCACCACCGCCGAAACCGCGGGCGGTTTTGTCCGGTTCGAAGTCGCGCCCCGTTCTCGAGCCCACCGATATCGCGCCGCCTGTTGCCAATGCAGCGCCGGCCAATCAACCTGCATCGCCGCCGCGTCCTGCGATGCTACGCGGCTCGAAGTCGATGATGATCGTCGATCCTCCAGAGTTCCCGCCGCAGCCGGTGCAACCGGCTCCGCAGCGAGTCGTGTTGCCAGGTTCGAAGTCGGCTACTGTCGTCGATCCTTCGTCGTTCACGCCTACGAACAGCGCGCCGCAGCAAGGCTTGCAACAGCAATCAGCGCCGCTTCAACGTCCCGCACAGCCGCGCAATAACAACGCCCATCCTCGCTACCAAGGAGTTGACCGATGAACGCACTCCTCTGGTACCTTTACGGTTTGTTCGTGGCGACCGGCGTGAGCATTTTGTTTCTCGCGATTCTCTTCACGCCGCTGGAGCTCGCGTTTCCTGCGCGACTCGGCCAGAAGATCTTTCGGCCGCATTGGTTGACTGATTTATGTTTTCTGCTCGGACAATATTTGCTCTTCAATGGTTTGATTCTGAGCTTGCTCACCGCGCTGAGCCTGCGACTCGATGGAATCGTGCCCAGCGGTTTTCGCGAACTCGTGCGGGCTCAGCCGTGGTGGCTGCAAGCGCTGGAAGTCATCGTGCTGAGTGACTTCTGCGTTTACTGGGGGCATCGGCTGCAGCATCGCGTGCCGTTGCTGTGGCGGTTTCATGCGATCCATCACAGCGCGGAGCATCTCGACTGGCTCGCCGCTCATCGCGAGCATCCGCTCGACACGGTTTACACGCTGACGCTCATCAACCTGCCGGCGTTTCTGCTCGGCTTTCCGGTGGCTACGCTCGCCGGCCTGGTCGCCTTTCGCGGCATTTGGGCGATTTACATTCACAGCAATGTGCGGCTGCCGCTCGGGCCGCTGCGAATGCTCGTCGGTGCGCCGGAGTTGCATCACTGGCATCACGACTGCGCTCGCGACGCCGGCAACTATGCGAACATCAGCCCGCTGATGGACCTACTCTTCGGCACGTATCGCTGTCCCGATCATGAGCCAGAAAAGTTCGGCATTCGGGAAAAGATCTCGCCGACATGGATCGGCCAGATGCTTTATCCGTTTGGCATTCGTTGGGGCGAATCGCCAGTGAGTGTTCAGCCGCCGTTATCGAAATCGGCGACTACCGCGGCAAGCTAGGAATCGCTTCGTTGCGGCGCGAGAGGGCCAGTTCATCGACGAGCGGCGCCTCGGGCCGAGCCGGCGATTCGGTTCGCAGGGTAACTTCGCTGCGAACAGGAGCAGCAACCGGAACATTCGTCGCTCGCGACAAGCGACCTCGTTCGGCAAGGAACACGATACCTGCGGCGCTGCAGCAAGCCAGCACAAAACCAATCCCCAGTGTCGGGATCGGCTTGGGCGAGATCGGCGTGATCGAGTAGGACGGCTTTTGAGCCAGGTTTAGGCTGGAAACCTTCGCGGTGTGCAGTTCGTCATCAATGCGGGCCTGCTCCAGGTACTCGGCATACTTGCCGTGGTTGTGCGAAGCCAGGCTGATCGAGCGCTGTAGCTGGGCGATTTCGATTTCGCTCTGATTGATGGCTTTCAGTTCGCTGCGAGCGGTGGTCAATTGTTTTTCGAGCGTCAGTTCACGCGCTTCGAGCGCGGCCAGTGCGGCCTGACGAGTCGAAAGAGCGAGTTCGCTTTCTTGCCGGACTTTGTTGAGGGCCTTCATTGTTTGCGGCGCGGTCTTTTCCTGACCGAGAATGCCGCGGGCTTGCTTGATTTGTTCGCGCACCGATTTCAGCTGTGGCGAATCATCGGTCTGCACGGCGGCGAGACCTTGCTCGAGCACTTCCAGATCGTAGAGCTTCGTTCGCATCGCCCCTTCGGTCGATTGCGGAAAGCCCGTGGTCTCTTGTGCGGTGACGAGTTCCGGAATCTGCGCGAGCTCTTCCTCGCGAGCTTTGATTTCGGCGCGGGCAGCGCTCAGGTCGCTTTGCGCCGAATGCAGCTCCTTTTGCGTCGTGGCGATTCGCTCGAGCAGTTGTTTGCGCTGCGTATCGAGTTCGGCAAAGCCCGTTTTATTCTTGTAGTCTTTTAGTTCGCCTTCGAGCTTTTCCAGATCGGTCCGCAGCTGCAGCTCTTTCTTTTCAAAGAACTCGTGCGAGCCCTTGGTGCGATTGATGCGCAGGTGCTCGGCTTGCACTTGAGCGATGAGGGCGTCGACCACATCGCGAGCCGTGGCGGGATCTTCGCAGCTGTAGCTGACGGTCACGTAGCTCGTCTTGCGAACGGCTGTCACGCGCAGGTTCTTCTTCAGCAAGGTGATCGCTTTGTCGCGAACGTCAAACACCTGCAGCGGATTCAGATTGTAAGGCTCAAGCTTTTGCAGCGTGTCTTTGATCAGCGTCTTCGGCGACCAAGCCGACGAAGTGCTGGGTTTCTTACCAAAGATGGTGTCCACACCGAGTTGATCGACGACTTGCTCCGCCGTTTCGCGGCTCAGCAGCAGTTGCTCGATCGAGTTGACGTCGGCTTCGCGAGTGTCTTGCAGCGTGACGACGGCGCCGGTCGTTGCCGTGGGGTCGAGCGCGACGCTTTCGCGGCCGACGCGGACATAAACCTTGGCTTCGGATTCATACACCCGTTTGGCCGTCGACAGATAAACGGCGGTCAACGCGCAAACGACGAGAAAGGCGAGCAGTGCTTTCCCTTTGTGACGCCAGGCCGCGTCGAGGGCCTGCTTCACGTTTATTTCGGGTTGGTAAAGGTTTTCCATGATTTCCAACCACCAGTGCGTGCTCAAACCAGTCGGCGAGGGTATCCCGGCGCTGATCTTGGCCGGAATTCCATCGCAGTTAGGGTGCGGAAATTTATCGTAGTTGCATGAGCAATTTGTTTCTAGGCGATACATTCGCATCGGGCCCGCGGTGGGCGTACGGATGCTGCGCAGATCGTTGGCAGGTACAATGTTGCGTCGATATTACGATTTCTTGGTTGAATAATTTGCGGGAATCTCTCCATGCTGCGCCATTTAACAATCTTATGGATCGTAGGGTTTGTAGCGAGCCTTTTGTTGCCGAATTTGGCCAAAGCCGAGGACAAGCCGGAGGAGGGTTTCACGTCGCTCTTCGACGGCAAGACGCTGACCGGCTGGGAAGGGAAAGAGGAGATCTTTCACGTCGCCGAGGGCGCGATCTCGGCGGGCTCGCTCAAGGACAACGTCAAGCAGAACGAGTTTCTCTGCACGACCAAGAACTACGGCGACTTCGAGCTGCGGCTCGAAGCCAAGCTGGTCGGTCCCGGTGAAAACGCCGGCGTGCAGTTCCGCAGCGAACGAATCCCCAACCACCACGAGGTGATCGGCTATCAGTGCGACATGGGTCTCGCCGCCGGCAAAAGCATTTGGGGCGCCCTCTACGACGAATCGCGCCGCAAGAAGTTCCTCGCCACCGGCGACGACGAAGAGTTGCAAAAAAAAGTGAAAGCCGACGGCTTCAACGAACTGGTGATCCGCTGCGAAGGCCCGCACATCCAACTGTGGGTCAACGGCGTGAAGACCGTCGACTACACCGAGATGGAAAAAGACATTCCGCAGACCGGCAAGATCGCCCTGCAAATCCACGGCGGCAAGCCCGCCGAGGCGAGCTATCGGAAGATTCGGATTAAGGAATTGAAGTAAGAGGAGACGAGGGACGGGAGGCGGGAGACGAGGGAAGCAGGACGAATCCCGCCGGGTTTAGTCCCTTATTGTTCGTCCCAAGAGATAATCCAATGCGTCGGCAACTCCTTTCGTTCCGACGACGATTGAATCTCCTGTGTCGCGAAGGCAGGCGACGAGGATCGGTTTCTCGTCGGTACTAACTTCCCCGGCATTGCTGGGAGTGAAGTGAAACACCCATCCCCAGTAAAATTCTTCCGTCAGGGGATCGTCGATCTTCGATTCGCATTTGAGCAGCCGCGAGCAGGGGACATGCCACAGCGCTAACACGCGCACTCTCGCTGCATTTAGGTCGACCACCACTCGTCCTACTTCTTCGCATGTCGATTCAGGTGAATCCTCTTCCCGATCTCATCCTTCAATTGCTGGATGACCGATTCCTTGTCGATCGATTCCAGAATCCCTTTCACGACAACCTTCGGGCCATCGGCGCCCCAGCTGCTGCCGTGCTCGAGGTAGTACATCGCTGCCATGCCGACGATATACGAGCCGTAACCCGCGGCGGCGCCTTGCGGGATGGCGGTGACGAGCGTCCCTTTGCCCATGGTGACGGTTTTGAAGAGCGAGATCAGGCCGCTGGTGATGATCTCGGTCGCGCTCACCCAGCCGGCTGCCTTGGCGATGCCCCACACCAGGCCGCTCGCCTTTTGATAGGTCATCTCCAAGCCGTAAAGATTGGCCAGGTGCAAGATCATCGCGATATCGACCGCGCTGCCGCCCATGACGTCGGCGACGCCGATGGGATTCAAGCCGACGGCGAGACCTTTGGAAACGGCGTAGGCGCGGATCGTGTTCTCGGCTTGCGTGCGGCGGAGCGACATCCGCAGCGACACGATTTTGTCACTCTGATCGGCGGCATATAGCGCGCCGTTGAGCGCGACGAGCGCGAGCCCTTCTTTCTCGAGCAGCTTGAGAATGAGCGCCTTCACCTCGGCGACATCGGCCTTCGGCTTGCGCCATTCGCTCCGCTCGCTGCCATCGGCTGACTGAATGATGTATTCCTTCTCGCGCGGATCGGCACAGGCCGTGACGATTTGCTCCGGCGGCAAGATTCCGTCGAGGCGATCGACGCGAAGAACTTCCAGCAAACGCTCTCGCTGCGAAGGACTGTAGAGATCGATCTTGTTGAGGATCAGCAGAATCGGCTTGTTGAACGTGGCGAGCTCGACGAGCGCGGAGTACTCCGTTTCGTTCAGATCTGAATCGGTAACGAACAAAATCAAATCGGCCCGCTGGGCTGCATCGCGGGCCATTTCGCCGCGCGGGCCGCCACCGACCTCGTTGATGCCGGGAGTATCGATGAGGATGACTTGCGACTGCGCGAAACCGGGAATCGTGTAGCCAGCGCCATCCCAGGCCACATGCCAGACTTCCTTCGTCCAACCGCCGCGCACATCGACGGCGGAAACCTGGCTGCCGACGAGCGCGTTGATCAGCGCGCTCTTGCCGGTGCTGATTTCGCCGAAGATGACGATCTCGACGCGTCCGCTGACGAGCTTGTCGTGCATCGACCGCAAACCGGCGAGCTCGTCGCGGAGTTTCGATTTCTCATCCTCGGTGCAGCGTTTGAGGCGGTCGAGCGTTTTCTCGACGGAGGAGAGAGCGTCTTGGTAAGGGGTGGAGGACAAGGGAAGTTTTGGGTTCTGAGTTTTGAGGTTTTAGGTAGCCCGACGCGTAAGCGAGGGATTGGGCGAGTGGTGGTTGGATTTTGGTATTGAGTTGGAGTTGGTACCCGCTTCGGCCCCTCACCCCGGCCCTCTCCCCTGAGTACAGGGGCGAGGGAGTAAGACCATTTCTATTTACCTTTCAACTTCTCTCTTGCGGTTTGTACGAATTTGAAGAGTTCGGTTGGCGTGGTCAGTTTTTGCCATTCCTGCCGGGCGACATTGGCTAGGCCGGTGGGCTGTTGTTGCATTTCCGTTTGAAAGTAGTTGATAAACACGCTGCCGACCCAGCGGGTGACAAAGGCTTGCGTGAAACCCTGGATCGCGCCGCCGGCGATCGTGCCGGCGATCGGGACCGATTTCAGCAAACTGCCGATCACGGAGGCGATGGCGGGGGCTGCTGCACCGACACCGACGACCGTGATGAAGACCTTGCCGAGTTGCGCGGCGAGGTTGGTGGCGATGTCGAGATCGATCGGCTGGCGATAAATCTTGCCGAGGTCGAGAACCATTTTGATCGTGAGACCGCTGCCGATGAGGACATCGAGAGCCATTGGACTCACGGCGGCGGCCGCGCCGGCGGCCCACGTGTAGCGATCGACGATCTCCCAGGCCCGCGCATCGAGCGTTGCGCGGACTTTCGCTTTGGCGTGTTCGACGAGCCCGCGCGATTGCAGCAGCAGATTGGCCAGCAGCAACTCGCGGCCGTCACGGCGAACGATCTTGAGCATCTGCTCGGCGAGCGGAGCGATCTCCGGCGGCACGGTGACTTGCGATTCGGTTTCATTCCCATCGACCAGCACATGCACTCGCGAGCGCTGCGAAGCCGAGGCCCGCACGGCAACGATGTGTTCCGGCTGCACGATGCCGCGGAGTTGCTCGCTCAGTTGGCCGATGAGTTTTGGTTGGTCGTCGGCGGCGTACCAGTCTTCCTTGTTGAGGCAGACGATGACCCGCTTTTCCATGTCGCCGAGTTTTCGCAGCAGGTTGAACTCGCTGTCGCGCAGCGGGCCATCGACGACGAGCAGCACCAGGTCGGCATCGCGGGCGCTTTCGGCAGCCACGGCGAGTCGCTCTTGGCCGTCGATTTCGCCGAGGCCGGGAGTATCGACCAGCAGCACCTGATCGTCGCCCGGCCAGGGAATTTGTTGACGCTGGGTGGTCGTGCCGCCGCGGGGATCGGTTTGAAAGACATCGCGGCCAGCCAGGGCATTCATCAGCGAGCTCTTGCCGCTCGATATGGTGCCGAAGGCGACAATCTCGAGTCGCTGGGCGGCTTGTTTTTCCTGAAATTTATTCTGACGGTCGATCAATTCCCGTTTCAGGTCTGGCTGCAGTTCAGTTTCTCGCTGCAGTTCGTCGACGGCGGCGAGATTGGCGAGCATTTCCTGCTGTTTTTCGCCCGCCGAGAGTTCGCTGGGATTCTTTATTCGGCGTTCATTCTGCTGCCGTTTCTCACGGGTATTCTTCCAGATTGTATAAATGCCCATTCCTGCCAGGCCGAGCATGATGGCAGCGCCGCAACCGACCAGGCCGAAATAGAGATAGGTCCAGGGTGCGCCGAGACCTTTAATTTTGTCATATTGATCGAGAATTCGGGGGGGAATGTATATAAGGACTGCGCCGACGGCCGCAAGGGCGACGATGAGAATAATTCGATCGGTAAGAGAGGGCGTTTTCATCAGCTTGCAAACGGGCTTCCGATTTTCTTAGCAATTCGTCAGAATTCGCGGGACAAAGCGGTTTTCACGCGCAAAATTATGAACGCAACGGGTTCCAGATCCTAGCGACATCAGCGGCCGCAGACGCAGCAATCAGGCGATTCTTTAACTCGATTCTTCTGTTCTCTCCATCATGGATCACACCGCCTCTTCCGACAATGCGACTCAGGCTGGCGACGCTTCGATCTGGTCGCTCGGCTTCGGCGGGTTGCTGGGGACGCAGTTTCTGACGGCAGCCAACGATAATATCTTTCGCTGGCTGGTGATCGGGATTGGCAAGGATTACGTCGATCCGTCGCAAGTCGGCAATATTTTGATGGCAGGAACCGCCTGCCTAGTGCTGCCGTACCTGTTTCTCGCAGCGCCGGCGGGTTACCTGGCCGATCGCTTCAGCAAACGGACGGTGATCATCGGCTGCAAGATCGCCGAGATCGTGCTGATGTTTCTCGCGGTCGCGGCGATCCTGACCGGCAAAACCTACGGTGGTTGGACGCCGTTGATCTCGCTCTTCACGGTGCTGACGCTCTTGGGTTGTCAGGCGGCGCTCTTTTCGCCCGCGCGCAGTGGCGCGATGCCCGAGACGTTGAGCCCCAAATGGTTATCGGTGGCGAACGGTCTATTTGCACTGTGCACGGTCATGGCCACCGTCGTGGGCATGGTTATCGGCAGTTGGCTGGCTGAAGTGACCGGCAACAAAGGCTTGCTCAACTGGCAGTGGACGGCCGGCGTGCTGCTGGGTGTCGCTGTTTTTGGAACGCTGTTTTCGTTTGCGATCACCAGCGTGCCGGCGGCTGATCCGGCGGCGAAGTTTCCCTGGAGCTTTCCGCTGCAGACGTGGGCAGATTTGAAAATGCTCTACAGCCACCTCGCGCTGTTTCGCGTCGCGCTGGGGATTCTGTTTTTCTATTCGATTGGTTCCATCGCGCAGCTGAATATCGATCAGATGGCCGCCGAAGGTGGCGGCACGACCGAGACGGCGAAGATTCCGCTGCTGATCGCGCTGATCGCGGGTGTGTGCGTCGGCAGCATCTTGGCCGGCATCTGGTCGGGCGATCACGTCGAGCTGGGCTTGTTGCCGCTCGGCGCGCTGGGCATGGCCGTGTGCTCGATGCTGCTGTTTACGGTGCCGCACGATTTGTTTGAAAAGGGAACGGCCGTCACTGGCGGCCTGGTGTGGGCCTGCAGCTTGCTCGCGTGTCTCGGCTTGAGTGCGGGGCTGTTCGATGTGCCGCTCGAAGCCTATCTGCAACATCAAAGTCCGCGGGCCAATCGCGGTTCGATCTTTGCCGCCAATAACCTGCTGACGTTCACCGGCATTTTGGTGGCGTCGGTTTTGTTTGCCGCCCTGCGGTTGCCGTTTTGGAAGAGCGTTGACCCAGCGGCTACGTTGTTGCAGCCGTTGCTGACTTCGCAGCAGATCTTTTTGGTCGCTGGCTTGCTGACGATTCCGGTTTTCATTTACATCGTCTGGCTCATACCGCAAGCGACGATTCGCTTTGGCGTGTGGCTGCTCAGCATGACCGTCTATCGCATGCGCGTGTATGGCCAGGAGCATTTGCCCCGCGAAGGTGGCGCGCTGCTCGTGCCGAATCATATCACCTGGGTCGACGGCATTTTGCTGCTGCTGTCGAGCTCGCGGCCGATCCGCATGGTGGCGCTATCGAGCAATCTCGAGAACAAATGGCTCAGCTGGCTGGCCAATATGTTCGGCGTGATTCCAATCAATCCCGCCAAGCCGAAGATGGTGATCGCCGCGTTCCGCCAGGCTCGCGAAGCCCTCAACGAAGGTGAGTTGGTTTGCATCTTTGCCGAAGGTGGTCTCTCGCGCACCGGCCAGGTGCAAGCCTTTCGGCCCGGCATGATGAAGATCCTCGACGGCACGAATGCGCCGGTGGTGCCCGTTTACTTGCAAGGTTTGTGGGGGAGCATTTTCAGCTTCGAGGGGAACAAGTTCTTCTGGAAATGGCCCAAGCGAATTCCGTATCCTTTATCCATTCATTTTGGCCCCAAAATCGACGAGCCGGAGGATATTCACCACATCCGCCAGGCCGTGCTCGATCTGGGGACCGTCGCCGTGAAGCAGAGTACTACATCCATGTTGACCTTGGCCCGCCAGTTCATTCGCCGTTGCAAAGAACGGCTGAAGAAGCCGAAACTCGCCGACTCGATGGGCGCCGACATGACCGGCGGCGACGTGCTGATTCGCGCACTCATTCTCCGCCGCTTGCTGCGGCGGCATGTCATCAAGCCCGATGAACAATACGTGGGGGTGCTGCTGCCGCCATCGGCGCCGGGCTTCTTGGCGAATATGGCCCTCGCGCTCGACAAGCGAATTGCGGTGAACCTCAACTACACCGTGTCGGCCGATGTGATGAACGCCTGCATCAAGCAGGCCGGCATCAAGCACATCCTGACCAGCAAGCGGTTCATGGAAAAAATGGAGTTCAAGCTCGATGCCGAAATCATCGAACTCGAAAGCCTCAAAGATAAACCGACCGCCATGGACAAAGGCGTGTGCTGGTTGCAGACCAACGTACTGCCTGCCGGCATGGTCGATATGGCGCTCGGCCTGGGCAGTGTGAAGGCCGACGACGTCGTGACGATCATCTTCACGTCGGGATCGACCGGCACGCCGAAGGGGGTGATGCTGAGCTACGGCAACGTCGGCACGAATGTCGAAGCCATCGATCAGGTCGTGCATCTCAAGTCGAGCGATTGCCTCATCGGCATCCTGCCGTTCTTCCACTCGTTTGGTTACACCGTCACGATGTGGGGCCCGGCCATGCTCGACATCAAAGGCGCTTACCACTTCAGCCCGCTCGATGCCAAGCTCGTCGGCAAACTGGTGCGGCGCAACGAAGGAACTTTGCTGCTGAGTACGCCAACATTTCTCCGCAGTTACTTGCGGCGGATCGAACCGGAAGATCTCAAGACGCTCGATGTCGTGGTTGCCGGCGCGGAAAAACTCCCCGCCGATTTGAGCCAGGCCTTTGAAGAGCGTTTCGGCGTGCGACCGGTCGAAGGCTACGGCACGACGGAACTCTCGCCCCTCGTTTCGGTCAACGTGCCGCCGACGCGCTCGATTGACAATTTCCAAGTCGATCGCAAGGAAGGCTCCGTCGGTCGCACCGTGCCGGGCGTTTCGGCCAAGATCACCGATCCCGAAACCGGCGCAGTCCTCACGGCTGGCAAACCCGGCATGCTCTGGATCAGCGGGCCGAACGTGATGAAGGGTTACCTGCATCAGCCCGAGCTGACCGCTTCGGTGATCAAAGACGGTTGGTACCAGACGGGTGACATCGCTTACATCGACGACGAAGGTTTCATTTTCATCACCGGCCGCGAAAGCCGCTTCAGCAAGATCGGCGGCGAAATGGTGCCGCACATCAAGGTCGAAGAAGAGCTCCTCCGGTTGGTCGGCGGCGAACACGAAAAACAACCACTGAGCGTCACTGCCATTCCCGATGCCAAGAAGGGCGAACGACTCATCGTCTTGCACACCAAGATCGACAAAACCCCCGATGAACTCCGCAAAGGCCTGACCGCCGCCGGTCTGCCGAACCTGTTCATCCCCGCGGCTGATGCCTTTATGGAAATCCCGGAATTGCCCGTCCTCGGCACGGGCAAGTTGGATTTGAAGGGGATGAAAACAATTGCCCAAGAGCGATTTGCAGGAAAGGCTGCAGCCGACAGCGAGTAGCGTGCACCTCATGAAAGGCCTCGCTTTTTCCAACTTGCTCAACAAGTGGAGGCTATCCTGGAAATGGCCAATTTTCCTTGATGTATGTCAGGAAATGGTAAAACGCCAAACTGACTACCAAAGCCAAACACTCCACGGAGATCAGCACAAACAAGAACCGCAGGCTAAATTGCCAGTACGATTGGGCTGTGAACCAATGCCAAGCCAACATCGCGAACGGCACCCAAACCGGTGCGCCTAAGATCGCGAGCATGAAGCCATGATAGAAGTGTGTTTGAATGTAGTCGATCGTCATCGTCGTCTTCCTCTTGGCCGATGCCGCGCGGTTGATTACCTCTGGTGAAGAGCGGCGTGAACTATCTAAGTCGTCAGCCGTTTGGTTTTGCCGTACCTCTTGCTGAAAATCTCGAATTTGCCGGTTCTGCGGATGATACATTCGAATTTGCCAGGAAGATGTCGGTGCTGAATATCGCAACCTAAACTGAATTGAAAAGGGTGAGTCGACACCCGAACCGGAAGGTTAACGATTCATTGGTTGAGCATGTTTCGCATTGTCCTGGCTTGTGTCGTGATTGGCGTTAGTTGCTGCGGCTGCGGAAGCAGTTCGGGGCCGCCGCGTCGCGCCATTCATGGCAAGATTAACAGCTCGCGACCGGTGCAGATCCTCACGCTGCAGCCCATCGATGGCCTGGCTGCGCCGGCGGTGACAACCCTCGTTGTCGATGGCCAATATAAGTTTCAGCGCAGCGATGGCCCGTTGCCGGGCAACTATCGCGTCGTGCCAACATTCGCTGATGAGACTGGCGGTCTCGGCCAACCCAAAAAAGAAATCTCACTGCCGCCAGCTGTCCGCCCGCAGCACAAGCCAACACCGCCGCCGAATATCGAAGTCCTGAGCGAAGGGCCGCTGGAACTCGACGTCGTGATTCCCTGAGTTTCGCCGAGGTGAATATGTCCCGTCCTGCCCGCACTGCATTTACGCTCGTCGAGCTCCTCGTCGTGATTGCCATCATCGGCGTGCTCGTGGCGTTGTTGCTTCCCGCCGTGCAAGCGGCCCGTGAATCCGCGCGCCGCACCCAATGCCTGAATAATCAAAAGCAGTGGGTGCTCGCCATGCACAACTATCACGACAGCCTCGGCGCGCTGCCGAGCGGCGCGTACTTGCCGACGGCTTGGTTCTGGCGGTCTTCGCTGTTGCCGTACATGGAACAGATGGCCGTGTACCAGAAGATCAACTTCAACCTGGGCGATTTTTGCGTCAACGACCCCGCTGCGGCCGCGCCCGATAGTCCCAACAAAGCCGATCTGAAATCCTGGTCGTGCCCGAGCGATCCCAACACCCGCCAGCTCTTCAAGGGTTATCTGGTCACCGGCGCCGATTATCGCGCGCAGAACTATTTCGGCATCGCCGATGGCGTGAGTCGCACTGGCGAAGGTGGCACGTTCTTCCTCAGCAGCGATATCAAATTCAAGAACTTTACCGACGGCTTGTCGAACACCGCCGTCATGGGCGAACGCGGCATTCCCACCGCTTACTACTGGGGCTGGGGGCTGTGCGGCGCTGGCACGCGCGATGCCTTTCTCAGCTTTCAGGATGGCTTCAAGCCGGGCAATAAAAACTCCGACCCCGACACCTGGCGGTTCTGGAGCTATCATCCCGGCGGCGCGTTGTTCGCCTTCGGCGATGGCGCGGTTCGCTTCGTGAGCTACTCGACCAATTTCAATGTGCTGACCGCGATGGCCACGCGCGACAACGGCGAAGTTTATCAACTGCCGTAAGCAAATCGCACTGCATCAGGCCAACGACACCAGCAACACGCCGGCCACGATCAGTGCGCCGCCGAGCGCCGTTTGCCACGTGAAAGCTTCGCCGAGAAAGACGAACGCGCAGATCAGCACCAGCGCCACGCTCAACTTATCGAGCGGCGCCACGCGCGAAGCCGGCGCGAGTTGCAGCGCGCGAAAGTAGCACAGCCACGATAAGCCGGTGGCCACGCCGCTGGCGATGACGATCAGCCAATTGCGCACCGAAATGCCTTGAAAACCGGTCCATTCGCCGCGAAAAGACAGCAGCCCTGCCGTGGTGACCAGCATCACCACCACGCGAATGAACGTCGCCACGTTCGAGTTGACCGTCCCCACGCCGACCTTGCCGAGCAACGTGGTCGCCGCCGCAAAAACCGCTGCCCCTAAGGCAAACCACCACCAGCCTGGCTTGAGAACGGTTTCGGGGGGCACGGAGTGTTTCCTGCTAGTCGTCGATCGCTCCGCGATCGATGAGTGAAGGTGAATTTACCGGAAACTGTTGCCTTCACCTGGAAACAGCGTCTCTTCATCGATCGCGGAGCGAATCGACGACTGCTGACGACTTACTTCTTTTCCTCACGCTCCAGCTGCTTGTACTTCTCTTGATACTTTTCAAACAGCCGTTTGTGGCGATCGTTCCAGGCGAGCTTGCGACCTTGAATATACCCCGCCGTGATTTGCGTCGGCGTTTCGAGCGGATCGCCACTGGCGATGAACAGCGTCGCGTCCTTGCCGACCTTCAGCGAGCCGACGCGATCGGCTACGCCGCAGATCTGCGCGGGATAAAGCGTGATTGCTTTCAAAGCTTCGTCGGATGACAGGCCATAGGCAGCCGCAGTCGCGGCGTGATACGGCAGGTTGCGTGTGCCCGTCGCGCCGAAGCGGCCGAAGCTGGAAATGCAAAACTTAATGCCCGCCGCTCGCAGTCGTTCGCACAGCGTGTACGGCGCGTCGTAGTCATCGCTCCGCCGCCGCGGCAACCGATAGATCGAAGTCACGATCACCGGAATATTTCGCGGCTTGAGGAGATCGGCACAGCGCGGCGCATCATATCCACCGACGATGACCACTTTCAGTTTGAACTCATCGCCAAAGGCCACCGCGCCTTGAATCTGCTCCAGGCTTTCCGCATGAATCATCACCGGCACCGTTCCGGCCAGCACATCCTGCAGCGACTCCCAGCGGGCATCCACCGGATAATCCGGATCGGCCTTCCGCGCCGCGCCGTATTGGCGAGCATCTTGAAAAGCCTTGCGCATCGTCTGCACACCATCATCGCGCGGCACGCTGGCAACCGGGTCGTCGAGCGGATCAGCCGGCGGCGGATTCGACGCCGGTTGAGGCCAATGAATCATCAACCCTGCGCCGTCCTTCAAGCTCATCTGCTCCGGCGTCCAACCATCAAGCTGAATCACCGCAGCCCGACCCGCGACGAGAATCCCCCGCGGTGCAGTGAGCGCCAAGAGTACGCCGTTGGAGCGCGTGACGGGAATGACTTCGCTATCGGGATTCACCGCGGCTAGCGCGCGAACATTCGGGTTCATGTTCCCCACTTCGCGAAAGTCCGCCGTGGCCCGCACCGAGTTGATCTCGACCAGCCCGAGGTCGGTGTAGGCATCGAACAGTGCGGGATAAATGTGCTGGCCTTTGCAGTCGACCTTCTCGGTCTTCGGCGGCAACTTCACATCCTTGCCGAGGGCAGTGATCTTGCCATCCTCGATCAGAATCGTGCCACCTTCGATCACGGCCCCTTCGACCGGATGAATCGTGCCGCCGATGAGTGCGATCGGACCCGCCTGCGCAGGAGCGGGAACTTCCGGATTGGCGCGAGCCGCCGCAGCGGTGAAGAGAATCAAGCAGGCAGTGATGAGGTATTTCATGGCGCTCAAAGTAGGCCGGAACAAGCTGTACTCAGCGCAGTTCCGGCAGATTACCAACGGCTCGTCGTCCTGCGGTCCGTGCCGGAACAGCGCGGGGTACCGCTTGTTCCGGCCTACCAAGTCTACTTCCGACCTACTTGTAATCCAGCGTCACCACCAGCGGATAGTGATCGCTGGTGTCGCGCTCTTCGGCGGGGATCGACCAGAAAATGTCCATGTGATCCTTGTCCTGTTCCTTGCGGATCACCAGATCGCGGCGGATCGCCACCGACTTGAAGCTCAGATCCTTGCGGTTCGGATCATCTTCGACCAGGCTGCGGCTCAGCAGAATGCGGTCGTACTGCTGACCGTTGAGATGCGTGTGCCGCTTGGGGTCCTTCAGTTCGACGAGCGTGTCGAACAGGTCGTCGTCTTTCTCGGGCGTATCGAGGCCGATCATCGTGCCGATGTCGCCGTCGGGTTTTGTTTCGGTCGCGAACTCGTCGGTGTTCATGTCGCCCATCAGGATGACATTCTCGCCCTTCTTGATCAGCTCATTCACCCACACGCGCGCCAGGTGAGCCTGACGAACGCGGAGGTTGGTCGCATCGCCGCGGGCCCGCAGATGCATGTTGCAAACGGTGACGCGTTCCTTGTCGGCGCCGGTGCCCCATTCGAAGGTGCCGAAGATGTGCTTCGTCAGGGCCATGTTTCGCTTGTCTTCGAATTCCTCCTTCGACATCTCGCGCCGACCAAAGCCGATCAACCCGCTCAGCGCCATCAAACCGACGTCTTGCTCGGTGAAGTAATCGGTCCCTTCGATGAAGGCAATCCGATACTTGTAGGCGGCTTCGTCTTTAAAACGCTGATTGAGATAAAACAGCACTCGCTGATTTTCGATTTCTTGCAGACCCAGAATGGTCGGCTTGATTTCGCGCACGACCTTTTCGACGCCGGCGAGTTTCCAATCCCAGTCTTCGCGCGACGGCGCTTTCATCTTCTTGGCGAGATCCGAGAAGTTGTCGCCGTCGTAGTTGTCGAACATCCATTCGGTGTTCCACGAACAGATGACAACCTGCTCCGGCGGCGGATCGGCAAAGGCTGCGCTCCCCAGCAATGCGAGGCCGACAACTGCGAACGAGATGGCACGACGAATCATCGAAAAACCCTACTAAATCAAAGTCAGAAGCGAAGCACAGTCCAAATGGAAGGCCTGTGTCGATGATAGCTCGCGACACCCGCCGCCGATAGCAAGCGACGTTCGACGTTAACGGAGCCTTCATCTGGTGGCTTCGCGAGCCGATTCTGAATTCTGGCGAATTCAGCTACATGCATTACACTGCTCTGCATGCGCTACTTCATATGCTCCTTGGCGTTGATTTCCCTTTTCGCTTCTGCTTCGGCCGATGAGCGGATCGATCGTGCGCTGAGTCTCTCGCGGCGAACCAGCGGCGGCGTCTTTCGCGATCAAGTGCAGCCGACGTGGTTACCAGGTGGAAAAGCATTCTGGTATCGCGTGCAAACCGGGCCGCGGTCGCAGGAGTTCGTGCTGATCGATGCCGAGACCGGTAAGCGAAAAACGGCGAGCAGTTTGAAGGGCCTCGACCTGCCGGAAGAAGAGAAGCCGGCGAAGACCGAAGAAAAAATCAGGCCGAGCTCGCGCACCGGTGACGACTCGGCGCTGAAGGTGATCAACAAACTGGCCAGCGACATCGAGCTCTTCTGGATCAACACCGACGGCGAGAAAGTGCGTTACGAAGGAATCCCCGCCGGCGGCGAACGCGAGCAACACAGCTACGCCGGCCACGTTTGGCTCATCGCTACCAAAGCAGGCGAGCAACTCGCCGTTGTCGAAGTCGCGCCGACGCTGAGCACGATTGTGATCGATGGCAAAAAAGCTCCGCGCGCTGAAGTCGCTCCCGAAAATCCTCGTCCGCGGCGAACCGGCGGTCGCGGTACTTCGCCCGATGGCAAGCAGCAAGCCTTCGTCGAGAACGGAGTCGTTCAATTGAGGAACGTCGACTCCGGCAAAACGACGCAACTCAAAACCGAGCTCAACGACAGTCCGCAATTTCGCGAAGCCATCCATTGGTCACCCGATTCATCGGCCTTCGTTGCCTTTCACTGTGCCGACGTGCCGCGGCGGAAGATCACCATTGTCGATTCATCTCCCAAGGATCAGCTGCAACCGAAGCTGAAGGAGCTCGACTACATCAAGCCGGGCGATCCGTTGCCGCAACCGCAGGTGGTGCTGTTTCGCTTGAAAGACGACGGCGCGGAATCGCACGTGATCAAGAGCCCGCTGCTGGTCGATGCTTTTCACACGTCAGCGCAGTTCGACATTCGTTGGGCCGACGACGGCAGTGAGTTCTACTTCGACTACAACCGCCGCGGCCATCAGGAATATCGCATCATCGCCGTGAACGCGAAGAACGGCGAAGTGCGGGCCGTGGTCGAAGAGAAAGTCTCGACATTCATCGATTACACGAACAAAACCTGGCGTCGCTGGCTGCCGAAGACCGGCGAGCTGCTGTGGATGAGCGAGCGCGACGGCTGGTGCCATTTGTATTTGATCGACGTGAAAAACGGCGCGGTGAGAAATCAAATCACCAAGGGAAGTTGGCCGCTGCGACAAGTGCTGCACGTCGATGAAGAAGCCCGCGAACTGTGGTTCATGGCGAGCGGACTGCAAGCCGATCAGGACCCGTACTATCAGCATCTCTGCCGCGTAAAGTTCGATGGCAGCGAGTTTCAGCAACTCACGGCTGGCGACGGTCAGCATCGTGTAGCGTTCTCGCCTGATCGCGAGTATTTCATCGATACGTGGTCGCGCGTTGACCTGCCGCCGGTCACCGAACTGCGTCGCAGCAGCGACGGCAAACTCATTTGCGAATGCGAACGGGCCGATGCCACGCGACTCGTCGAATCGGGTTGGACACTGCCCGAGCGATTTACCGCGAAGGGGCGCGACGGCGAGACCGACATTTGCGGCATCATCATCAAGCCGTCGCATTTCGATCCGAGCAAAAAGTATCCGGTCGTCGAGCAGATCTACGCCGGGCCGCAATCGGCGTTCGTGCCGAAGGAGTTCGGCCGGCAGCAAGGACATCACAACATCGCTGAGCTCGGCTTCATCGTCGTACAGATGGACGGCATGGGAACGAACCACCGCGGCAAAAAGTTTCACGACGTCTGCTGGAAGAATTTGAAAGACGCCGGCTATCCCGATCGGATCGCCTGGATCAAAGCAGCCGCGAAGGATCGCCCGTGGATGGATCTGTCGCGCGTCGGCATCTACGGCGGCAGCGCAGGGGGCCAGAACGCAATGCGGGCCCTGCTCGATCATCACGACTTTTACAAAGTAGCCGTCGCCGACTGCGGCTGTCACGACAACCGCATGGACAAGCTCTGGTGGAACGAGCAGTGGATGGGCTGGCCGATCGACGACAGCTACGCCAAGAGCTCGAACATGGAAGACGCCCACAAGTTGCAGGGCAAACTGATGCTCGTCGTCGGCGAACTCGACACCAACGTCGACCCGGCCAGCACCATGCAAGTCGTCGGCGCCCTGCAACGCGCCGGCAAAACCTTCACCTACCTCCCCATCGTCGGCGCCGGTCATGGAGCGGCCGAAACGCCTTATGGCTCACGTCGGCGGATGGAGTTTTTGGTAGAGCATTTGCGACCGGAGTAGCAGTGTCGCCTTTCGCTCCGCGAAAGAACGCGTCTTCGTATCAGGCAGTCGAAATCAGAGGTGGGAAGCGTGACGATTGCACTCATCGGCCTGGATCGCGAGCCACTCATTTTCATTGCGTATGCACAAAGTCTCGAACCGCCCATGCAAACACTGTTTTTGCTACCAGTGGCCGGCGAGATCGAAGGAACGCACTCGAACGCAAAGCAATTTTATGTTTTGCGAAATGATGCAGAACCGATTCAGGTTAAGTCTCGTGTCTTGATGTACAGCGCCGGCAAGTTCGGCGAGCGAGAGCATTTTCTACATCCCACCATTCAGTCCGCCTTTCTGTCATTCCCGGTGAGACTCGCCCAGCACGAGCTTCCATTGCCATGCCTCGTCGCACAGGAACCCGTGGGATTTGAATTTAAGGCGCAGAGAGCACGTGTATCGCTGGCCTATCGACGGTTTGAGTTCGATCCGGTTTATTACGCACGCAGCACCCACCTACGACACCTTAATTCCCGAGTTGGTCACCGCACTCCATACAACCCGATGAATTTTCAATTCGAGCCAGGTGACCGCGTGCCGGTGTGGCACGACATCGGCGGGACTGATCGCCGACTCGTCATGCAATTCGAGTCGATTCCGGAAATGGGCCAGGCGACCGTTTCGTTACTTACATGGGAACCGATTTCGCTGGCACCCGGCATGATCTTCAGGCGCCGCAAAACGTGGGATCAAGGTCTTTTCATGACTCCACGCTCGTTCCAGCGAAATTTCACAGTCGATTTCGCCATTTTGGAAGAGTTGCTCTGATAGTTGGTGAACCCAAGGGAAATGGCTCGGTTGTTGTCACCAGAAACTGTCTTGCCACTTGGCCACCAGCTTTAACGCTAAAGCTGGTGGCTAAGAGACGGCACCGCCGGTTGGACGACGCCAATGGCGATGCGCCGGAATCGCGAGGACTGAGCCCGTGGCTTCAAACCGCAGAGTGGAGTTCTACTCCACTCTTCTCCGCGTGTGCCCCACCGTTGGTAGAGGTGCTAGTCGAACATGATTCGACTGCGAAATAAACGGCTGCTTTTCGTGGTTATAGCGCTGCGATACGGCGTTATGAAGGGGTTATATTCGCCATCGCGCAGATTAATGGTTTGCGCCATTCGCTTGCGAGACAAGTGATTGCAGGGGAAGTAGTTGCGGCACTGGTTCAACGCTTAACCAGTGCTGAACTGCCGCTGGCACAGGTGTTATATTTGCTGAGCGTTATAACCGCCGGGATTCTCCGCAAGTCTTTTCAGATTAGCAGCTTGCGAAGTCAGCGACGAAATCACTCGGGTGTTATATTATTCCTCGCCGAAGGAAAATAAGGGCTTCCCTTAGCCACCAGCTAAAGCGTTTAGCTGGTGGCTTAAGAAGACCAACGCTATTCCTTCAACGTTGCCAGGAACGCGATCAAATCACGGAGTTCAAACTTCGTGAGGTGCTTGGTGAGATCTTCCGGCATGGGGCTTTTGCCGGGTTTGCGTTCTTCGATCTCGTCCTTTTTGATCGACAGGAGTTTCCCCTCTGCCGTCATCAGGTCGAGGCGGCTGTCGGTTTCCTGCTTCACGATGCCCGAGAGGACACCGCCGTCGGCAGTGAGGATCACCACCGAGTCAAAGCCCTTGGCGATGTCCTTGTTCGGTTGCACGATGGCGTCGAGCAGGTAGCGGTGAGTCTTCTGCGGATCAGCCGTCAGCTTCGTCAGGTCAGGGCCGACGTCGCCGCCAGTGCCGCGGGCTTTGTGGCAACGGACGCACGAGACCTGCGTCCGCTCGAAAAAGATCTGTCGACCCTTTTCGGCGTCGCCACCTTCGGTGCATTCGAGGTAAGCGAGCGCCGGATCATCCTTGGGTTGCTTGGCTTGATAAGCCGTCATCTTATTCTTGATCGCGCCCGAAGCCCGCTTCTCCGCGGCAGTGATCAGGTCGAGGCGGCTGTCGGCGGGGAAGTTGCCGGCGACGAGGTCGTCGAGAGCTTTTTCGAGGATCGCGTTCGTCCCTTGCTGCGTAAACATCGCCAGCGAAGCGAGAGCGGCCTGGCGTTCGATGAGGTCGCCTTTGAAGACGGCCTTTTCGAATTCTGGCAGCGAGTCGCTGGGCTTGAGCTTCATCAACACATTGCGAGCGGCGGCGCGAACGCGCGACTCGCTGGCATCGCCGAGGGCTTTGTCGACGAGAACTTCGAGATTCGGCGCTTGCAGTGCGGCGAGAGCGCCGAGCGCATCGGCCCGGGTCTGGCCCGATTGTTTGGTGTCTTCGAACAGGCCAACCAGTACCGGCTCGACTTCCTTCATGCCGAAGTCAGCGGCCAGCTTGGCAGCCGCGGTGCGAACCTTGTCGGAGCCCGACAAGATGCCCGGCAGCGCCGGCTTGAGGGCATTCACGGCGAGATCAGCCGAGCGACCTTCGAGCGGCCGCCAGAAGTTTGTCACGCGATCCTTGTTCGACGGCTTTTCCCAATCCTTCAGCATGCTGAGGGCTTCGAGCCGCATGGCTTCCGGGGCGTCTTTGCGAGCAGCGAAGTTGGCCACTGCGACAGCGTTTTCTGCCGTGCCGAGGCGGAAGTTGGCATTCAGTACACGGCGGAGGAGCGGATCATCAGTCGAGGGACGCGTGATCAGCGCGGCGAGCTTCGGCAGCGCTTCGTTGATCGGCAGATCGTGAATCGCGCGAGCGGCTTCGAGCACAATTTTCGGATCGTTGTCATTCAAATAGCTCGCGAGCTCGGGCGAATTGTGCCGACGGAGCGCGAGCACCACGCCGAGTCGAGCAGCGGGAGTCGCGCCTTGGCTGGCTGCGATCAGTTGGTCAACCTTTTCCGTCGAGCCGGTCAGGCCCATCACCGCGCCGTGGCGGAGAACGGCGTCTTGGTTGTCGTTCTTCGAGAGCAAATCGAGCAGCGCGGGAATCGCGGCAGGCTTGTGCAAGTTGCCGAGAGCGACCGCGGCGAAGTATTGCACGCGCGGTTCGCTGTCCTTCAGCAAGCCGATGAGCTTGTCGTAGGCACCGAGGTATTTCGTTTCACCGAGGAGCTTGGCCGTTTGGGCGCGAACTTCGGCGTCATCGGCTGCGAGCAAATCGACGAGCGGAGCCAGCAGGCCGGTCAATTCTTTTTGACGACGAGTGATTTGACCAATGCCCCAGATCGCATGAATGCGAGCGAGAGTTGAATCACCCTTCAGGGCCACTTCACGCAGCGTGGTCGATTCCGCGCGGTCGACCAGTTGGAACTGAGCTTCCTGACGAATGCGGCGATCGGGATGCGCGAGCAGCTTCTTCAGTTCATCGACGCTCTGCTTCGCCAAACCTTCGGCGAGGAGCTTTTTCACTTGCAGCGAGAGTTCGCTCTTGGCGATTTCTTCCGAATAGAAGCGATGGATGCGGCCTTTCCCTTCGCCGTTCCAGCCGTTCACCCAGTCGCTGACATACACGCTGCCATCGGGGCCGAACTCGACGTCGGTGGCGAGGACGCTCCAAATCGTTTGCTCGGCATCGGTCATTTCAAACGACGCGCCCTTCGGCTTGAGCTTGAAGGTCCGCACACCACTGTTGCCCGGTCCGCCGCGGAAATCGCAGAGGAAGAACCGGCCTTTGAAGTGATCCGGCAAACCAGTCCCCGGATAATAGGCCAGCCCCGAAGGACCATCGGCAAAGTTCAAAATCGGCGGCAAGATGTAAGCCGGTTGATCGACGTTTTGCGGGTGCCAGATCTTTTCACGATTGAACGGGCCGCGATCGGGCAGGTACTGATATTCCATCCGCCAACCAGTGTCGCCACCTTCGACAACATAAACCCAGCGGGCGCGGTCGCCGCTGTCGCTGTTGTTGTCGCCAGTGAAGAGATTGCCGTAATCGTCGAAGGCCAGTTCTTGTGGATTCCGCAGGCCGGTCGCGAACATCTCGAGGTTCGAGCCATCGAGATCGCATCGCAGCACGGCGCCGCTATTGGGATTGATCAGATGCTTCCCTTCCTTGGTCGTCACGTTCAAACCGCGATCGCCGATGCTGAAATAGAGGCGGCCATCGGGCCCAAGGATCAAGCCGTGCATGTCGTGGCCGCGGAACGCATACCGCACGCCGTAGCCATTCGACAGCGACTCGCGCACCTCAGCCACGCCGTCGCCATCGAGATCCTTCATCATCCACAGGTGCGGGATGTTGGTGTAATAAACGTTGCCGCGATACTCGAGCACGCCAGCGCCGGTGCCATCGACAATCTGATTGAAACGATCTACGAACACCGTCGCTTTGTCAGCCTTGCCGTCGCCATCGGTATCGGTCACCAGGCGAATGCGATCGTCATGTTTGGTGTATTCGTTGGCCTTTTCCTTGAGGTGCTTCTTGACGTAGGCGAGACGATCTTCGACGGTCATTGCGGCGAGATCATCGTCGAGCCAATGGCCGTGGCTGCGATTGTCTTCGACACCTTTGCTCTGCCGAAAGGTTTCGCAAACAAAGACGCGGCCTTTGCTGTCGACCGTGAACGCCACGGGATTAGCAATGAGCGGTTCGGCGGCGAAGAGTTGCCGCTGCAAACCTTCGGGGACTTTAAAGCCCTTCAGCGCTTGCTCGCCTTCATTCGATTCGCCAGCAATCTTCGGCGTCTCGGCAGGCGCCGGAGCATCGGCGGGAACGGCGAGGAGATTACTAGCGATACACAGCATGAGCGCCGAAAAAATGAGCGCACAGAACCAGCGAGCAACCATAACAATTCTCGGGAAAGAGCCGCATACGAGCGGCGAGCAAAGGAAGCCGGTGGGAAGCCCACAAGTGGATCTTGTGGACCGATCAAGGCGAGTCCTGCATCTTACTTGCGTCGAAAAAGAATGACAATGAGCGCCGCGGCATCCCGCAGGTGACTCTGGTGGTTCTGTGAGACTAGAATAGAAAGCGATGAGCACCATCCCCACGCTTCCGACGTCCTCAGGCACCGAACGCGTGCCTCTGACGCTAGTCGACCTGGCCAATCGTTTCGGCGAGATTCCACCGGCACGGATCTGTATGGATCCGCCCCCCGGCGAAGCAACCGAAGCCGATTTGCTGCACTACAGCGATCATGACAACCGCTTGTTTGAACTGGTTGATGGCACCTTGATCGAGAAGACCATGGGCACCTTTGAAGCTCTGGTGGCGTTGACCATCGCCACCGCACTCAACAATTATCTAAAGACAAATCGGTTGGGCGTTGCTCTCGGCTCCGACGGCCAGCTCAAAATCAAACCGGATTTGATCCGAGTGCCCGACGTTTGCTTCATCTCGAGAGAACGACTGAAGGCAAGCGACTTTCTTAAGGTCGCCATCGCCTCGGTCTCACCTAATCTTGCAATTGAGGTGATCAGTCGTAGCAATAGCAAGCGAGAGATGAGCGAAAAGCTCAACGAGTACTTCGAAACAGGCACCGAAGAAGTCTGGTACGTTTATCCAGAGAAAAAGGAACTGCATCAATACACCGCGATCGATCAGTGTCAGGTGATGCAAGAAAACGAGGCCGTTACGTCATCGCGATTGCTCCCTGGATTTTCGCTGTTAATCGCCAGTATTTTTGTCGATCCGCTCGCGGATGAACCAACCGCTTCCTCTGGACCACAAGGTTAGATGCATGGCGGGGCGAGAATGTCCGCAGTGTGGCGAAGCCCTCATGGGGGCCGTCAATCGCTGTTGGAAATGCGGCATCGATCTGCGGGCCGAGTCGCGGCCTGGCATGCCCCCCGTTTCGCGCAATGCGTTCGAGCCAATCGTCGTTGCCGAACTCGCGCCAGAGCCTGCGCCAGCCCCAGTCGTCGCGCCGGCGGTTTCCGATCCCGCCCAGCCAGTTGCCGCAGCCGCCGGGGTCGAAACGCCGCCGCTCGAGTTCGGGCCGAATGGCTCGCTCCTGCGACGCGGTTCGCCGTTTGCTGCTGGTTCGCTCTTGTTGCCGCCGCAGCAGTTGCAGGAATTCGCCGGCCAATCGCCGAAAATGACGCCTTCGCGGCAGCAAGCCTATGCCTCCAACGGCGGCGCCATCGCAGCTTTGGCCCTCGGCATCTTCGGCGTGATCCTCGCGCCGATGCGTTTCGAAGGGGCGATTGTCGGCGTCATTGGCCTGGGAATGGGCATTTGGGGTCTGTATTCGCAGCGCCGCGGCTGGGCCCTGGCCGGCCTCATTCTCTGCTGCCTGGCCATCGCCATCGGCATGTACACCGGTGTGTTCTGGCTGTTCCGCTACACCAAGCAAGCCACGCCCTGGGATTACTAGCTCGCGTACCCACTCGGCGAACGGCATGCGTGTAAATCAGAATTAACAAGCGAGAAAATTGCAATCTTGCGAAAAAATTAAGATATTTATGACGTTATATGTGGAATATCGAGATTCACCGCATTAGAATGTTTTCCATGTCGATTAATACGCGTTCAAGATGAATCGCGTGCGGGTGCAATCGAACGTCGTGGCTGGCCAGAGGCAACGACGTGGTAGAGAGTGGCCAGAAATGGCAGAGATTGAGAACAGCGCGACCTTCCTCCAGAATTTTTCTGGACGCGTGCGCTTGTTTCCATTTCCGAATCTCGTCCTCTTTCCGCACACCATTCAGCCGCTCCACATCTTCGAGCCGCGATATCTGGAAATGGTCGACGAAGCGCTCGCCACCGATCAACTGATCGCTCCGGTCTGGCTGCAGCCTGGCTGGGAACGATCGTACGACGCCCGGCCACCAATCGCGCCGGTTGCTTGTCTCGGCCGGATCCTGTCGCATCAGCGACATGCCGATGGCCGGGTCAACTTGCTGTTGCAAGGCCTCCGCCGCGCTGCCATTCGCCGCGAACTGCCGGCCACTCGCGCCTTTCGCCAGGCCGAGGTCGATGTGCTCGACGATTTTTATCCTTCGTCAGGTGCACCACGACGTCATCAATTGCAACAAGCATTGATCGATCTCACCCGCGAACTGCTGCCCGAACGCAACGCCCTCAACGATCAGTTCGATGAACTGCTCGCCAACCCCAGTTCGCTCGGCTTGATGACCGACGTGCTGGCCTTTGGTCTCGGCATGCCCCTGGCCATCAAACAGCAGTTGCTCGCCGATTGGAATGTCGATCGCCGCGCCCGGTTGTTGCTCGAAAAGCTCAAGGCCATGCAACTCACCACGCCGGCCAGCGGCCCCGAGCTGCTGCCGCCGTTCAGTTTAAACTGAGTTTCGCACTCAACTCCGAATAATAGTGGTCCTCGAAAGCTAGTTCCCTCTCCCTGGTTCGCTGGGGAGAGGGAATAATGCTTTCATGGCGGCCGTTTTGTGCCGCTCGTTTCGGACTAGTCTCTTTCGGACCATAGCATGTCGATGCAGCCCATCTCGCGCGAACTCCTCCTTCAACAACTGCAGTGGCGATATGCCACCAAGCGTTTCGATCCCACTCGCCCGATCAGCGCTGAAGATTGGGCCGTGCTCGCCGAAGTGCTCGTCCTCACGCCCTCTTCGTTCGGGCTGCAGCCGTGGAAGTTTTGGGTGGTGACCAATCCAGAGGTGAAAGCCCAACTGCTGCACCACTCGTGGAAGCAGTCGCAGATTGTCGATGGCTCGCACTTGGTTGTGATGGCCGCCAAGAAGGATCTGTCGGCTGACGATGTCGATCGTCACGTCGCTCGCGTTTGTGAAATCCGCAACGAGCCGCTGGAAAAGCACGCCGGCTATCGGAAGTCGATGATCCGCGCCCTCGTGCCGCCGCCGGCTGGCTTCGATATCAATGAGTGGGCCGCGAAGCAGGTCTACATCGCTCTCGGCAACTTCATGACCGCTGCCGCCGTGATGGGCATCGACACTTGCCCGATGGAAGGCATCGTGCCAGCCGAGTACGACGCGGTCTTGGGGATCGCCGAGCAAGGCTACAAAACCGTCGTGGCCTGTGTCGCTGGCTACCGCGCCGCCGATGACAAATATGCCGTCACGCCGAAGGTACGGTTCGCGACCAGCGATGTGGTCGTGGAAGTCTAGCTCGCGGTTTTCGGCCCCACTGCCGCCGCCAAGCGCGCAAGCAGCGCCTCATCGTGCCGCCAGGTCAGGCTCACCCGTAGTAGCGACTGTCCTGCCGGCACGCTCGGCGGCCGAATGCCGGGCACAAGAAATCCAAGCTCGCGTAGTTTCGCTGCTCGGCGCATCGTTTCTCCCGGATCACCAATCCGCAGCGGAATGATTTGACTGCCGCGCTCCGGCATCGGCCAACCTTGGGCGCGAAATTGCTCGCGCAATTGTTCGGCGCGAGCTAGTAACTCGTGCCGTCGCTGCGGCTGATCATGCACAATCTTGAGCGCTTCCAATCCCGTAGCAGCGACGAGTTCAGGGCCTGCAGTCGAAAAGAAATACGACCGCGCGCGATTGGCGAGAAAATCGATCAGCCGTTGCTCGCCGACCACAAACCCGCCATGCGAACCAAGGGCCTTGCTGAGCGTGCCGACGCGAATGTGAACGGCTCGCTCGACGCCGAAGTGCTCGCTCGCGCCGCGGCCGTTCTCGCCGAAGACGCCGGTCGCGTGGGCTTCGTCGACCAGCAGCATCGCGCCGTGTTGCTCTGCGAGTTCGGCGATTCGATCGAGCGGAGCCAGATCGCCATCCATGCTGAACAGGCCGTCGGTCGCGATCAGCTTGCGACCCGGGGATTTCGTGGCTGCGAGCAGCTCGCGCAGATGATCGACATCGCAGTGGCGATAGACAATCGTCTTCGCGCCCGACAAACGACAGCCATCGATGATGCTTGCGTGATTCAGTGCATCGCTGAAGATCGTGTCGTCCTTGCCCATCAGCGCCGCGATCGTGCCGCTGTTCGCCGCATAGCCAGTGGGAAATAGCAGCGCGGCTGCAGTGCCTTCGAACTTCGCCAGCTGCTGTTCCAGCGCCGCATGCAGCGATCCGCGGCCAGTGACGAGCGGGCTAGCGCCGGCGCCCCAGCCAATCTCCCGCGCAGTGATCAGGTGCGCCTCGGTCAGCAGCGTTCCGGCAATGCCCAGATAATCGTTCGAGCCAAAATTGGCATACTCCCGGCCGTTGAGCACGATCCGCTCACCGCGCTGCGGCGATTCACGAACAGCCAGTGTCCGTAGCAAATCGGCTTGCCGCAGCTGCTGCAGATCATCGTCGATCCAGGAAAGTACGTCGCGCATAGAGGGTCTTTGGCGATCCTTCTTTTGGAGGGGCTTGCGGGCCGTTTATTCGCTTCACCAAAGGCTATTTCTATCGCATTTGGTCCTGTTTTTCAGCCGTCCGATCTTTTCAGGTGCGGTGGGAATCCCTATATTCATGGATTCCCCAAAAGATCCCCCTCATTCTGAATCAGTCCGTGGGTTGATGTCATGGCCAAAAGCAAGAAAAAAGCCGAAGTAGTGTTCCTGGTGTGCGAAGAGACCGGCGACATCAACTACATCCTCCGTCGTAAGCCTGGTGGCGAAAAGCTGAAGCTCAAAAAATACAGCGCTCGTCTCCGCAAGCACACGCTGCACGTTGAGAAGAAGAAGTAGTAGTTTGCCGCCAAACGTATAGTCGCTCGCATTCCGTGCTGCGAAAAACCACGCGGAGCGTGGTTGCTACACTCTACTGGCGATCTCTGGCACTGGCGGTATGATTGACCGGTGCCTTCAGCCCTGTTGTTAACGGGGCTTCTTAAGAACTCAGTACGGAAGCTGTCTCATGCGCAGTACTACTGGCGGCGGGCTGCGCAAACGCTGGCGACTCAGTCCCTTTGATGCGGGACGAATCGCTCAGCTGCAACAAGCTGCCAGCGTTCCGCCGATTGTCGCGCAGCTGTTGCTCGCCCGCGGCGTGTACGATCCCGCTGCCGCCCGCATGTTTCTCGACGCCAAGCTTTCCGGCCTGCGCGACCCCGAATTGTTGCCCGGCGCCGCCGCTGCCGCCGACCGCGTTCACTCGGCCATCGCCGGCCGGCGAAAGATCGTCATCTATGGCGACTACGATGCCGACGGCATGACCGGCGCCTCCATCCTCCTCAGCTGCTTGAAGATTCTCGGCGCCGATTGCTCGTACTACGTGCCGAATCGCCTGGAGGAAGGCTACGGCTTGAACTGCGAAGCCCTCCGCAACCTGCGTGAGCGTGGCGCTCAGCTCGTCGTTTCGGTCGACTGCGGCGTGACCAGTGTCGCTGAGGCCGAGCTGGCCAAAGAGATCGGCCTGGAGCTGATCATCACCGACCATCACGAGTTTGCCGAACGCGTGCCCGATGCGGCCGGGCTCGTCCATCCGCGCTTGCCCGGCAGTGCTTATCCCTTCGGCGGTTTGTGTGGCGCGGGAGTCGCGCTCAAGCTCGCCTGGGCCATCTGCCAGCGCGCCAGCCAGGCCAAGAAAGTCACCGAGCCGCTGCGAAACTTTCTACTCAGCGCCGTCGGTCTCGCCGCGATCGGCACGATCGCCGATATGGTGCCGCTTGTCGATGAAAATCGCATCCTCGCCCGCCATGGCCTAGTGAGTTTGAAATTCAATGCGTCGGTCGGCTTGCAAGCGCTGATGCAGGTTTGCAAACTCACCGACAAAGCGCAACTTAGCAGCGAAGACATTGGCTTTTCGATCGCGCCGCGGCTGAACGCCGCCGGCCGCTTCGGCCAGGCCCAGCTGGCGGTCGAACTGCTCACCACCGACAACCGCACGCGGGCTCAGCAGCTGGCTGAATACATTCACGAGCTGAATAACAGCCGGGAAAGTCTTGAACGCAGCATTCAACTGGCGGCGACCAAGCAAGCCAAGGAAGAGTTCGATCCCGAGAACGACGGCGCGCTGGTCCTCGCCGGCAAGGGTTGGCACCCGGGCGTCGTCGGCCTCGTCGCTGGCCGGCTCGCCGAAAAGTTTGGCGTGCCGGTGGTGATGATTTCGCTCGATGCTGCCGGCGTGAAACCGGGCGTTGGTTCGGCTCGTTCGCCGAGTGGTCTCAATCTTCATCAGGCCCTCACCGCGTGCAGCGAACACTTGCTCGCCCACGGCGGACACGCCGCTGCTGCCGGCCTCAAGATCGAAGAGAATCGCATCGACGCCTTCCGCGGCGCGTTCCTCGACTATGCTGCCGCCGAATCCAGTTCAGGCCAGCGTGGCGCTGAGCTTCGCATCGACGCCGAAGGTCCCTTCTGTCAGCTGACTGCCGAGGTCGTTCGGCAGATCGAATCGCTCGCGCCCTTTGGCATGGGCAATCCGCGGCCGATCCTCTCAGCCACCGGCGTCACCCTCACCGAACCACCCAAGCGTATCGGCGGTGGTGAACGCCACATCTCGTTGCGACTATCGCACCAGCGCACACCGATGCGCTGCGTCGGCTTCGGCTTTGGCGACGACTGCGAACAGCTGGCCGCCACCAATGGTCCGATCGACATCGCCTTCAAGCCGGTCATCAACGAATATCGCGGCATGCAAAAAGTCGAAGTCCAACTCGTCGACTGGCGACCCTCCGAAAGCCCGGCAAGCACGCCGCTCATCAAAGAAGCGGCGCTGCCCTTCTAGAGTCTCATTGTCGTTGTTCACTTCGTGAACGATGGGTTGAAGTGAACCAACCGCGCGCCGCCGAAAGAGCGCCAGCGACTTTCGGCACTTCGGCGAGTGGAAGTAACGGCGCGCGGCAGCAGACCTACCTCCATTCACCGGACACGGAGTGTGCGGCGACAATAGGTCAACCCGCCCAATGCTGGCGATGCTAATACTTTCTGAATAGTAAGGTTTTGATCTACTCGAAGATTGCATTGTGTTAAGATGTCGGCCTCGTTTGGGTTTCTCTCTCCCCCAAATCAGGATCGCATCATGCAGGTCTGGTCACGGTTTGTGTCACCGGCTCGGTCGCGACGCGTTACGCGCAGGGCGGCCTTCACGCTCGTCGAGTTGTTAGTCGTCATTGCGATTATCGGCGTGTTGGTGGCCCTTTTATTGCCAGCGGTGCAGGCGGCCCGCGAAGCTTCGCGGCGGGTGAAGTGTCAGAATCATCTGCGACAGGTCGCGCTCGGGGTGCATAATTTCTCCGACACGCAAGGCTTTCTGATGCCGGCTCGGATTGATTATCAATACTTGGGTTGGCCGGTGATGTTGCTGCCGTATATCGAGCAAAACAATCTGTATGAGCAATTCAATTTGAAGACGATGGTGTCGACGCAATCACCAGCGGCGATGAAGATTTCAGTGCCCATTTATGTCTGTCCTTCGCGGCACAGTCCGGGTCAGCAATCAAAGCAATTCAACGCGGCTGGCACGGGCATGAATGGCGCGGTGGGAGACTATGCGACGGTCGACGGCATTAGCGGCGACGATCCGCCGTATCGCCGCGAGAGCGCGGCGGGAATGCTCATCAACTGCATCGGCAATGTGAACTCGTGGAAGAGTCAGACGCGGTTCGCGACGATCACCGATGGTTTGAACAACACGCTGATGTTCGGCGAAAAGCACATTCTGCATTCCTCGATATTGACGGAAGATCCCGGCGGCGATGGTCCGATTCTCGGCAGCTATGCCTATTCATGCATGCGCGTCGCCGGCGGCAGAAACTTCGGCGCCACGCCGACCTGGCCGATCGCCAAAGGAATTTACGACACGGTCGGCGGCCAACATCAGGTCGTGTTCGGCAGCGCTCATGCCGGCGGCTCGGCCAACTTTGCCTGGGGCGATGGCAGCATTCGGCCGCTCCAGCCGAGTGTTGATTGCGTGACGCTGTCGCACCTGGCGACGCGTGATGACGGCGGCGTGCCGCCCGGGCCGTATTAATTGTGAGTTGAGGGGCCGATGCGCGATCGCTTTTGCTGCTGGTTCTCGTTTTTCATTCTCAGCGCAATCCTTACCGGTTGCGGTTCAAGCGGCCCGCGCACTTATCGCATTCCTGGCCAACTCGTCTACGACGACGGCACGCCGGTGCCGGGTGCTTCCGTCGTTTTGCAAACCAAGGTCGACGACAAAGTGATCTCCGCCCGCGGCATGGTTGGCCTGGAGGGGAAATTTGAACTGACGACGTTCCACGAAGGAGACGGTGTGGTGGCCGGCGAACATCAGGTCGCCATCTCAGCGATCCCAGTTCCCGACGGTGTGAAGCCACCGCCGCCAATCCCGCCCCGCTACGGAACCTTCGAAACTTCGGGACTAACGACGAGCGTGACACCCAGCACGAAGCTGATCGAAATCAAGATCGTGCGCGGCAAGTAAATCAAACAGACCTGGCTGCCAGTTACACCTTCACTGGCTTTTGCTTCTTCACCGACTCTTGCTGCTTGAGCGCGAGGACCACGGCGTCGCGGGCCAGATCGCCGCCGAGGATGGCGCTCGGCTTGTTGGCTTTCAAGCAACTGACGACTTCTTTGATCTCGGCTTCGAAGGCCGCCAGCATCGGATCGCCAGCAGGGAGTTCAGGATGCTCGACCGTTCCCTTGCTATTGAGTAGCGTGAGGGGCGTAATCTGTAGCGGTTCGTCGGCGACGACGGCGAGGTTGAAATAGAGGGTCGCTTTTTCCAGATGCAGCTCAAAGCCGTGCATGAACGATCGGCCTTGCTGACGGAGACAGCCGCTGGTGGCCGTGACTGCCAGCGACGGATCGGCAAAGGTGAACTGCGTGCTGAAGTACTCGGCGACATCGCCGCGCATGCGTCCCTGGCTACTGACGCTCGTCGGCAGACCGAACAGCAGGCGAATGAAATGGGCGTCATGCACATGCAGATCGAGGGCGGGTCCGCCAACTTTGGCTGGATCGTAAAAATCCTTCAGCCAGAGCGGATCGGAAATGACGCGTTCAAAATGACCGCCGAGCAACTTGCCATACTTGCCGCTGGTCACGAGCTTCCGCGCGACAACATATTCCGGCAATAGCGGCAGTACATGGCCGACGAAGATTTGCTTCTTGACCTTTTCGGCAGCCTTCACCATCTTGTCGCAATCCGCCGCCGTCAGCGCCATCGGCTTTTCGACGAACACATGTTTGCCAGCGGCGAGGGCCTGTAGCGTGGCCGAGAGATGCAGATGCGGCGGCAGGCAAAGATCGACGAGATCGATTTCGGGATCGGCAAGCAATTGAGCGTATTCGCTGTAAGCGCCCACGCCATTCAGATCGACTTGTTCACCGGGCGGGCCGAAGTTCCCTTTGATATCGCGCCAATCGCCAGCAAGCTTCTTGTCGTCTCGGCTGCAAATGGCAGCGAGCTTCACACCCTTGCTCTTTTGATAAGCGAGGTAGTGAATCCAACCCATGAACCCAATGCCGACCAGACCGACGCGAATCATGATGCCTCACAGTCGCCTTTCGCTCCGCGAAAGGACGCGTCTTGGATACTTAACTAGATGCAGATCAAGGAAGTAAACGACAACAGCAGCTGACGTTGTATAGGTTGTCCGGCGTGAGAAGACGCGTCCTTTCACGGAGTGAAAGGCGACTGATTACTTCTCCACCTTAATCGGCCGCCATTGAAAGTTGCGGATCGCCGATTTGGTGCGATAGGCCGAGATGCCGAGGGGCTTGGTGACGTCGACTTCGAACCGCGTCGAGACCTTCTTCCCCTTGATGTCGACATCGACCAGCTGGTCCTTGTCGATCCAGGCCTGCAGTTTGTCGCCCATCACGCGCACGCGGATGGTGTACCACTTGTTGGACTCGAATTTTTTATACGCCGTCGTTTCGTTTTCGCTGGCGTCCATTCCGTCGAGGCTCGAGATGCCGACCAAGCCGCCGCCCCAACCGCCGCAGATGAAACTGGCGTGCGAATCGTGTACGGGAAACGTCAAGCCGCAGAAGAAGTCGTCGCCGGCGAGCTTGTTCGCTTCGAGCGTGATCTCGTAGTTATCCTTCGGCAGGCCGTCGGCTTTTTCGATGACGATGCCCGTGAGCGGATCGCCGGTATCGAGAATGATCTGGCCCTTCTCGTCGACTTTCACTTCGCCTTCGCCGCCGAAGTTGATGCTCTTCCAACCCTTCAGCGTCTTGCCGTCGTACAGCGGCTTCCATTCCTTCGGATCGACCGGTTTTTCGGCGGGCTTCGTTGCCGGTATGTCCTGAGCACAAACGACACCAGCGATCAGAACGAGGCAGAGCGGCAGCAGCCGCGACAAAAGGGAATTCGTCATGGCAATATCTCCGGCGGGAAGCGATGCGGATGGCTTGACTATAGCAGAAGAATGCCCCTAGCTCATGCGCCGGCAGCTGAGTAACCTTTTGATATGTCGCAGCCACCCGCCAATTCGAAGACTCCCCGCAAGCGGTTCGATTCGCCCGAACAGGAGGCCTATCTCCACCTGTGGCGGACCTACGATCGGCTGAAGGCGCTGGAGGAAAAGCTCTTCGCGCAGTACGACCTGTCGCCGCAGCAATACAACTCGCTGCGATTGCTGCGGGCCGCTCAGCCCGAAACGCTGCCGACACTAGCCCTCGGCGCGCGACTCATCTCGCGAGCGCCCGACATGACGCGCTTGCTCGATCGCCTGGAGGAGCGCCAACTGGTCGCCCGTGAACGCCGCCCCGAAAATCGCCGCGTGGTGGAAGTTGGGATCACGCCAACCGGTGTGGCGTTGCTTGAAAAGCTCGACGAAGAAGTTCGCCGTTGCAACCACGAGCAGCTCGGCCATCTCTCGGCGAAATCGCTCGCGCAACTCGTGGCGCTGTTGCAAGAAGCCCGTGCGCCGCATGAGACACCGGAACAGCCCTGGCCCTAATGTCGCCGGCTACTCCGTATCCGGTGGGTTGAGGTCAAACTACAACGCACCAAGGAATGAGCTCCGCGACATTCCGAGTTTGGCGTGTGAATACCGAAGCGAAATCTCTCTTCAGCTCCGCAACCACTAGGCCGGAGTAAGCGGTACCCAGCCCTGTTCCGGCTGACTGCAGAACGACCGCCCATCGCCGATCATGCCGGAACTGCGCGAGTACGCTTGTTCCGGCCTACACTCACTACGCTGCCCCAAGTGCCGCATAAACCTTTCCATGTTGAGCTAGCCACACAGCGTCACCCTGGTCGGCATGCTCTTGGATTTCACGCAATAGTTGAACGGTCTCGGACTCGTAGCAAGGCTCGCTGGGATCGTCGACGGGATAGACCATCTCCACTTCAACCGCAACGACGTATTTGGCTGACTGAATTAGTCGTGTTCGTTTGATACGGCGACCTGGGATTTGCATGGCAATGTCCGTTCATCGACCGCGGAGCGGGTCGACGACTAGATCAATTCGTGAATTGGCTCAATGTCCGATTCGACGGGATAGCGCGGGGTGCCGCTGCCGTCGAAGAGGCGGTCGCGGTGGGCGTCGAGGCCCAGGTTGCGATAGAGTGTGCAGAAGACTTCCTGGAACTTTACCGGCCGCTTGGCGGGCTCTTCGCCGTACTTGTTCGTTTCGCCGATGACCTGGCCCATTCGCATGCCGCCGCCGGCGATGATCGCGGCGTTCGCTTGCGGCCAGTGGTCGCGGCTGTTCATTTTGTTGATCTTCGGGGTGCGGCCGAATTCGCCCCACATCACGACGCTCACGTCGTTGCTCAAGCCCCGTTCGTGCAGGTCGAGCAACAGGGCCGAAAGCCCCTTGTCGAGTCGCGGGAATTCTTCGCGGCTCATGGGGAAGTTCATTCCGTCGCCGCCGTGCCAGTCCCAACGGCTGTAGTTGAGAGAAACGTAACGAGCACCGGCTTCGACCAGGCGGCGAGCGATGCAGAAGTTTTCGATCATCCGCGGGGCGCCATCGCGCTGGAAGGCGGTATCGCTCTCGCCGTAGCGAGCGACGATGCGGGGATCTTCCTTCGACAGGTCGAGGGCGTCGCCGAGCTTCGAATCGGTGAGGATGCCGAGGGCCTGACCTTGGTAGGCATCGGCGCCGGCGATCTTCGCACTCACATCGACGTCGCGGCGGAACTTGTCGAGCGAGGTGCGGAGCTGATCGCGATCGGACAAGCGATCGAGCGTGATCCCTTGCAGCACCATGTTGTCTGACTTTTCGCGGGCCGTGCGGCCGACGAGGTTGAACGGGTTGTGCATCGGGCCGAGAAAGCCAGCCGTGTGGGGATCGCCCCATTTGCGTTCGCCGGTCGTGTACATCAGGGCGAGGTTCGGCGGGACGGCTTTGTTGGCCTGGCCGGCGAGACGCGAGACCCAAGCCCCTGCCATCGGCCAACCGCCGTTCGGGCCGCGGTCGCCGCGCTTGCGGCCGGTGAGGCATTGATAGCCATCGTGGCCGCCGTCGCTATCGGCGAGCGAGCGGATGATCGCAAACTTATCGGCGTTCTTCGCGAGATTCGGAAAGAGCTCGCAGATATCCATGCCAGGGACATTGGTCTGCGTTGGCTCGAATTCGCCGCGAATCTCAGCCGGTGCGTTCGGCTTGAGATCCCACATATCCATGTGCGACGGACCGCCGGGCAGATAGATATTGATGATCGCTTTGTGGCTCTTACCGATGCCCGCTTGCGCTTCCATCTCAAGGAGTTGGCTCAAGCCGAGGCCGCCCATCGCAGCGCCGCCGATGGTGAGGAAACCGCGACGAGAAACTCCGTCGCAAGAACCGCTGGCTTTATCGGCACGACCAAAGATGGTGAGCATCGCAAGTTCCTCTTACGCAATCACGGGCGAGTGGCAGGCGGAGGTGGGTAGTGAGCGGAGCCGATGCGCAGCACAAGTGACGCGATTCGGCCACTCTCTTATATCACATAACGGCAAAGATTGATGCATCAAGCCAGCGAATTTTCGAGAAATTCGCTGGCTGAGCAATAGATCAGCCTGCTATCGCCAAACTGTCGGAACAGCGTGAGTACGCTTGTTCCGGCCTACGAAAGAGTAGCGATTACTCGGCTTCTTCGCCCTTGGCGGGCGGTGCCCACTTTACGTTGTACTTCTTGAAGAGCTCCGAATAGAGCTCGCTCTGCAGGTACAACTGGCTTTGCCAGGCGGCGTCGACCAGTTCCGGATCGGTCCCCTTGGCCAGGAACTGAGCCCGGTCGTCGACCGACACACCTTCTTCGCCCAGCAGCTTCACGGCGTAGACGATGGCGTGAGGCTGATCGAGCGCAACACCGGCTTGACCAACTTGCAGGTCAAAGATCGGCAGGAAGAAATCCTGACCGGCGAAGCGCACGCCGGGGACTTCGCTGAGCGATGGCCGGGCAAACTGCGCGGCGCCGACGGTGAACCAGCTGAACGCCGGCGGCGTGATGATTTGCTCGGGCTTGTCGACGAGTGTCTTCAGATCCTTCCCCTTGGCTGCTTCGGCGGCGAGCTTTTCAGCGGCGGCCTTGGCGAGCTTGAGGGCTTCTTCCATCTTCCAGGCAGCGACGACGTTATCGTGGGCCGCTTTGAAATCGAGTTCTTTCGACGGCTGCTCATCGGTCCGCCAGTAGATGTAGATCGTCGTGATGCCGCCGAGGAACTGCTTCTGCTCGAGAGCGAACGGCAGTGTTTCGGCTTGGTAAAGGCTTTCGCGTTCGCCGAAGGCAACTTGCGGAAACGTCGCCGAATTCTGTTCGAAGAAACGGAATCCGTTGACGCCGATGTCGTACTTGGGAACCTTCTTGTTCGTGCCGTCGGCTTGCGGTTCGTCGATCATATCTTGCACTTCGAACTGGTCGACGAGCGGAATCGTTTCGACCTTCAAGCCGGAGTCGCCGATCGTTTTCGACAGATCGAGCGGCGCAGGCTTCTCGATGCTCGGCGACTTCGACGGCGGAGCACCCTCGGCCTTGAGTTGCTTTTCGCGATCTTGATACGCCTTCCAGCGGTTGAATTGCCGGGCGTAAGCGTTGACTTCGGGAACCAAGGCATTGATGACCAGTTGGCGACGGTCCGAAGCGATGGGCCGGGCGAGCGTCGTGCGGATTTCGTCCTTCACTTCGTCGAGCGGCTTGAACTTCACTTCCTTCTCGGCCGGTTTGTCTTCGGGCTTGGCAGCAGGATCGACAGGCTTGGCCGGATCGGTCGGCGTCGCGGCGGGATCCGCAGGCTTGGCTGGGTCGGCAGCAGGATCAGCTGGCTTAGTCTCAGCGGGCTTCGTTTCGGCTGGCTTGTCTTCCTTCTTTGGCTCTTCTTTTTTGGGCTCTTCTTTCTTCGGTTCGCCCTTCTTCGTCTCATCCTTCTTGGGTTCGTTTTGGAAGTTCACGAGTTGGATGTCGCGAGGAAGGCTCGAGCCTTCGTTCTTCTTGGGCTCGGCTTTGGGTTCTTCCTTTTTCGGCTCGGCCTTTGGTTCTGCCTTGGGCTCTTCTTTCTTGGGAGCTTCTGGTTCCTTCGCTGGCGCTTCAGGCTTGTCGGCCGGTTTTTCACTGGGTTTTTCACCAGGATTTTCTTCGGGCTTGGCTGGATCAGCGGGCTTCGCCGGGTCAGCTGGATTGGCCGGATCGACTGGCTTCACCGGATTCATCGGCGGCGGTTCGACGACCTTGAACTCACCCTTGGCTTTGCTTTCTTCGTAGGCCTTGGCGATTTGTTCGTCAGTGATTTCTTTTTTCGCCGCTTCGAGGAACGGCGCGAGGTCGGCTTTCACATATTGGAAGGCGACCTTGTGCGGCTGACGGAAGCCGGGCTCGGGGAACGCCGGGTTCGGCAGTCGGCCGCGACCTTCTTCGAACAGCTTTTGCAGATCCGCTTCTTTCGGCTCTTCCTTCACCTTGCTCACAAAATCGGCAACGTTCAGCGGATAGGCTTCGATCTTCAATTTGCGGTTGAGTCGTTCGTAGGCATCCCACATTTCGCCGGGACCCACCAGGCCGTGATCGCGAAACAGCATCCGCATCGGGCGAGTGCCCATTTGGGTGATGTCGCCGGGAGTGAAGCTCTCGACGCCGGCTTGCAGCATGAGCCGCGCTTGCTGAGCGAGGATTTCGGTCTTCAAATGTTCGATGATCATGCCCGGGCTGATGTCGACTTGCGATTCAGGCATCGACTTGTGCATCAAGCCATCGAGCTCGCCTTCTTTGAGCGTGTAGTCGCTGAGCTTGATGAGAAAATTCTTCACCGTCTCGTCATTCACCACCACGCCCAGTTCCTTGGCCCGCTGGGCCAGGATCAGCGTTTCGACCAGGTGGCCGTCGTCGTTGTAGGGCGAAATGCCGATCTGGCCGCTCTGCATGTTGACGAACATGTAGCCCGGCGCTCGCGGCGTCCCTTGACGACGAGTGGTTTCGCGCAGGATCTCGACCACAAACTCCACGGCGCGATTGTGGACGTACTTGAGCTGCCGCAACTGACTTCCCGTCAGTTGGCCGCCGCGCCACGTGACCTTTACGGGATCGCTCGTATTGCCGCCGCGGGCTCCTTGGCGAATGTGGAAAATGCTTTCCAGCGAGGGAACCACCAGCCAGGCCATCACGAGGACGACGCAAGTAACGGCGAGGACGATCTTCGAATTATCGCGAATGACTTTTAGCATTCTGATTGCCTGATTCAGTAGCCCGATGAAAGAGCCGGCCCTGGCTCAAGGGGGCAAATTCGCAGTCTTGGCTGACTTTGCCGGAAACAGAGAATTTTAGGACCCTGCGACGTAAATACAATGCCAGTTTGGGGATTGAACCACTGCCGGAGAAGGCAGAACGTCCGCAAAGTAGCTGAATTCGCCGGAATTCAGGACCGGCAGTTGGACGCCACAAGCTGAATTCTGGCGAAATCAGCTGCCGTCAGCAGAAAGTGTCGCCTCAGGCGCGGCCGACCAGTTGGGCCACGGCAGTCACAAGGTCGCGAGCTTCGATCGGTTTGGTCAGATGCGTTTGAAAGCCGGCCTCCAGGGCCTGCGCGCGATCCTCCGCCCGCGCAAAGGCAGTGAGCGCCGCGGCTGGAGTTTGGCAGCCCGCCGCTCGCGCACGGCGAAGCAGCTCATAGCCATCGAGCTCTGGCATGCCGATGTCGCTGACCAGCACATCGGGTGGCGAGATCCTAAGCATGTGCAGCGCCTCGCGGCCGTTCTTGGCAACCGTCACTTCGGCTTGGCATTCCTTCAGAATTCGCCGGGCCAGATCGCGGGCGTCGGGCTCATCATCGACGACCATAACCCGCACCCCGGCCAGATTAGGTGGAACCCAAGCCGTCGCTAGCGGCGAGCGCACACCAGCCGGCGTTTGCTCCGCGTCGTGGGCGGTCGGCGGCTCTCCGGGCATACGAACGGATACCGGCAGCTGAATCTTGAAAGTGCTTCCTTGATTTTCACCGGCACTCCACACACTGACGGAACCGCCGTGCAGCTCGACCAGGTTTTTCACAATGGCGAGACCCAAGCCCAGGCCGCCGTGGCGGCGCGTGGTGGTGGCGTCGGCCTGGCGGAAGCGTTCGAAGACGTGCGGCAAAAATTCGGGAGCGATGCCAGCTCCGGAGTCGCTGACGCTGATCTCGATGTGCGAGCCGGTCCGCTGGAGCGCGACTTCGACGTTGCCGTGCGGCGGCGTGAACTTGATCGAGTTGCTCAGCAGATTCCACACGACCTGCTGAATGCGGTTAGGATCGCCCAAGATGTTCGTCACCTTGGCATCGAGCGTGCATCGCACTTCAATCTGCTTGGTGGCCGCGCTGTGCTTTACCGTGCCGACGGCTGCTTTGATGACGGCAGGAAGATCGACGGTTTGCACATCAAGGCGGATCTTGCCGGAGATAATCCGACTCATATCGAGCAGATCTTCGATCAGCTGAGCCTGCGCGCGGGCATTTCGTTCGATGGTAGCGAGGCCTTCGCGGGCTTCTTCGCTACTCATGTTGGTTCGCTGCAAGAGTTGCGACCAACCAAGAATGGCACTCAGCGGCGTGCGCAGCTCATGGCTGAGCGTCGCCAGAAATTCGTCCTTCAGCCGGCTATTTCGTTCCGCTTCGGCGCGGGCGGCTCGCTCGGAGGCCAGGAGCTTAATATTCTGCTCAAGCAATTGCCGTTCGGCCTGATTGTCGCTGCAATTGCCGACCCATTCCTTCACGCTGCCGTCGTCTTGCATCACCGGTGCGCCACGCGCGATGACGTGGCGATACTCACCATCGTGGCGACGGACGCGGTATTCCACTTCATACATCTTCACGGTGGCAACGGCTTCGCTCCACGCCCGAAAGGTGTTGGCCCGGTCATCGGGATGAATTGCATTCAGCCAACCGAAGTCGCGGTACTCTTCAAACGTTTGACCTGTGTAACCACCCCACGATGGATTGTCCGCATCCATCGCGCCACTCGCGCTCGTCAGCCAGACGACCGACGAGACTGTATCGACAAACGTGCGATACCGCTGCTCACGATCGCGCAGCTGCCGCGCGATGCGGGCTCGCTCGATCGATTCCCAGCAGCGGGTGGCAACGGCCTGCACCATTTGAATTTCATCGCTCGTCCAGATCCGCGGCCGAGCTTGATGCACTGCGAACGAGCCGACGAACCGGCCCTGCTTGTGCAACGGCACGCAAATGACGGCTTGAATTTGCGTTTCGCGATACTTCGCCACGTCGACGGCTGGCTGATGACTGTCGATGTCGTAGACGACGTACGGTTTGTTCTGCAGCATCAGCTGATGCACTTCGTCGCCGAAGTCGGAGAACTTCATCACGCCGACGATGCTCTTCACGCCGCGGGTGTAGTTGCCGGTGAGATTCATCGTGTTCTGATCGGCGGCGACCTCGGCGTACGCACAACGGTCGGCCTCGACAAATTCACCCAGCAGCCGAGCCGAAACGGCGACGATTTCTTCCGGATCCGACAACGGCCGCACGGTATCGCTGACGCTCATCAAAAAACGGATGCGATCTTCGGCGCTCTTCTGCTCGGAGATGTCTTCGACAATGCCGAGGAGCCGAGTGAACTTGCCACTTTCATCAAAGAGCGGCGACAGCGTCGCGCGAGCCCACACGGCGGCGCCGTCGGGCCGAAGGTAACGCTTTTCGAAAACGGCCCGCAGCGAAGTCTTGGCTTCGATTCGACCGATGTATTCGCGCGCCAGTCCCAGATCGGCGGGATGCGTGTAATGATCGGAGGTGCGCCCCACGACCTCTTCCATCGTGCGCCCGACAATACGGCAGTACGATTCGTTGGTGCGGCTGATCTTGCCCGACGAATCGAATTCGACCATGCCCACCGCGGCTTGATCAAAGAGGGCTTGGAAGCGAGCTTCGCTGACGCGCAAGGCCTCGTGCGTATCGATGGCTGTGCCCGCGAGGGCCGTGGCCGCGAGAGACATGCGCGTTTCGTCCGACTTGCCCGAACCCATTTCCACCTCAGTCAACCAACCCGCGCTTGGACTTCATCCAAGCCCACCATTACATTGTCCGCAGAGAGAGTCTTTAGCTTAGCAAAATGCCGCTAGTTGGGGATATCAAAGCTTCGGCCACGCAGGAACTTCTATGAGATCTCTGTTGCTTGTGGTGGGATGCATGGCGGCGTGGCTATTTATCATGGCCTGCCCGGCGATCGCTGCCGATGGACGTGCGACACTCAATTCGCCGCCACAATGGATCTGGCGAAAGGAATCAGACGCCGAGAAAGTTCGCTTCGCCCGGCAACTCCAGCTGACGCGCTCGATCCAAGCCGCCGAACTCAAGTTCGCCGCCGATTTCTGCAGCGGCACGGTGATCATCAATGGCCAGCGAGTGTTGACTGTTGCCCCTTATTGCCAGTTGCAAACGCTCGATGTCACGCCTTGGCTCCGCCGCGGCGACAACGAAATCGCGATCGAAGCCAAGCGAGTGCCTGGTCCTGCTGCCGTCGCGCTCTCACTGGTCGTCGCGCATCAAGAGGGTGAACCGACGATCCTGCTGACCAATGAAGAATGGAATGTGGAAGACCGTGGCACAGTGCTGGCCGAACAATGGGGCGTCGGCCGCCGCGGCATTGAACTCTCGCCGTTTGAAAACTACGAACAATGGCAACAAGCCAAAACAGATAGCCAGAAGAAAGCTGTGCCGAAGTTTTGGACCGCGCCGGGCTTTGAAGTGACCGAGTTGCGGGTTGCACAGCCTGACGAAGGTTCATGGATTGCGCTCGCTTTCGACGCTAAGGGCCGGGCGGTTATTTCGCGCGAGGATCAAGGCTTCTTGCGGATGACGCTCGATGCAGCGCGCAAGTCCGTTGCTCGCGTCGAAGCGATCACTTCCGACTTGAAAGAGTGTCGCGGCCTGGCATTTGATGGCGACACCCTCTACGCCAAGGCGAATAACTCGCTCGGCCTGTTTCGGCTGCAGATCGACGAGCAAGGTCAGGTCCGCGAGCAAGAGCTGATCCGCGAGTTTCCCGGCAAGCTGGGGCATGGCCGAAATGATATTGCGCTGGTTCGTGAGGATGCCGGAAAGGTGCTGTATCAAATCCACGGCGACGGCGTCGAAATCCCGCGAGAATCGCTCCGTGAATTCCTGTCGCCGCTGAATGAGACACGCACCAAGAAACCGGGGCGAGAAGGAACGCTGTGGCGATATCTCTTGAAAGATCGCCAGTGGGAATTGGTCTGCCAGGGACTGCGTAATCCGTATGGCATCGCGCTGCACGAGTCGGGTGTGCCGTTCACGTTTGATGCCGACAACGAGTTTGACATGGGAACTCCCTGGTATCGTCCAACTCGCATTCTGCAACTGCAAACCGGCGGCGACTTCGGCTATCGCGAGTCGACCGGCGTGTTTCCCTCGCGCGTTCACGATCAGCCCGATCACGCGCCACCACTGCTCGACATCGGCCGCAGTTCGCCGACGTCGGTCATGTTCGGCTACGACTTGAAATTTCCCGCACCGTACAAAGAAGCTCTCTTCGCGCTCGACTGGACCTACGGCCGCGTGATCGCCGTGCATCTCGCGCCGCGCGGCAAGACCTTTCGTGCTGCGGCCGAACTTTTTCTGCAAGGCAGGCCACTCAACGTCACCGATATCGCTGCCGGTCCCGATGGTGACATGTATCTCATCACCGGCGGCCGCAAGACGCAATCGGCGCTTTACCGTGTGAGCTTCAGCGGCAAAGAAGCCGTCGCAACATCTCCCGGCAAACAAGAACGCGAAGCAGCCGAGACTACGAAGCCGCAGTTTCAGAACCGCTGGAGCAGTCTTCCCTTCGAACGCCTCATGGATCCCGATCCCGTGGCCAGGCACGCTGAGCGGATCAAACTCGAGCGTGGTGATTTGGAAACGCTGCGAAAGCTGGCCCTGCTCGCTGTTCCTCCTTTCATGGCTGCGCCGCTCGGGCTCGCCCGCGCTCGTCAAAAAGAAGACGTGTCGCAGCTGCTCCAATCGCTGCAACGCTGGCAGCTTACCGACTGCGACTTGTCGCAGCAGTTCGCATGGATTCGCATCGTGAACCTCTGCCACGAAACCGCGCCGGAGCAGTTCGATAAATTTCGCGACGTGCTGCTGACGGAACTCCGCGCGCTCATCAAATCGCTGCAGCGCGATGAACTCGGCTTTGCTGAATTGCGCATCGCGCCGGAAGGGAACAGCGATGAACTCCGCCGCCGAGTCGTGTTGTTGCTCGCGACACTCGACGCCCCAGATCTCGCCGAAATTGCCACGGCGCAATTGCTGAAAAGTGCAAAGCAGGAAGATCAACTCGCCGGCCTACTTGCGACACGCAATACCAAAACTGGCTGGAGCAATCCGACTCGCCGCGAACAGCTGAGCGTGCTGAATGCGATCCCGCAAATGATCGGCGGCGAAGGTTTGCCGCAGTTCGAAAAATGGCTCCGGCCGCAGATCATTGCCACGCTCAGCGAAACTGAGCAGAAACAACTGGGCGATTTCATTGAACCAAAACTGGCTGCCTCAACGGAACCACTGCCGCCGCCGCGGCAGCACGTTCAAAAATGGACGCTCGACGACCTACAAACAGTGTTCGCCGAGAACGCACCAACGGGCGATCCGAAAAAGGGAGAGGTAATCTTCCGCGATGCGCTCTGTATTCGTTGTCATCGCGTCAGCGCCCGCGGCGCCGCCGTCGGCCCTGATTTGACGCACGTGAGTCGCCGCTTCAATCGGCGCGACATTCTGGAATCGATCGTTCAACCGTCATTGTCGGTGGCGGAGAATTTTCGCCTGGAAACGATTCTCACCGAAGATGGCAAGGTCTACACCGGCCGCGTGATCAACGAAGGGGATTACCGCTCGCAAAAGATCACGCTGCAACTCGATGCACTGCAGCCCGACAAGCTCGTCACGCTCGATAAGAAAGAAATCAGCGAGCATCGCACGCTTCCCGTTTCGCCGATGCCGAATGGCTTGCTCGATACTTTTTCGCTTGCCGAAATTCGCGACTTGCTGGCTTACCTCGCGCCGTGATGGGAGTTCCGCCGATGAACCGCTGTTACTCGCTCTGGCTGCTGCTGATTTTCACGGCGACCTCGGCCGCTCAGCCGATCAGCATTTCAGATTCGCCGCTGCGACGAATGCCGCCGGTCAGCCGCCGGCCGTTGTCGCCCGGCAACGCGCGGTTCGTCGATGTGAAACTCGGCAGCGATGAAGGGACCGGCTTGGAGAATCATCCGTGGCGATCGCTGGCTCACGCGGTGAAACAACTCCGCCCCGGCGACACGCTTTATCTGCGGGCGGGCGTCTATCACGAGCAACTCTATTTGAGCCTGCAAGGTCGGGCCGATGCGCCGATTATCATCCGCGGCTATCCGGGCGAAGAGGCCATCATCGACGGCAGCATTGCGGAGTTTGCGAACTCGCCCGAGAAATGTTGGGAGCCGTGCCCCGGCGGCGTGGAGGGGGAATATCGCTCGAGCAAACCTTGGCCGAATTTGCGCGATGTGATTGGTTACGACGCGCCCTCGAAGGTCGGCTTGCAAACATACTGGCATCGCAAAGATCTGCAGGCGACTAGTGAGATTATTACCGGCGGTGGTAAAGAGGCTACCGATAAGGATATCGACCCGGTCTATCTCGGTCCTGGCCTGTGGTATGACCGGGAGACGGGTTACATCCACTGCCGTCTCGCGCAAACACATTTGCCAGCCGAGCTTGGCCTGACAAACTTTCAAGGGACCACCGGCGATCCGCGTGAGATGAATTTTCTGATCGCGCCCTATCGCAGTACGCCGCTGTTTTTCGATCAAGCCGAGCATGTCGTGCTGCAGGATCTGACCATTCGCGGCGGCGGTTATGTCACGGTGCTAATGGAACAAGCTCAGCACATCACGCTCGACTACGTCACGATCTTCGCCGGCACCTATGGCATCCGCGCGCTCGGCACTTCGCACCTGAGGCTGACCAACTGCGGCGTGCACGGCAGCCTGGCTCCATGGACGTTTCGCAGCGACGCCAGCAAGCGGGACTATCCCGGCCGGCCTCATCGCAACATTTCACGGCTCAATACGCACGCGCTCATCGAAGCCGACGCCGGCCGCGAATCGAGCGTGTGGGCTTATCCGCTGAATGATCATTGGAAGATCTCGCACTGTTTCTTCACCGATTCACACGACGGCGTGTACCTGGGCGCGATCAACGTCGATTTTCATCACAACGTTTTCGAAAACCTGCAGGACGACGGCATTTATCTGAGCCCCATGTATCAGCGACACAAGCTCGACGGCAAGGATCCGCAGATCCTGATTCATCACAATCATTTTCGCGCACTTCTCACCGCGCTCGCCTTTGGCGGCAACGAGCCGAACACGCACGATCAGATTTTTGTCTATCGCAACGTCTTCAACCTGCGCGAAAAAGTCATGGCGGGGCGGATGAGTGAGAACAATCCCAAGCCGACGCTGACCACCGGCAAGCTCATCGGCGATCATGGTTCACCGCCATGGTCAACGCTCACGTTCGCGCACAACACCGTCATCGCTGGCGGTAATCGCGATGCATTGATGTCGGCCGGAAGTGGCGCCACGCCGGAACGGCCGAAGCGGGTGTTTAACAATTTGTTCCTCCATACCGATCGCTTGCCGCCGTATCTCGTTCCTGCCGTTGGCGCGAACTTGATCAGCGATGGCAACTTGTTCTGGTCCCCATCGGCCGATGAAAAAACTGCGGCCGCGTTCTTCAAAAAATGGCAAGCTTCGCCGGCATTTGCCGAGAACAAAAAGCTCTACGAAGCCGTCAGCGAAAGCCATTCCCTCGTTGCCGATCCGCAGCTCGATGTTGCCAATCCTCTGTTCCATAGCTATGAACTGTCGGTAGGGAATGCCGCGATCGATGCCGGCGCTGATGTGAAGTTCGAGGGTTTTGATCCGACGGACAAGAGCGACGCAGACCGGCCTGATATCGGCGCCATTCCCGCTGGAGGAAAGATGTTCAAAGTAGGACGATTTGAGGTTCGGAAATGACACGCCTGTTTGCGGGAACGGCTTGGGATCAACCGCCGAAATGTGAGCGCTGCGGCGAACTGAAATCGGCGTGTGCCTGCCCCGCCCATTTGAAATCGCTGCTGCCGCCTGACAAGCAATCGGCGAAAGTCGGCGTCGAGAAGCGGAAGAAAGGCAAGCTGGTGACGGTCGTCCGCGGCCTGGTTCCGGGCGAGACTGATTTCGCCGCGCTCCTCACCAAGCTACAAACCGGCTGCGGCGCGGGAGGATCGGTTCAAGAGAACGAACTCGAAGTGCAAGGCGATCACGCCGACCGCGTGCGCGAGTTGCTGCGCGGCTTGGGATACAAAGTGCAGTAGGCGCAAACGCGACTACTTCTCGTCGTACCAAAGAACAAGCTTCGCCGTCGGCCCAGCAATGCCAGGGGCGTAGAGATACGCACTCATCTCGTGCGTGCCACCGACGATGTGCGAGACGTTGACTTGTTGCACCCGCTTCGCGAGATCAGCAGGCAATCCGCCAGCGAGACCCGCGTAGCCAAGCGCGGTGGGATCGCAGCAAGGATCGACATACTTGTAGCGAGCCAGCGCCGGATCGCAGCCGTTGATCGTGATCAGCCATTGATCGGCCATGCCGAGCGCCTGGCCGTGAGTGTGACCGGGGAGCGGCCAATCGTTGTGTTCGGCCGCGGCCCAGAGTGTGACGCGAATTGCCTGGCCTTTGCTGGCTTCGGTGCTGCGGCCGCAGAGCGAGCCGCCACCGAGCAAGTGCAAACTGCCGAGCGTGATACGGCTGCCGTAGCTATAACCGATCATGCCGATCGGCACATCGGAGTTCAGTTTGTAGAGGAACCGCGAGACGAGAAACGCTTCTTCATCGGCGCGGGCCGCTTTCGAGCGGACGTCTTTCAGCGGACCTTTGATTTGATCGCTGGGCCAGCTGTAAATGACAAAGCGAACCGCCCGCGTGTGATCGAACTTGCCGACCAGTTGAAAGTAGACAGCCAAGCCATCGGCGCTCGCCTGGCTGGCGTCGATGCGATTGCCATGGATGTACATCGTAGTAACGACGTCGGCGGAATCGGTCGCGTAGAACTCCGCGAGCGGCCGCGGCTGCCACGTTCCCTTTTCATATACCGAGGCTTGCAGCGAATCGGCGGTGGTCGTGGTCGGACAGCCGATGTGTCGGGAACTGATCACCCAGACCTGGTCTTGCTCGCGAACACGAAACGCGGCGCAAGCCGGTTTCACTTCCGGACAAGGGAGCACGCAGGTTCGCTGTTCAGCAGCGATTGGTTGCGGTTGAAGAGCCACGCCGATGCCAGCACATGCGGCGAGCAAGTGCAACCAGAAGTAACGGCGTGCGAAGGAGCTGAACATGATGCGACTGAATCGACTGATGCAAAAAAGCGACCGTTGCCAAATTGCCTCACGAGGCGTTGTGGAAGTGTAGCACTAGAAATGAATTAGGAAAGTTTGTCCGATGATGTTGGACCTGGCCGGTTTTGCCGAGTGTGCCGGAGTGGCGCACCTTATCGATCGTGCGGTCGCGAGTCGGCGTTGCCCAGTCGTTGTCACCGGAATTGGCGCATCGCCTTGTCAGGCACTTCTGAAGAGTGGTGCAAAAAATCAACAGTTGTAGTTGCACATCATTGACCGTGGGCTAGAGTTGCCTGGCTGCAACAAGCGCGGATCGCCGGCTTGAGGATGGGCCACAGGAAGATTTTTTGCCGCCTGCAATTCGCCACTCAGCAACAATCTGGCAAGTGCAGGGCAAAGGAGACGATCATGAAGAAGATCTGGATTTTGTCATTGCTCGCCCTCGCTGCCGTCAGCCTGAGTGGCTGCAGCAGCTGCGGCAACCGTGGACTCTTTGGTGGCTTGTTCAACTGGAACCGCGGTAGCGACTGCGGCCCGCCACCCTGTGCCTCGAACGTCGGCCCACCGGTCTACTCGGCTGGTTCGCCGGTGATGATGGCCGAGCCGGGTCCGGGTTTCATCCCCGCTGGCCAGTAACCTAATGGTCACTGATTGCCCCCGGTTTTCGCTGGGGGCAATTTTGTTTCTTGACTGTTTGTTTCTTGATGGATCGCGCGCGTCACTTATTGAAATGACGTCGCGACCACGGCAGACCCGAGAACTTCGCATACTCGCTGTCTAGCGACTTCGGCCGATAGGGCTTGCCATTCGCCGCGACGAACGCCCGAATCGATTTTAGTGTCCGCACATTCTCATCCCGCAGCCGATTGAAGATGTCGCGCGGATACTGCTCCGCTTCGGGATGCCAGGCCGACGCGGTGGCAGCATCGAGCTTCTCCATCACTTTGATCTGCTGATCGAGCGCTTCGAGTTGGATCGTGACCAGCCCTCGTTTCTTGTTCGCTTGCCACCATTCGGCGAGCGTCTTGTCGCGAGTCACCGGCAGATAGTCAATGTATTGAGAGCGCGAAATCACATTCATTTCTCCCTCGAAGCAGAGGATGATGCGGTAGGCGATCAAATCGCAGGCAACAGAGACGGAGTAGTTGTGATCCGAAACCCCGTGCATGGTGTACGAGTAGCGATTGTCCTGCGGGTTCGCCAGTAAGAGATCGAGCGCCAATTCACCTTCGGCCAGCAGCTGCTGCGTCGCCAAATAAACATCGACTTGCCGATTGCGATCGTAGTTCGCGGGGAACTTAGCCACCGACTCGAATTCCGGGTCGTCCATGACGGGCGCCGGGTTGGGAGACGCCAACCGTTCGATCAAGAGCTTGATTCGCTTCGTCGCATCTTGAACTTCGTTCTTCGCTTTGTCCTGCGCCCAGCCGCGGTGGCTTAGTAGCAAACAGGAGAGAAAAACAACCAGGCCGCCGAGATGGAGAATGCGCATCAGATCGTCCGGAGAAGAGAAGCCCCTGCGAGCATCGTAATTTCCGCGGCTGGGCGTTGTCAAAAGCTCGTTCGTATCGCGAATCGTCCGCGCACGATATGATAGGGGCTCTCGAAGATTTTTCTGTTTCTGCCGCTTGTCGTTTATGGCTGCTCCGCGCAACTCTCCACTCCGGTTTGCTTCTGCCCTTTCGACCGAGCCCGATTCGCGCGCCGCGGCAACGCAGGTGTGCGCCATGGTGCGCGAACGTCTGCAGGCCACGCCCGATCTGGCTGTGATGTTCGTTTCGGCCAAGCATCTGGCCGCGGCCGATGCTCTGGCGCCGCTCGTGTGCGATGCGCTCGGCACCGAAAACCTGATCGGCTGCACGGCAGAGGGAATCATCGGCGTCGGCCGCGAAGTGGAATTTGAACCAGCAATTTCGCTGTGGGCCGCGTCGTGGCCTGGCGTTTTTGCCACGCGGTTGCAGCTCAACTACGAACGCACTCGCGAAGGCGGCGCCATCCAAGGCTGGCCCGATGAACTCGCTGGCGACTGGCCCGCCGATTCGTTCATGATTCTCTTCGGCGAGCCGTTGTCGTTTCATACCGACTTGCTCCTCGAGCGCTTCAACGAAGATCGCCCCGGCGTGCCGATTCTCGGCGGCATGGCGAGCGGCGGATACAACCCCGGCGAGAACCGCCTCTTCTGTGGCCGCGAAGCTCTCGCCGAGGGCGCCGTCGGCGCGTTCATTCACGGCGCGGTCAAACTGCGCAGCGTCGTCTCGCAAGGCTGCCGGCCGATCGGCAAAACATTTGTGGTGACGAAGGCCGAACGGAATGTCATTCACGAGCTCGGCGGCCGGCCGGCGCTCATTCAACTCAAAGAGCTATTCGATACGCTCCCTTCGCGCGAGCAAGTGCAGGTGCAGCGCAACCTGCACGTCGGCCGCGTGATCAGCGAATATCAAGAGACCTTCGGCCAGGGCGATTTTCTGGTTCGCAATGTCATCGGCATCGATCCCGCCAACGGCGCCATTGCGCTGGGTGACTATATTCGCGCGGGACAAACCGTGCAGTTCCATGTGCGCGATCAAGAAGCGGCCGATGCCGAGTTGAAGCAGATGCTAACGGCAGTGAAGAAGTCAGGCCAGCCGCAGCCGCTCGCGGGTTTGTTGTTTGCCTGCAACGGCCGCGGCACGCGGATGTTCAGCCAAAGCGATCACGACGCCGCGCTCATCAACCGCTTCCTCGGCGAGATTCCCATCGCGGGCTTTTTCGCGGCCGGCGAACTCGGGCCGGTGGGGAATCAGAATTTCATGCACGGGCATACCGCGAGCATTGCGTTGCTCGAACCGAAGTAATTGTTCCGCCAAGAAAACCAAACTGCCGGGTCCTTCATGAGAAAGGCCCGGCAGTGCGGAGAGGTTTGAGTTGTTGTCGACTGCCATTGGCTCACGTCGACGAGCAGCGTAAGAACTAGTCGTTCTTCTTGCGATCGCCACCCTTGCCACCTGGGCGACCGCGTTGTTCGCGGGCGGCCTTGAGGGCGGTCTTTTGTTCGTCGGTCAACAAGGCTTCGACTTCCTTGGTGATTTCGGCGCGGAGGGCGGTGGCTTCTTCGCGGCCCTTCTTTTGGTCGTCGGTCAGGTTCAGCGACTTGGCGACTTCTTCTTGGAATTCGGCAAACGACTTGCCCGAGTCACGGAACTTGCCCATGGCTTCGCGTTGCTTGGCCGATTGTTCTTCGGTGAGCTTCGACTTGTCGGCGGCAGCCTTCACCTTGTCGGCGTACTTCTTTTCGATGTCGGCGAGCTTGGCCTTTTGGTCATCGGTCAGCTTGACCGATTCCGGCAGTTGCGTGGGCGAACGCATGCCGAAACCGCCCGGGCCACCGCCACCAGGACGCTTCTTTTGTTCCTGAGCGTTCAGGCTGCCAACAACGACGAGCGCGGCCAGGCCGGCCAGGCACAACATACGGAACGAATTCGACATCGAGATTTCTCCCCAAAATTGAATACTGCGAGCGCGGGAGGCGAAATCGCGAGCAATCGTCGGCGCACTGCCACCCACCGGAACTGAGTTACTAATTAACCCGCACTATTCCGTTAGGTTCCGGTCGATTCGCCGAAACCGCCGCGAAAAGGCGCGACTCCGTCAGCCCGTGACATTTGCGGCCGGGATCCCGTAGGTCGAACCCCTGCTTCGACGGAGGGATACCATGCCAATCAAGTGGACGCGGTGCCGCTCGTCCGAAGCATGGCTTCGGGCTACGCGCCCCAATCATCGTCAGCCGCCGATGTATTTCTCATACGCCTCGGCCACTTTGCCCGCCTTCTCGTCACCTTTGTGCAGATACACGCGGTACTTCAGCGACAGCGTCTCGCCCTTCTTGAATTTGTGCGAGCCGTCCTTACCGGCGCCTCCCGGGAAGTCATGCAGGCCAAAGGGATTAGGAGCAAACAGGCCGTACGTCCGCACATGCCAGGTCGTGGGATGGCGAAAGCTGCTGGGGTGGTCAAAGATCGCGATGCCCAGCGTTTCGGTCCCCACCGGGCCGTGGTAATCGACCCACTTGGCCGGTTTGCCCCAGGCGTCGGCGTCGGTCAGCCCTTCGCTGGTCACAATCTTGCCACCCTTCTTGGCTTCCACCTTCATCGTCTCGGCCACTCGCACGCCAAAGGCCCCTTCTTTGGTGTCACCAAATGTCACTTCGTCGGCGATCGCGGTCACCTTGGTCGCAAAGTCGATCCAACGGGTATCCTCGCTCGCGCCGAACTTCAAAGTTGGTTCGTCCTGGCAAATCACCTTGCCATCGGGACCAACCCATTCGTTGCGTGTCGAAATCGTTGCCACGCTGCCACCTTCGGCGGCAATCAACTCCTTATGAACGATCTGCCCCTGCACTTTTGCCGTCTCGGCCCAAAAATCGACGCCATTCACATTGCCGTGCGTGAACCAGAACGAGCGATGATGCGGATGGTCTTTCTTCTCCCCCTCAACACCGTCCTTCATCGGCCAAGACCGCGTCATCTCGTTGCCGGTCGGCCCGAGGATCGGCCACACAATGGGCTTGGTCCGCGACTTGAAGACATAGGTGGCAAACGGCTTGTCATCGATCTTCACGGCCACGCCCGTATCCGACTTCTCCACCGTCAGCTGCGGCTCGGCGGCGAACAACACACCAGCAGTAGCAGCGAACAGAAATGCAGCCAGCAAAGTCTTCATGGCGAGCCTATGTTTGCGGAGGGGAGGTTTCTCAAGTGCGGACGTATCGTACTGCAGCCGCCTGACGATTTCCAGCAAAAGCCCACGCCAAAAACAACACCCGCCGCAACCACTGCCACCCCAGTCGAGCGGCTTTTTACAACAGTGTGTTGAGTTTTCTGATCCCCGCAAATCCATGTGCCTTATCGCCTTACAGAAAACAGGCTCTTAAATCTCACAACAATTACAACACGTTCACAACAGCTCACTACGTGACAGAACGAACGCCTTCTGCCGCCTGCGCGCACTGGTAGCACTCACCAATTAGACGCGCGCGATAGGACAACTTCGGTCCGCGCATTTCGGCACTTCACATTGGCGCGTACACTCGGGAGGGCGAGGCTCCTGCCGAGCCGCGCCGGTCGAAAGCAGTCGCCAACGGCCTTCGCAATTCCACCTCGGCGGCTCGGCAGGAGCCTCGCCCTACCGGAGATTGGCGTCGACAGGGCGATATTTTAAACGATTGCTTTTGGTACCCATTCGTATCACATTGCATCTCAATATCTATTCGCTGCGGGCCGCTGATCAGTTTTGGCCCCTCGCTCCGAATCTTTCGGAGGCGCAGTGCATGACGAAGCCGTTTCAACAAGATCAGTACACCATTGAGTTTGGGTTTGTCTCCTATCCCGTGCGACTGATGCTGGGTCGACCGGGCTACTGGGGCGAATGGTATTGCCCGCTCTGCGATCAATTTGCCAATGCCGATCCCAAGACGACCGATTCCGAAGCGCGGGCCGAAGTGATCGGCCATATCGCGAACCACCACAAATCGGCCCACGGGAAAAAGTAACGCCGGATCTACAAGCTGCCCTTCTCCGGCGACTTCGATTTTTCACCCACGATGGCCGACCACAGCAAAACGACCGCGGCGTAGAGGACGACAATCACGACTCCCCAGCGGAGCTTGTCGATCGGCAACTCCCATAAAATGAACGCCGCCAGCAACACGGCGGGAATGCCACCGATGGCGAGACCGAGCACCACTCGCAGGTCGATGCGCTCGGAGGCGATGAAGCGAAAGCCGGTCGAGGGCATGAGAAAGGCGCAAGAGCTCGCCATGATCGGAAAGGCGAGCCGCAGATCGAGACCGAGCAGACTCAGCACAATGAGCGACGGCGCATACAGGCCGATCCCAAACGGCATGAGTACGCCCATCACGAAGTGCGCCGCAATCGCAATGTAAAGCGAGGATCCTTCAAGCGCTGTCGCGTCACCGCCGGCAGGCGCGAGGTTCAGATTCTTCATCGCATATAGAATCGCCGCGATCACTAGCGCCACACCGACCGTTGCTTGCACCACGCGCACGGGCGCACGCACCACAATCGGCGTTCCTACCAGTGCGCCGAGCACGGCAGCGCCAATGCAGGAGGCGAGCAACACTGGATCCACATGCACACCCAGAATCACCAAAAAGATCGCCGACTGCGCGATGCTCGGCAGCGCGTGCCCCACGTTGAGCGTCGCCGGAATAAAGCTATCCGGAACTAACTTGCGAAACTTCAGCCAGGCCGTGGTCGGCGCGAACGAGCCGATCCCCAGCGTGTCGAAGAAATTAGTCACCGCGCCGAGGACCAGGGCTTCGAAGTGAAGGGACAGCTGTTGGCGCGCGATCGCTTGGCGTACCAGCACCACGGTGAATACCAGCCCCAAAGCGGTTAGCAGCGTGAGCAAGACGGTCAACACAACCGTTTCGTCCTGTCAAAAGAAAGTGTGTCGCGCAGGGAATTTCAGGCCTCGCTATCTTCGCAGGTTCGCCGGCCCCCTGTCGTGGGAGATGAAGTTTTCGCAAAGTGAAAATTGCAATAGTCAGCCGCGGCCCAAAACGGCTAAGTTGTAGGGCATCGCGCTCGCCACTCGCTCGGATCTGGGCCATGTCCGACCTCAATTTTCAAGCTGCCTTTCACGGTGGACCGTTCGACAAGACGCAACTGCTCGTCACGCAGAACATCGAATACATCATTTTTCTTGGCCAATTGGTGGGCAGCGAACCGCAGGCCCTAGCGATCTACGAATTCTGTGGCGACCGTGTCGCGACCAATTGCCTCGAGCGGGTCTATCAGTATGTCGAAACGATGGATCTGGCCACTGGCAAGGCCTTCATGCAAAAGCATGGCGAACTGAGCAAGCAGCTGCCGGCTCTGCGCTGGCAATTGACCGACGGCCGGCACGAACTGGTCGACAGCGCCACGAACACGATTGTGGCGATCGTGGTCACCGATCTCATCAGCGGCGAATGGGCTTGGCAGCGTCTGGTCGAGCCCCACGGCGAAGGCTCCGCAGCTTCTTTGGGCGAAGCGATGCACTCGGCCGAGATAGAGTAGTCGCTCTGCGCCTCCTTGTCGCCTGCTCATCTGGCGCGCTATAAGACAGGGATGAATCAGCAGACGCGTTCTTTCGCCGGAGTGAAAGACGACTGTCCCACCTGGCGAAAGTAGCGCGGCATGAAGGGTCCTTTCGAGCGACTGAAATACGATCTGCGGCGGATTTGGGAATGTCCCAAATGCGGGGCCAAGGTCCGCACCGACGGCGCCGCGACCACGCAGTTTTGCCGCTGCGGCAAGAACAACACCAATCCCGCCGTGCCGATGAAGCTCGTCGGCGATGGCCCGCGCCGACTTGTTCCCCTCGCCCCACGCCCTGCGGTTACGGCTGAACCGGCGTCGACGGAAGTGATTGCTGTCGCCGCTGCCACGGTCGAAATCACGACTACGACGATCGAGGTCACCACCGAATCGGCTCTACCGACTGCCCCGAAAACCGATACGGAGCCGTCAGCATGATTGCCGAACCCGTGATGTATGGTGGGCTCGATTGCGTGGTGGTGCGCAGCGAAACACAAACGCCGCGATTGGCGATGGTGCTGTGCCACGGTTTCGGCGCGTCGGGCGAAGACTTGCTCGGTCTCGCCGAACCGCTGCTGGAACTGGTGGGCGAGCAAGCCGAAGAGATCGCCGTCATTTTTCCCGCCGCCGTCCTTGCGCTCGACGATCGGGGTTTGCCGGGTGGGCGCGCCTGGTGGTGGATCGATCTCGATCGCTTGCTGAATCAACCTACGCCCGAAGTTCAGCGCGCCTTTCGCACCGTTCGCCCAGCTGGCATGGCCGAAGCGACGCAAATGCTCTGCAAACTGGTCGGCGAAGTTCGCCAGCGGTGGAACTTGTCAGCCGATCAAATCGTCCTCGGCGGTTTTTCGCAAGGCTCGATGATCGCCACCGATGCCGCCATGACGTTGCCCGAGCCGCCGGCTGGCCTGGTGATCTATAGCGGCGCGCTGATCTGCGAAGCCGAATGGAAGGAGCGAGCCGCGCGACTCGTGAATACTAAGATCGTTCAATCGCACGGCCGGCGCGATCCGATTTTGGATCTATCGCAAGGCCAGGCGTTGCGCGACGTGCTGCTCGCGGCTGGCTGCCAGCCGAAGTATCTCGAGTTCAACGGCTTTCACGAAATCCATCCCGTCGCGATTCACGCGACGGTCGATCTGTTGAAGAGTTTGCTAGTGTAGTCGTCACGCTCCGCGTGGCGAATCACCACGCGGCGCGTGTAGCTACACTTACTTCAGCTTCAGTGAATAATTCCGCGTCGCCAGCGGCCGGGTGCCAGAATCCGAATCGCCGATGTAGAGCACATCTTTATCGGCAGCAACCGGTGGCGGCGCAGCGGCTTGAAACTGCGCTCGCTGAATCTGCTTGCGGATGTCGCGCACATCATAAAATAGCCCGCCCGACATCACCGCCAGCCAAACCAGCGATTGCGTCGGCATGTGCCACGAGAGCATCAGCAGAAACGGCACCGTGATCACGCCGATCCACGTCGCCGCGTAACCCCAGCCTTGCCACGTGATGGGTTTCAGCCCCCAGCCCACCGTCTTCGGCCGGAACCAATTCGGATCTCCAAACATGCCTCTGCTCCTATCGCTGCGGACGGCTCTCTGAGGGCACGTCCGATTTCATAGCCAACTCTGTCCCTCAAAGCCTTTATTCGCGTGCGGCGGGTGGATCTTGGCGGGAGTGGCGGAAATTTTTGGCATCCATCAGAACTGCAGAGACAGCTGCTATTAGTTAGGGCATCGGCTTAGGTTGGGAGAGGAATTCCGAAATGTCATCCCACGCCTGCGGCCGCACTTTCCGGTCGATCTTTTCTAGCGGCCAGAAAATTCGGCTGCAGACCGCGCTGGCCACGCGATAGTTGCCGCGATTAGCCGACCTAGTGAGCGTCACGAAAGCACTTGGCACGACCAGCGTCAAATAGCTCCCCACATACACGATCGGCAGGAGCAGCAGAGCGATAGCGACGATCAGGGGTGAGTAGGATTCGCGTTTCATAGCTCAAATGTGCCCGGGTAACGCAAATTAGTGTGCATAAATTACCCCATTTGATGGGCATGTACATCGTTTTTGGAGATTTCTGTACGAAAACCGGCGTCCGACCGCACTATTACCCTTAGACAAACGATCACAGCCCGAATCGACCGCCTGAGGCTCGACCACCATGCGACTCACATTAGCTACCCTGCTGGCCTATCTCGACAACGTGTTGGAACCCGCCGATGCCCAGGTCTTGCACGAGAAGATCGAGAAGAGCGACTTCGCCTCGGGCTTGGTGATGCGGATCCGCAGCATCAGCCGCAAGTTGCGGATGGGCGCGCCGAAGGTCGAGGGGAAGGGTCTCGGTCGCGACGCCAACTCGGTCGCCGAGTATCTCGATGGTTCGCTCGCCCCCGAACGGCTCGGTGAGTTTGAACGGCTGTGCTTGGAATCGGACGTGCAACTGGCCGAGGTTGCCTCCTGCCATCAAGTGCTGGCCATGGTGCTGAACAAGCCCGCCGAAGTGCCGGCCGCGATCCGCGAAAAAATCTACGCCCTCGCCAGCGCAGCCGAAGCAGCCCGCCTCGCCGCGCCGAACCGCATCGACGGCGCCCATGCCTCGAATGGCACCGACGTGCTGGCGACAACGGCGGGGACCGGCGCTCCGCCGCTGCCCCCCAAGCCATCGACTGCGTCGACCTCGGCTTCGATGCTTGCTGTTCCCAGCGACAACGGCAAGGCAGCAGCGCCCGAGCCCGTCGCGCCGCCCATGCCCAAGGAGCTCGAGGTTCCCGATTATCTGCGGGCCAGTCGAGGTTCTTCGACCTGGATTCGTTGGGCAGCCATTGCCGCGATCTTTCTGTTGGCGATTGCCGTGCTGCGAGCGATGGGGCCATTCGATAAGACGCATCCTATCGCGAAGATGATGGGTATGGGGCCCGAAGTCGCCGTCGCGCCGGTGAATCCCACTCCAGTTCCGAATCCAAATCCAAATCCAAATCCAGTCGTTCCCGCGACGATTCCCGGACCGCCGAAGCCGGTCCCCATGCCGAATCCAATGGACGTGCGGCCGGTTCCTGGCGAGACGCTCACGCCTGGGTTGCCGCCGGTGCCACCGGTCACACCCATGCCGCCCGAATTGCCGTCGAATCCAATTCCGCCCGAGCCGATGCCGCGGCCTGAAGTACCGCCGCTGCCGGTTCCCGTGCCAGGATCGATCCCCGGCGATGACCCGGTTGCACTCAAGCCCGTCGACCCGGTGAAGCCCACCGACAAGCCGCCGTTGCCCGTGCCGCCGCCGCCGGTCATTCCCGCCAATCCTTCGGAAATGGTCGACGTCGGCCGCTTCACTTCCGATGAGCAAGTCCTCGCTCGGCTGGCCGTCGATCCCAAGAACAACATGACCCTCTGGTATCGCCTGGCCCCGCGCTCGCTCCTCAATGCGGGCGAACGACTGGTGGTGTTGCCGACTTATCGTCCGCAGCTCACGCTCGCTTCGGGCGTGCAGGCGACCTTTGCCGGCGAGTCGGCGTTTCGCGTCGAGAAGCCTGCCAAGGCTGGTAACGCTCGCATGACCGTCGAGTATGGCCGCTTTGTGCTGACCTCGGTCGGCGCGATGGGTGGCCATGTCGAACTCGATTTGAACGGCATCACCGGCGTGGTTTCGCTCGCCGATGCCGATGCTGCGATCGCCGTCGAAGTGCGTCGCTTTCTGCCGCCAGGTGTTGCTGCCGAAAAGCCCGATGCCCCGCTGATTCGCGTCGTCGATCTGTTTGCCACCGGCGGCCGCGTGATGTGGAAGCCCAGCGAAGGACCTGCCATCGAAATTCCCGCGATGCACGTGACCACTTACATTGCCGAAGAATTTCCGCGCAACGCCGGCCCGTTCGAGCCGCCGGCCTGGACCGACGCCAAGAGCATGTCGGATATCGAACGTCGCGCCTCGCTCTCGATGGAAGCCGATCTGCGACTTGATTCGCCGCTCGATATTTCGCTCAATGAACAAGCCGCGGGGCGTCTGGTGGAAGTGCGTTCGCTGGCCGCCCGCTCGCTCGCCGCCCTCGATGAATACGCAGCCATCCTCGCCGAGCTGAACGACACCCGGCAGTATTCGTACTGGGCCGGTGACATCGATTCGCTCCGCCAGGCCATTTCGCGCAGCCCCGCCTCGGCCGGCAAAGTTTTGGCCACGCTCCAAAATCAACGGCCTCAAAATGCTCGGTTGATTTACGACATGCTGCTCGGCGCCAGCGACGAACAACTGGTCGGCGGTGTGGCGAGCATCATGGTGAAGAGCCTCGAGAGTAACGAAGTGGACGTGCGCGTGGTCGCGCTCGATACGCTCCGCCGCACCACGGGCCTCATGCTGATGTATCGGCCGGAAAAGCCCCTCGCTTCGAACACCACCTCGATTCAGAAGTGGAAAGAGAAGCTCAAGGACAACCTGATCATCAACCGCGTCGCCCCCACGCCGCAGAATGAATTCAAGGCATCGCCGAAGTAGCCTACAACTCTCCGGTTCGATCGCCGGCCGCGGCATCGAGCACGGAATCTTTTTGCACCACGGCAGCGTAGAACCAATCGTTGCCGGCGCCAGCGAACAGGCTGTCGGCGATCGAGTCGGTGAGGAAATCTGTGTTCACGGTGCCGAGTTGCGTCGGCATCGCTTGCGGCGCGGCTAGCCAGGCCGCGAGCGCCGCTGAGAGTGCATCGAGCACGCTTTGGCTTTCGGCCGACCAGGGCTTCGCGCCGACATTCGCCGCGGTGAAGGCCGGCAGGAAGTTATCGGGAGCCAATCGCAATTGCCCGCCGATCAGCAGGTCGTTGCCGACATCTCCCATGATCGAGTCCCGCCCGCCGCCGCCGATCAACAAATCGCTGCCGCCATAGCCGTAGACGTTGTCATCCCCTGCGCCGCCGACTAGCAGATCGGCTGCGCTGCCGCCGTAGAGCGTGTCGTTGCCATCGTTGCCATAGAACTCGACCGGGATCGGCAGGTTGAGGGCCATGATCGTATCGTTGCCCGCCTGGCCGAAAGCGACGACCTTAGCGACGTTCGTGAACGGGCCATAGCTCGCGCTGTTGATCCGCACCGTGACCTTGCCGGCGGAATCGCTACCGACGGAAATCTGATCGCCCGCTGGCGTGCCCGCGATCGTGAGCGTGCGCGTGGTTGCGTCGTAAACCACCGGCTGATTGACCGGCGTGGGATTGCTCGGCGGCGGATTCGTCGGCGGTGGGTTGGTAGGAGGAGGACTGGTCGGTGGTGGATCGACAACCGGTGGTGCACCGAGCGTGAAGGTCTTCGTCGCGCTGGAGCCCGCATTCGGCGCCGCTGGCAAAGCAATGCTAAGTTTCGTCACTTTCGTCGTGGCATTCCACGTCGCGCCGCTGCCGGTCACCTGGCGATTGATCTCGACCACGATCGGCGTGGTTAACTGCCGCGGATCCGCCGCCGTGATCGTCAGTTGATCGCCGTTCTGTTTGATGATCAGATTGCAAGGCTGCGTGACGGTGATCTTGGTCGTGGCATCGAGATAAAGCGAGCCCGCCGCAAAGAACGAAGCCTGTGTTTGGTTCAAACCGTTGTGCCGAACCGCTTGCAGATTCGCCGTGTTGCTAAGAACGGTGAACGGCAAGTTGTTGGTGTAGGCCTCGACTTCATCGGCCGACTTATCGGGAACCATCGCATACGCATAGGTGGCGTTTTGCACTTTCGTCCCGTGATCGATGACCGCGCTGAAAACCGGCAGCGACACGCCATCGCCAGTTTGCGTCGCGGCTTGCACGGTCAGCTTGCTCGAGCTGTCGAGATTGACATAGCCCATGTGGTCTTGCTCGATCCAGCTTTTGCCTTGCAACGTCGCCGAACCACCCAAGCCGAATGTCCGCCGGCCCGCCGCATCGGAAACGGTGACATCGCCGTCGAGCAGCACCTGATTCAGCGTGGTGAACACCGGAGACTTCGCAGCCGCATCGTCGATATCGGCGCCGAGGGCGATGATCTCGTCATCGAAGAAGAACCACGATTTGCGGGCCGTCAGCGTCACCCCCGTGCGCTTGTAATCCATCATGGCCACGCCGTACTGACCGTCCGACGCGCTGCCGACCAGGTTGCTCGAGCCCGAGCTGTTCGTGCCGCCGCCAAAGGCGTCGTAATTCGGAATCACGCCGTTGTGCTGAATCGTCGTGCCCGGCAACTCCTGCCAATCCCACGCCGGAAAAATCTCTTGCTCGCCCAACTCGCCATATTCATCACCATCCTGGAGCAGCATCAGCATGCCGTCTCCTTCGAAGTATCCCTTCTTGTTTTCACCGGCGGCGGTTTCGGGGCGCAGGCTGCGAGTCGAAATCATCTTCAGCGTGGCCGTGATGTCCTCTCGGCTGTGCAGCAGCCCATCGGTCACCCACAAACTCTTATCGCCGGCGAGAAAATTCGTGTCGTTCACGCCATGCTCGTAGCGATCGACAGCGGCCATCAACTCGGGCATTCGGCGGCCGAGCTTGAGCAAATCGACCGTGGCGTCGTACACCTGCTGCGCCCGGAGTTGCGTTGAACTGTCGCGCGTCACCGAACGCCCCATGGCTGCCACATCCATGTTGTCGCCGCGCGTGAGGTACTGCAGATGATCGAGCACAAACCGCAGCTCGGCATCGATCGAAGCCGAAGTAAAAGCAAACTCGGTGCCTTGCGTCCAACGCATCAACCGATCGACGTCGACGGCGAAGTTCGTTCCATAACTGCCGCTGGCAAAGTTCCACTTCGAGCCGCTGCCATGTTGCAGGAACGACTGATCGCGCCCGATCCCTTCGCCCGACATGCCAACGACTTCGCTCGACAGCGCACTTACCACAGTCTGTACGCGACTCGCGTTGTTGGTGAGAATGCCTTGGATCAGCGCGGGCGGCCCTTGCGAAGCCATGTTCGCGCCGGTGAGATTCGTCCACGATTGGCCGAAATACTTGGTCAGCACGGTATTGATGGTCGTCGTGCTCAGCTCGCTGTGAAACAAAATGAGCGGCGTCGCCAATACTTGCGGCGTGCCGATTTGCTTGTGCCACCAATTGGGCGCGGTCATCGGGCCGAGCGAACCCGCCGTGTAGGTCCACGCGGCCATCACTTTGGCCTTCAGCGCCGCGTCGTGGTGATACGGATTGCTGGCATCGTTCCACTTATAGGCGATCTCGAGCGCTTCGATACGAGCCGCGTGCGTGCGAAACTGCACGGCGCCGGCATCGGTCGACATGACATAGCTCAAGTCGCTGAACTTGCCATTCGCGCCGAGCAGCGACAGATCGGTCGAGATCTCGGGCATGACCCGCGGCGCTTGCTCCATCAGCTCGGCGATGATTTGCGTTTCAACTTGCGCAATCGTCGGCGTGGCGCGAATCTCGAGCGTTTCGAATTGCAGCCCGCGCGGAGTGAGCTTTGACGCCGCAGGTTTTAACGACTCGGGCTTTGCCGACGCAGGTCTTAACGACGAAGAAATCGAACGGCCCGGCAGAGGCAGTGACATGGAGCGACTCAAGATAGCGGCGCGGAATGAGTCCGTCCGTGAGTCAGAAGTCGCCACTCCTCGCTGGCGAGTTTCTCAGTCTAATTACGCGTCCAAGCGAGGCTAATGAAAGTTGACATTTTGGCCGTCAAACGTTGCGCATTCGTCATTTTCAGGCCGAATTGTCGCCGAATATTCCATATTCGGTGGTGGCGGTCACACGCCAAGAACCGCTGGAATGAGCGCCAGCGACATTCCAGCAAGTTCGGTGAGTTCAGCCAACCAGAAATCTGACAACCCGCGCCGTCACCTCGCGCCGGATCCAGAGTATCCGGCGACAAAGTCACGTAGCAGCAATTCCCAAGTGCACCGTCAGTCAGTTGTTGGTCGAACGGTGGAAGTGAACATGCTTCCAAGCGCCATTGATCTTTTGCCAGACGCGCGTTTCTTCGACCTTGGAAGTCTGCGGGCTGCCGGTTGCATCGAGCGACTGATTCAGGCGGACGTAGCACAGCACCGCGCCGCTGTCGCCGAGCAGGCGGACGTGCGGCTGGGTCATGGTCACGACCTTGGCTGGCTTTTGCGGAGTGCCGGGTTGATCAAAGTAGTACTTGTGAAATGGCATGCCGGCCACGAGTTGGCCGCGGGCTTCGGCTTCAAAGCAGGTGATCGACGGATCGCAGAGCGATTCATACGTGGCCCAGTCGCCGCTGACGATGGCGGTGAGAAGCTTTTGATTGAGGGCGAGAAGTTCTTCGGTAGCCGACATGATCTGAATCCTGCGCAATTATTTGGAAAGGCGATCGTAAATCGCAAACGTCGTATCGTACTGATTGCGGCCGTCGGCTGGGTAGCGGGTCTCTTCTTTCAATTTCCATTGCGACCAATCGACCGCGGGAAAATGGGTATCTCCGGCCGGCTCCGCTTCCACCCAGGTCCAATACAGCCGATCGGCCCGCGGCAGCGTGGTCGCATAAATCTCGCCGCCGCCGACGACGAACAGCTCGGCTGTGTCGCGGGCAAGTTGGGTCGCGGACGAAATGTCGCGCACATAAACCACTTCGCCGGGCTGATCAGCAGCAACCCGCGGCAACTGCGCCGGTGGATCGGCTGCGTTGCGAGAAAGGACCAAACTCACTCGCCCGGGTAGCGGTTTGCCGAGAGCGGCGACGATCGACTCGTGTGTCTTCCGCCCCATCAGCACCGACCGCCCGAGCGTCAGTTGCTTGAATCGCTTCAAATCGCTGCTCAACCGCCACGGCAGTTCGCCGCGCAGGCCAATCACGCCATTGCGAGCGACGGCGACGAGTAGCGAAAGGCGGAGGTTGGACATCGGGGACTCAATTTCAGGAGGAAGTCTTTCGTTGGTGATACAATCAAGCCCGCAAATCGTCGAGCCCCTGCACTCTGCGAGCGAGATTTCGATGGCCCAGGCAAAGTCGGACTTTTTTGTTTTCGTCGAGCAGGTCGTCGCCGCGGAACTCGGCGAAGTCTCTCGGCGATTGAAGGTAAGTCCTGCGCTGGCGACGGCCGTGGCCGATGTCGGCGCCTCGCGGCAGGAACCGGCCGATTATTTTTTCGCGGAGATCGCTCATTACTTCTACGCGGGCGATACCGCGCTCCATATGGCCGCGGCTGCCTTTCGGCCGTCGATCGCCAAGCTTCTCGTGAAGCACGGAGCCAATTGCCGGGCAAAGAATCGTCGCGGGGCCGAACCGCTGCACTACGCTGCCGACACCAACCATTGGCAACCGGCTGCCCAAGCCGAGACGATCGAATACTTGCTCTCAGTCGGCGCCGATCCGAATGCGCTCGACAAGTCAGGCGTGAGTCCTTTGCATCGCGCGGTGCGCACGCGTTCACTCCCCGCCGTCCGCGCACTGCTCGATGGCGGCGCTGATGCCCGCCTGGCCAACAAAGCCGGTTCCACGCCGCTGCACCTCGCCGTGCAATCCACCGGTCGCGCCGGCGGCGGCACCGATCTCGCCCGCGAACAGCAAGCCGGCATCATCACGCTGCTGCTCGAACGGGGCGCGAAACTGACCGACAAAGACGGCCGCGGCAAACAAGTTCGCCAAGCGGCGACTAGCGAGTGGACGCGATCGCTGCTGAGTAGTGCAGCCAGTGAGTGAAATCCGCGACAAGATTTGGCAGTCAGCAGCGAATCACCAGCACAACTATGAATTCGCCTGAATCTGCCGATCTCCCCACCTCCCTATCGCAGCGTCTCCAGCCGCGCTACACACTGCGCACGCTCTTGCTGATCATGACCGCGATCGGCGTGTTCTTGGGCGCATGGAACGCACCAAACTGCCTCTGGAGCGATGCCTGGCGAGCGGCTGTCACGTTTCTCGTCGTCTGTGGTCTCGCCGAACAAGCGCGCGATTGGTGGCGAGCCGATAGAACGCTGAGTCGTGCGCGGCGGAACTGGGAGATTGGCTGGCGCTGCGCGGTTGCCTTGAGTTTGATCTTTTTTGCCGGTGAGAAAATCTGCGAGCGGGTGTACCAAGACTGGTTTGGTGAATTGGAGTTCTTTTTCTTCTTTCAGAACAACACGACCTGCGGTTGGTTGCTCACACTCTTGATCGCAATCTCAGCAGCACCCGCAACCGAAGTTCAGGCCACGGAAATTCGCGCGGATCGGCGACAGAGGCTCGTTTATTCATCGCTGGCGATTCTCGCCGCGCTGATCCCTGTCTACTTCACCGTAGGAGACATGGGGCTATTGGAATATCTCGTCGCCGTCGCGATTACCGGCGTGCAGCACAACCGCCCAACGCATTGGGGCGGCCAGGCCTTTCCGCTTCAATCGCCAAACACTCAGGAGTGGGGCACATTTCACGTGATCGGCTATGTGGCGGTTCTCCTGCTGGCAACATGCTGGGTGGCAGGCTGGCTGGTTTTGAAGACTCAACATCGCGCCAGTCGTTGGTTTCTCGTCGCCTTATGGATCGCGCTGATCGGCGGATTGATTTATCTCAATCTCCAAGCCGATTCCCTGATGTGGCAAATCTATCCCCATCGCCAATCAAAATTGTTCGTTCCTTATTACATCGGTAATTTACTGTTGATCGTTGCGGTTTTCACTGCGGCAGCCGTCGTCTTCCTGTTGCGCGACTCGGGGCCGCGACCCGCGGCGGAATCGGAAATTTCACCGTTACTCCCCTTCGGCAGCTATTGGCACGAACGTCCGATTCCTCTGCTCCTCACCTTGGTGATTGCCGCCCTGCCGATCGTTGGCGTGTTTGTTCAACTGACGCAAAGCCATTTTCGTTTTGGGAGTTCTCTCTGGAACTTCGCACGCGGCCTGATGGAGATGCTGACGATGCCCATAGTGCTCCTCTCGATCGCCTGCGTGGCGCGAATCGCTCAAAACCTGTGGCGTTTACGTTGCCCACTCGCAGCCCGACAGCGGCCGGCGATCGCTGCCCGCTTGCCGGTGCTCCATGCGGGACTGCTCGCCCTGGCCATCGTCGCGCAAGTTTTCGTTACGCTCTTTACACTTTATTGGACCAGTGCGGCAATTGTTTCGGGTTGGTGACCTCCATTAGGCATCTCGGCAGGCTTTGAATAGAATCAAGCCATGCCAGCCACCGTGAAACATCTCGATATTGACGAAGCTTCTCCTTTTGTAGGCGATCGCGCCGATCGTGCGGTGCAGACGCTCTGCGGCTTGTCGCGTTCGCAGATCAACGGCCTGTTTGATCATCAGTGCGTGAAAGTCAACGGCTTGCCGTGCCCGGAAGCGGCGCGGCGACTGATGGCCGGCGATCGGATCGAGCTGACGTATCACGCCAGTCAGCGGTACCATCCGATCAACAAGCCGCGGCAGAACCTGGGCTTTGAGATTGTCTATGAAGACAAGCAGGTGATTGTCGTCAACAAGCCGGCCCACCTCCTCACCGTGCCGACTAAGAAGGGCGAAACCAACACGTTGCTCGACAAAGTGAGCGAGTATGTCCGCCACGTCAAACACGTGCGAGCGGCGTTCAACGCGCATCGGCTCGACCGCGGCGTTTCCGGCCTACTCGCGTTCGGCAAGAGCTTGGAAATCTCGCAAGCCATTCGCGATCAGTTCGCGCTGCACAAGCCCGAGCGCGAATATGCTGCCATTGTCGCCGGCCATCTGAAACGGAAGGAAGGGACGATCCGTAGCTTGCTCGCTACCGATCGTGATCTCAATCGCTTCTCGACCGACGACGAAGAAGTGGGCCAACTGGCGATCACGCACTTCAAACTCGCCGAGCCGCTGCTCGATACGTCGTTGATCACCATCTGGCTCGAAACCGGCCGGCGGAATCAGATTCGCGTTCACTTTGCCGAAGAAGGGAATCCTGTCCTCGGCGATCCGCGTTACTTGCCCGATCTGGCCGAGCACCGTCATTGGCCCGCGTCACGCATCGCGCTGCATGCTCGCAAGCTGGCCTTCGAACATCCGGAGACCGGCGAACTGCTGAAGTTCGAACTGCCGCTGCCGGAAGAGATGGTGCGGTTTATCAATGGTCAGCGAGCGAAGAAGGAAGCGGGGGCGGCGGACGGAGGCGAGAGGCGGGAGACGAGAGACGGGGGGAAGAGGCGGAAGTAGCAGCGGAGTCTATTCCACCACTGGCAACCAGATGCGGAATTGCGCGCCGTGGCTGCCGTCGGTATTTGCTTGTGGGTTGCGGGCGGCGCTGATGGTTCCTTGATGGGCTTCGACCGTGCCGCGGCAGATGGGCAGGCCCATGCCGCTGCCGTTTTCCTTGGTGGTGAAGTAGGGCTCGAAGAGTCGCTCGGCTACTTCCGGTTCCAAGCCCGGGCCAGTGTCAGTGACCGAAAGTCCCACGCCGGCGCCTTCGCGGTAAGTGCTCACTAAAATCTGCCGTTCGTCGGCGGGCGCTTCATCCATGGCTTCGGCACTGTTGCGAACCAGGTTGACGATCACCTGCTCGATGAGCGTGCGGTCGGCGAGGATCTGCGGCAGCGGCTCGGTCAGTTCGTAGCGAATGGTGGCTTCATGGCCTCGAGCGGCGACTTCGAGTAGTGGCTCGAGCGTGCGGACACATTCGGTCAGGTCGAAGGTGCTGGGATCGAGTTCGCCTTTGCGGACGAACGAATTGACGCGGCGAATGACATCGGCAGCGCGCCGGGCCTGGCGCGAAATCTCGGCGAGCCAATGCTGCGCCTTGCCGAGAGCTTCGGGCGAATCGCCGACGTGCGACAGAGCATCGGCCGACACGGTGGCAAAATTAGCGATGGCGTAGAGTGGTTGATTCAACTCGTGCGCGAGTTCGGCTGCCATCTGACCCATCGTGCTGATGCGATCGGCGTGGGCCAGATCGACTTCGCGCTGTCGCAAACGGCGAGCGGCTGCCACGCGATCGGTGGCATCGCGCACGGTGAGGAGCAGCTCGAACTCGGGTGCTTTTTGCGATGCGGTATCGACCGCTCCCCACGCCGGAATCGCCTGCAGCACGGCTTTGGCCTGCAAATCGAGCGACCGATATTCACCCGTGGCATTGCGAAACCGTGCGGTCAACGAAATCGTCTTGCCGCGCTCGGCGAGCGCTTCGCGAATGCCGGCCAGCCGCGGCGCATCGTCGGCGTGGACGCGCTCGTCGAAGATGCGACTCGACTTAATTTCCCGCGGATCGATACCAAGCAGCAGTTTGCTGGCCGGCGACGCATACAAGCACAGCCCGTCGGCATCGAGCCGCATGATCAAGTCCGACGAATTCTCGGCCAGCAGACGATAGCGCTCCTCGCTGTCTCGCAAAATTACTTCGGCCCGCTTTTGCTCGGTTACATCGCGCACAATGCCGCTGACACGATAGAGCTCGCCGCGACCGTTAAAAATCTTTGCCCCATGATCATGCACCCAGCGCAGCTGGCCATCGGGACGGCGAATGCGATACTCGACGTTGTAGTTCGATCGTTCGCCGCTCAGCCACGCGTCGAAGGCAACTCGCGTGCGCTCACGATCTTCAGCGATGATGCATGATTCGCCCACGCGCACACCATTGTAGAACACGTCTTCGGACAAGCCCCACATGCGCGTCAAGGCGGGGTTCACATACAGCAAGCGTTCGGGATTCAAACCAACCAACCAAAAGCCCTGATCGGTCGCGTCGGCCAACTGCGTGAAGCGTTGCTCGCGATCCTCCAGATCGGCCTGCATTTTTTTGCGATTGGAAATATCGCGGGCAATCATGATCGCCGATTCCACCCGCTCGCCGTCGATGATCGGGGCCAAGTGGACCGACCACCATTTCTTGCCTCCTGGTGCGCGACTCGACAACGTTTCGTAATTGCAGGGCTGACGGCCGTCGAACACTTGCTGAAAAGCCGATTCCACAATGTGTCGGTAATCCGAATCGACCCAGTCGACGCATTTCGTACCGACGACATCTTCCGGTCGCGCGGGGGGCGTGACGCGGTTGCAATACACAATCGAAGTATCGCGCTGCACTTGCAGTACCAGGTCCGGCGCAAATTGCAGCAGCGTGCGGAGTTGATTTTCCGACTTGCGGAGTAGCCCTTCGATGCGGCGTTGCTCGGTTACATCGATGTCGCAACCGAGCACGCCGATGATCGATTTACCCAAATGAATCGGCGCGACGAGGCATTGATCAACCTGCGGTACGCCCATGAAATCGTGCGATATTTCGGACTTCACGATTTCGCCGTCCAGGGCTCGCTGCACAAAGCTCTCGTGCTGCGCGGCGATCGCCGGCGGCAGCTTCATATCCTTCACTTTGATGCCGCAGACGTTGCCGAACTGCCGGAGCGAAACCGGATTCTGCAGAATCACACGCCCTTCAGGATCAGCCGCCCACAAGCGAAACGGCAAGCTCTTCATCACCGCATCGAGCAAGGCATCGCTGGCCCGCTGCGCAATTTCGGCTTGCTTGCGTTGCGAGATATCAACCAGATAGCCGCGCAGCCGATATGGCTTGCCGTCGCGACGAAAGACTGTCACGTAATCATGCACCCACACAATCTCGCCGTTCTTCGCCGGAATGCGGTACTCCGATTCGAAGTGCTCGCTCTTCTCCAAGTGCACAAAGTACTCGGCCAGGCAGCGCTCACGATCTTCGGCATGCACCAAGCCGTACCAAAAACCCGGGACGTACCAATCTTCGATCGGATAACCAAAGATCTCTTGCGCCTGCGGCCCAACGTAGGTGTAGCGATCTTCGCCGAGCTCGGCTTCCCAGGGCACGAGCCGGGCTTTTTCGGCCAACTCGCGGAATCGCAACTCACTGTGCAGCAACTGTTCGATGCGACGGCTGTTTTCGATCGCGAGCGCCGCGAGATTGGCAGCCAGCATCAACAGTTCAATCTCATCAGAACTCGGCGAATGGACCTGCAAGCGATAAATAGCGAGCGTCCCCAGCACCTCTCCCGCCGCACCAATGATGGGCTGCGACCAGACGCTGCGAATACCGGTCTCCTGCGCCAGCGATTCGAATCCCTGCATCCGCGGATCGAGATAAACATCGGGAATGATCACACGTTCGCCGAGCGCCGCCGCGCTGCCGCACGCGCCAATCGTGGGCCCAATCGGCAAGCCATTGATCCGCGCTGTCACGTGGCTCGGCAAGCTCGGCGCAGCCAGGTGTCGCAACGACTTGCGATCGGGGGCAACACCGAGCAGCGAAACGGCGGCTCCCACGTAATTGGCTTCGACTCCCTGGGCGAGTTCGCCTAGGACCTTGGTCAGCTGTTCGCCGCTGGCTAGTTGCTGCACGATGCGACTTTGCAGCGCGAGCAACTGCTCGGCCCGTTTCTGCCGCGTGATCTCACTCGCCCAGCAATGAAGTTGCGGCGGCGTCGGGCTGCTCTCGTCCGTGATTTCGATTTGCACGCGCAGCCGAAACCAACGCCACTCGTTGAGCTCCTGCCGCGCGCGAAATTCGCACACGACGGATGATTCGGCGCCGAGCAGCAGTGGATGCAAACATTGCTGCAAGCCTACGTCATCTTGCGGATGAACGATTTGCCCCTGCGACCAGTCGACTGGCAAGCTGAACCGCACGCCGTTCGATTTCGCGGACTGGCGGTGCTGCAGTGTCACCTGCCAATAGCGCGATTCCGTATTTTGCAGCAGTACCGAGAGGGGGTCGTACATGATGATTCACACGCAAGGATGCGAACTGGAGCAAGTCTGTAGTCTCTCATTTTCACGAGCCTTTGTCTCGATCCCCGTAGGACGGACCATTGGTCCGCTCCCGCGGCGGGCACTATGCCGAACGTCGCGCAATTGCGGCTTCTGACGGACCAATGGTCCGTCGTCCTGATAGAAGTTGCCGGCCTGCAAACGGAACTCCATAATCACACCACCCAGCTTTTAGCCAGGAACATTTTGGAGGCTCTTATGTTTCGCACGTTGCTTGCTTCGCTTGTGCTGCTCGGCGGCTGCTTTTCTATTTCTTCCGCACAAACGCGCGAACAGAAAGTCCGCAGCGACAAAGAAAAGTACGAAGCCACCGGCTTTTGGATCTACAATGATCTAGCCAAAGGTTTTGCCGAAGCCAAAGCAACCGGCAAGCCGCTGCTGGTCGTGCTCCGCTGCCTGCCATGCGAGCACTGCGTGAAGCTCGACGATGAGCTCGTCGAGTCCGATCCCAAGCTTCGGCCGCAGTTGGAAAAATTTGTCCGCGTGCGCGTGATCTCCGCCAACGGCCTCGATCTGTCGCTGTTTCAATTCGACACTGACCAGTCGTATGCCGTGTTCATGCTCAATGCCGACGGCACGATCTATGGCCGTTATGGCACGCGATCGGATCAAACGCTCTACGCCGACGATGTTTCGATCGAGGGGCTGAGTTCGGCCCTCGAAGGGGCGTTGACCTTACACCGCGATTATCCGGCCACTAAGAAATCGCTCGCCGCCAAGCGCGGTCCGGAACCATTGTTTGCCGCGCCGGAGAAATTTCCGCTGCTCGCCGGAAAGTATGGTTCGTCGATCAATTACCAAGGAAACGTGGTGCAGAGTTGCATCCACTGTCATCAAATCGGCGATGCGATCAAGCAACAAGTCCGCAGCACCAAGGTCGCCTTTCCCGACGACGTGTTGTTTCCTTACCCGCACCCAAAGGCCGTCGGCTTGATCTTGAATCCTCGGCAGCGCGCGACCATCACGCGCGTGGAGCCCAATTCGCTCGCTGAAAAATCAGGCTTCCTTGCCGGCGATCAGATTCATCAGATCGAAGGCCAAACGCCCCTTTCGATCGCCGATGTGCAATGGGTGCTGCACCACACACCGGCCAGCGGCGGAGCAGTGAAGACGATCGTCATTCGTGACGGCAAGGAAATCAATCTCGACCTCAACTTGCCCGATAAGTGGAAGCGGCTCGACGATATTTCCTGGCGAGCCTCGACCTGGCAACTGCGGCGGATGGGGCTCGGCGGGCTGTTTCTGAAGAAGATGCCTGATGCTGTGCGCGAAGAACTGAAACTTCCCGAAAGCAATTGGGTGCTGCGCGCCGAACATGTCGGTCAATTCGCGCCGCACAACGCCGCCAAGGAAGCTGGCGTGCTGAAGGGAGACGTTTTTGTCTCGTTTAACGGCCAGGAGTTTGCGCGCGAGACCGACTTGCTCGCGTACGCGCTCAACGAAGTCGCGCCCGGAACCGCCGTGCCATTGGTGATTTGGCGCGAGGGCAAGAAGCACGAACTGACATTGAAAGTGCCGAAGTAAATCGTCAGCAGGTCGCACTTGCGCTGCGGAGCAACCGGCTGCGGAATTGCTCGATTATAATTCTCGCTTCTGAGATCGCTCCGCTTCGTTCGCAGGTTGCTCCATGTTTCGCTGTTTCGTTGCTCTGCTGTTTTTGTTTTCCGGTGCGCTCGCTTCCTTCGCGCAAGACAATCCGCGAATCACCGAAACGACCAAGCTGGTCCAGAAATGCCTGCCTGCGGTGGTTTCGTTGCCGCTCGTCACGCCCGGTGAAAAGCCGGGGACGCAAACCGTACATTTCGGTAGCGGCACGGTGATTTCGCCACTGGGGTTTGTGCTGACCAACGCGCACGTTGTTCGCAATGCGAAGGAAGGGCCGGCGCTGTTCGTTGGCAATCGCGTGCTCAAGTATCAAACGATCTGCACGATGCCGCATTCCGATCTTGCCGTGCTGAAGTTGCAGACCGAAGGACCGTTGCCCGCGCTGCCGATCGGGCGCAGCCATGACCTGATGCTTGGCGAACCGACGCTGGTGATCGGCAATGCCGGCGAACTCGCGCATAGCGCGTCGACGGGCATTGTGAGCGGACTCGCACGGTCGACGCGGACCGAGCATTCGATTCTGCCCGATGTCATTCAAACATCGGCTGCCATCAACGGCGGCAATTCCGGCGGCCCGCTTATCAACGCTCTCGGCGAGATGATTGGCGTGGTTTCGTCGAAGAAGCAGAATGCCGACAACGTCGGCTTTGCGATTGCCGCCGATCACGTGCGCGTGATTCTGCCCGCAGTGCTAAAGCCCGAGGATCGTTACAACTTCTGGTTCGGCGCGAAGGCTGATCCGCTGTCAGCGCGCTGCCACATCAGCGATTTAGCCGCAGGTTCGCCAGCGGCCGAAGCGGGTTTGCAGCGCGGCGATGTGATCGTGAAGTTGAACGGCGCGCCATTGCAATCAGCCATCGATCTGGCCTTGTCGCTCATTCAGAAGAAGGCGGGCGATGTGTTGCAGTTGCAGGTCGAACGCGAGGGAAAAACGCTCGAGCTGAAGTGCGAACTCAAGCCGCTCGTCCTGCCCGAAGCGATCGCCGACGAGAAGGTGGTCCCCGGTCTGCTCCGCAAAGAATACGCGGGCCAATGGTCCGGCCTGCCGGACTTTGCCTCGCTCAAACCGGTCGAGGAAAAGGTCGTCGATAACATCGGCGAAGAGAAGAAGTTCAACTACGCGTTTCAATATCAGGGCTTGATCAAGATCCCCGAGGAAGGGCTCTACTCGTTCGCCATCCGCAGCGACGACGGCAGTCGCTTGCGCATCGCAAAGCAGCTAATCGCCGACAACGACGGCAACCACGCGATCCGCGACGTGAGCGGCGTCATCCGCCTGCCGGTCGGCCTGCATCCGATCGAGGTCGAGTTCTACCAAGGCGTCGGCGAGATGGAGCTCAAGTTATTCTGGGAAGGTCCAGGAGTACCGTGGCAACCGATGGCCAAGGATGTGTTGTTTACGAAGAAGGCGGAGGAAATGCAGAAGTGAGAAGGCACAAGGCAGAAGGCAGAAAAAGCGATCGATTTGATAGGCCGACGTTCAGTACGCTTCCACTTGTGCTACCGCACGTTGGTGAATCTTGAGTTCACGCGCCGCTCTCCGTCGGCTCACGCCTCGGGCTACTTGGCAGGCTCTACGTAACTTGGATCGCGATAGAATTCCCGTTTGCTGCCCTGATCATCGTGGAGTCTCAGGACGGTCCATTGCGGACTGGTTTGCGGGCTGTAGCGCACGACGGCAGTAAAAATGCAAAGGGGGCCGTCGCGGAGTCCGGGTTTGGTGGTGCGGTCGGCTTTCACCATTAGTTCGTAATTGCCGTTGTCGGTCCGATTGGGCTCGGTGAGCATTGTGAGATCGGCGAAACCTACTTCGCGGCATTTCGCGGCCACGACCTGCGGAATGGAGGCGACCGCAGCCTTCTCGGCATTCTCTTGGTTGAGCTTGTCCAGCGACTCGCCGAGTTCGGCGCGCCACTCGGGGCTGAGCACCGTCTGACTGAAGCCAATTAGCGCCACGCCGCTGCAGATGCACAGCGCGGGAATTCCCACAACGATCAGCATTACCCCGAGGATGATTGCTTTGAAAGCTGCCCGCCGTTTCGCGTGCTCCCAAAAGGCTTGCCAGAAGGAATTGGGATCTTGGGGTCGATTCATGCTGCTTCCGAGTTGAGCAAACTATGCCTTCACGCCCCGCCAGGTCCAATGACGATCGGTCGTCTGCTGCACGGCGTGCGGATCAAAACCGAGGGAGGAAACCAAACCGCGAATTTCATCCAACGATAATGCAGCGTGGAGGGAGTTGGCAAACATCTCGCGCGAGAATGGCGTTTCACTGCCAGCGTACGTTTGCACGAGTTCGTCGAGTTGCTCCTTCGTGTCGGGCCGCAGCAGGTCGCGGAAGAAGAGCAACCCGCCGGGCATCGTTACGCGGACGGCTTCTTTCAGCGCCGCCAGCGGTTCGGGGATGTGGTGGATCAAGCTATTGCTCATCACCACTCCGAATTGGCCGTCGATGTAATGCAGGCCTTTGGCATCGATCTGGTCGAGCTGAATGCGGTGGCGATGGCCACTGACTTCGACGTTGTAGAGGGCCAAGTCGAGCATCGACGCCGCCGCATCGGCGGCCATCACACGGCACTCGGCGACGCGATTGCAGAGTTCGATGACGATCAGCGCGGTGCCGGTGCCAAGGTCGAGAATATCGAGCGTCTGAGCTTCTTCATCGTCGGGCATCAACCGGCTGCGCGACAACGGCGGCGCGACGTCGGCAAAGAAGGCCAGCAGATCATCGACGAAAACGCGGTTTACGGTGGAGTGATCCATCGCGTTGTAGGACGAGGCCTCTTCGGGCGTGTCCATGACTTCGGGTTCGAGAACGCGTTCGAGTGGCATGGGTGGTTCGTTTAGTTCTGAGTTCTGAGTTCTGAGTTTTGAGTTTTGAGTTTTGAGACAGGAGTTTGAAGTTGAGTAGCTCCGTGTCCTGTCTCAGAACTCCCCAACTCAGAACTGTTCCTAGTGGTGTTCTTCAAGCGGTTTGAGATCATACCCGTGAAACTGCAAATGTCCGCCCCAGGCGGCGAGGAGGATCGCGACCAGGGCATAGCCAGAGGCGTATTGCGTGACGTACTTCAGCGGTTCACCGGTGAGGTTCCAGGGCCAGAACATTTCGCCGCTGGCCATCGGCGAATGCATCACGCCGAAGAGGGTCAGGAGTGCGGCGATGGCGAAGAACGCACTACTGCGGAACAGTTGCCGATCGATGGCAGCGGCCAGCGCCGAGGCCCAAATGACGCTGGTCACGATGAAGCCGTTCGAAAGAATTCGCACGGTATCGAGCGTGACTTTCAATTCGTGATTGGCGGCGATCGCATTGGTCACTTCCATGAAACCGAGCGGCCCGAAGAGTGCGCCCTGCACTTTACCGGCGAACATCGAGGCCAACAGCGCGAGCGCCGGTACGCAAGCGATGGCCACAGCAGGATAGTGTCGCTTCGGCGTGGCGAGAAAACTCTGCGACGAAATCTCGAGGCCGATGAAGACGAGAATCGGAAAGACCGTTGGCCGTGGAATGTAGAGATATAAAAAGGCGAAGTAACCAATTAGTCCCGCGCTGCCGATGAAGATGGCCGTGGCCAGCGTATAGGCCGCGCGACCGCCCATCGCTTTGTAGGCCGGATGGCCGATGTATGGTGTCGTTTGAATCACACCGCCGCAGAGAGCGGCGATGAGCGTTGCGCCCGATTCCACGCCGATGACAGTGGCCGTGTCGTATTCATCGCCGGCGGCTGCGGCGCTTTCAGTGCAATCGATGCCGCCCACGATCGTGCCGAGCGCGAAGGGAATCACGACGGGCAGATATTGCAACGTTTCCTGCAGCGCGCCCAGCCATTCAAATCGGAAGACCGTCAGCCACTCGGTGGGAAAGAGGGCCGCGCTGGCCTGTTCGGCTGTCAGCAGTTCGTGCGGCTGAACATAAAAGATCTCCGGCAAAACCCCCGAACCAGTCAGCCATTTCGTGACGTAGTGAAGAGTGCCAGCCACCAGCAAGGCGCCCAGGGCGCCGGGCATTTTGAACGGCAACGGCACTCGCGCGATGAGCGTGAGCAGAATGATGGCCAGCGCCACCAGTCCCACCATCGGCGCGGTCAAGGCATCGAGCAGCGGCAAGAAGCTGATGAGCACCAGCGCGATCGCGGCGAGCGAACCAAGCAGCCCCGCCCGCGGAATCAACCGGCGAATTTGATTGGAGATCAGCGCGCACAGAAACTTGAAAATCCCGCTGATGAACAGCGCGCAAATGCCAATGTGCCAGGTGCGCATCGCGGCGGCGTGTTCATCGAGCCCCGCGGCCTTGGCGGCGGTGAATGCGGGTCCGAGGACGAAGAAGACAATTCCGAATACGCTGGGCGTATCGAGTCCCAACGGCATGGCGGTGACCGTGCGGTTTCCCGTTTGTCGGGCGAGCCGAAATGCTAGCCAAAAGAAGAGTAGGTCACCTACTAGCACGCCGATAGCGGTGCCAGGGACCATGTAACGCAGGGCAAAATTTGTAGGAAATGCAAAGACCGCCGAAAGCGTCGCGACCGTCAAGAGCAATTGTGCGACGTTATCTAACATCAAGCCAAAAAAGGCGTTAACGTCGCCTGGGGCGGCCCACAGGTAGGGTTGTAAGGGCGATTTCATTGGTTCTGGCATAGCGAATGCTTTAAGTGCGTGCCGTGACTGTAACTCGCCCGCATGGCAGTTTAATCTGCTGTGTTCGGGAGGGCGAGGCTCCCGCCGAGCCGCGGTTTTCCCCCGCATTCGGCTCGGCAGGAGCCTCGCCCTCTCAGCAAACAAGGAAAAGGATGTCCTTTCTCCGCCGGTTTGCTAAAGTTAGTAAGGACGCTGACAGCGACAGTAATATCGCTGACAGCGTGGGTGAAAGCAGTCAAAAACTGCGGCGCACAACGAACTCTCGTCTCCTCTGGTTCGTAGATCATCATGAAAGCCACCCTGACCAACTTCGAAACTTCCACCGAATCGACCATCGCCACCATGACTGACGAGCAACTGCTCCTTGGTTATTGCGACGAATCGAACTCGGAACACGATCGCCGCGAATGGTTCGCCGAACTGGTACACCGCTACGAGCGGGACCTGTTCAACTACCTGCGGCGATACCTCGGAGATGCCGATCAAGCCGACGATGCCTTTCAGGCGACCTTCCTGCAAGTCCATCTGAAGCGCGATCAGTTCGAAGCCGGACGGGCCTTTCGACCCTGGCTGTATACCCTGGCAACTCACCAGGCCATCGACCTGCAGCGCCGCAACCGGCGGCACCGCATGCTCAGCCTCGACCGGCAAACCGCCGCCGATGGTGACAACGCCGATGGCAAGTTGCTCGACCTGCTCGCCAGCAGCGAACCGAACCCAGCCGTGCAGTTTACGGCTGAGGAACGGGGCCGCTGGCTCAGCGAAACCATCGCGGCCATGCCCGTTGGCTTTCGCGAAGCCATCGAGCTGGTGTACTTCCAAGACCTGAAGTATCGCGAAGCCGCGGAAGTATTGAATGTGCCAGTCGGCACCGTCAAAAGCCGCGTCCACGCCGCCGTGAACAAACTAACCGAAGCCTGGAACGAACTCTTTCCGGGCGAACCACTCGCAGCTGTCAAAGCCGACGAAACATGACCCGACTTTCTCACGAGCAATTGCTCGGCTATCTGCTCGGAGCACTAGACAGCAAGGAATGCATCGAAATCGAAAGGGCTCTCGCCGAGTGCCCGGTCGCGGCTGCGGAATTTGAAAAGATCCGCTCATCGCTCGATACCGTCGGCCTGCTCGATGAACCCACTCAAGAAGAACCACCTCTCTGCCTCGCGTCCCGCACTTGCGAATTTGTCGAAGATCAAATCGCCGCCTACCAAGCCGAAACCGTCGTGCTGCGGGCCGTGACTGCCGATGCGATTCAAGCCGCCGAAGAAACCGCACGACCAGCTGACGCCGCCGATAAGAACGCGGACAAAGTTCTCACCAAAGTCAAACTCTCTCCTGTCTCTCGGCTCGAAGCGCAAGGTCGCACCCTGCGTAAGCTCGACCTGGCCATTGCTTGCTCGGTGATTCTCACGGGCGCTGCTCTTTGCTTGCCGCTGCTGTTCACTTCGCAACTGCAAGCCAAGATCACCGGCTGCCAGAATCAACTCCGCCAGCTCGGCCTTGCTCTGCAAAACTACAGCGACCTGCAGCCCGATGGCTCTTTCCCCGCCGTCCTCGCTAACGGTCCGCGCAGCGTCGCCGGCGTGTATGCTCCCACGCTCCTCTCGAACAAACTGATCGAGAACCAACGCACATTCTTCTGCCCCGGCAATCCACAACTCGTCGCCAGCCTCGCTGGCAAACCGATTCCCACGCTCGAGCAACTCGACGCGGCCCCCGACGAACAACTCGAGATGTATCACCGCACCATGGGTGGCGGTTACGGTTACAGCCTGGGCTATCAACAAGACGAAACGCTCCAGCCGCCTCGCAACGGCCGCCGCACGAGCTACCCGCTGCTCGCCGATGCCCCGCACGATTCACAACCGGGCCGCGTGAGCACCAACCACGACCGAATGGGCCAAAACATGCTTTTTGAAGACGGCCAGGTCCGTTTCATCAAGATGAGCAACCCCGCCGAAGAAACGGCGCTCGACGATCCGTTCCACAACCGCCTGGGCGAAGTCGCCGCCGGCATCGACTTCAACGACGCCGTCCTCGGCCGCAGCAACGACCGGCCGATGCCGGTGGTGCTGCCCTAACTAAAAAGCTCCCTCGCCCCTGTACTCAGGGGAGAGGGTTGGGGTGAGGGGCTGAAGCGGGAGCAATCTTTCGACTTCGCGCGATGAGTCCGGCGCCCTCTAACACGCCCCAGCAAATCCAATGCATCACAGCCGCAAGTCCCAACATCAGCGGCGCAATCAGATTCCAGGATAACAGCCAGAATTGCGATCGCTCGTAAAGCGCGAGCAGCCCCGCCGTAATCGTCAGCAACACAAACAATCCGCGCAGCGTGAATTGAAAACTGCCGCAGCGCTGCCAGCGAATTCCACCAGCAACCGTTGCTCCAACTATCAGCGCTGCGAAACTGACATTGGCGATTGCCGGCAATAGGCGCCACCGGTCCCTTGTTATCTTCCTTGTGCGAGCGGCGAAATCGTGTAATTCCGAGTATTCTCGGCATGGCAATGGCCAGCCTTGTGAATAATCGGCTGCGACAAAACTGAGATTCCCCCCCAAGCCCGTCCATTCAGGTTCGCAATTCGCCATCACCACGCCGTACGCAACCCAAGCCGTCGCCAACCATGTGGCCGCAATCAGCAGGTACTTGAGCGCAGTCTTCATCCAGTAACCACCGGCAGCAACTTCTCTGCCGCGATGCTTCCCACTTGTTGATCAGCGACGATCACCGGAATCATTTCACCCGGCTGATAAATCCGCGGCTCGCCATAGCGAATGCCTTCCGGCGTCGCTGCCGGTTGCGAATAAACTTCGACTCGCCGCGCAGTGAGATTCACAATCCAGTACCAAGGAATGCCGGCCTCGGCGTAGATTTCGGCTTTGTAGCGATCGGTGACGAGGCTGCTCGCCGAAATCTCGACGACTAGCTGCGTATCATCCGGGCCCGGATGCCGCATTAAATATTCAGCGAGTTCGCCGCGGGCGATTGCTAGATCAGGTTCGGGCTCACTGTCGCGCAGCGTGATAGGCAACTGAGTCCGCGTGCAAAATCCTGCGGGCAGAACGCCGTCGATCAACTTCTGCAGAATCCCGATGAGCGCAGCATGCAGCGGATTGTGAGTCATCTTCTCAACCAGCACTCCTCTCAGCAATTCGATGCGGTTGCTTTGCGCGAGATGGCCGCCCGAAATCAAGCGATGGTAGTCAGCCACCGACAATCGCGCAGGCCGGTAAGGCACGACCAGCGGCAATGTTTCGGCAGTGGGATAAGCGATCGACATGCGTTGCTCCAAGTAGCTTAATTCTAACCAATGGCATGTCACGAAAGCGATGAAAAGGATGCGCCTTCCGGCAGGCCGGACCGTTGGTCCGACCAAGAACTACGAGTGCAGCAAATTCCGCGAGCGAACTCGCAGTAGAGGCTTGGTATCCGCTCTCTAGACGGACCAATGGTCCGTCCTACGGTCGTGCCGATCAGCCTTGCGAGAACTGCCGGACCATTCCTGCATATACACCGTTTTGTTCGGTTAGTTCCAAGTGATTGCCGCGCTCGATGATTCTGCCGTCTTCCAGAACTAAAACCTGGTCGGCTTTGCGAATGGTGCTGAGGCGGTGCGCGACGACGAAGCTCGTTCGGCCCGCGAGTAGTTTGGCGAGGGCCGTTTGAATGCGCAGTTCGGTGAGCGTGTCGACGCTGCTGGTCGCTTCGTCGAGGATGAGGATGCGCGGGTTGGCGAGGAGTGCTCGGCAGAAACAGACGAGCTGTCGCTGGCCGAGCGACAGCTGCGCGCCGCGCTCGCCGACTTGGGTTTCGAGGCCTTCGGGCAATGCGGCGAGCGTGTCGAGGCAGTCGAGTTGCACGCAGGCAAGCACCACATCTTCGTCGGTCGCGGTCGGCCGGCCGACGCGGATGTTTTCTTTCACCGTGCCGCTGAAGAGAAAGTTCTGCTGCAGCACCAGGCCCATTTGATGATGGAGCGAATCGCCGGTGACGCGCCGCGTGTCATGGCCATCGATCAGCACGAGTCCCTGCTGCGGCAGATAGAACCGCGCGATGAGATTGATGATCGAGCTCTTGCCGCTGCCGGTGCGGCCGACGAGTGCGATGGTTTCGCCGGGCTGCGCGGTGAGCGAAATCTCGTGCAGCACCGGCCGCTCGGCGTCGTAGCCAAATGTCACATTGCGCAGCTCGACATGCCCGACAACCGGCGGCAACGTTTCGGCGTCCGCCACATCGGTCCATTCCGGTTCGCGATCGAGCAAGGCAAAGACTCGCTCCGCGCCCGCCATGGCAGTGAGGGCCTGATTGTATTGATTGCCGAGGATTTGAATCGGGCTGAAGAAAATGTTCGCGAGAAAAAAGAACCGGATCAGCACATCGGACGGCATGTCCATATACAGCACGCGATAGCCGCCGATCAGCAGTAGGGCGACAATGAAAATCTGGCTGTTGAGTTCCAGCAGCGGCACGAGCAGCCCTTCGCGGCGGACGGCTTTCACCACGTTCATGCCGTGCCAATCGAGCAGCTCGCGAAACAGATCGGCGTTCACATCCTGCCGCACATAGCCCTGCGTCACCCGCACGCCATTGATCGACTCGGCCAGCGTCGCGGTCAGGCGGCTGAAGCTTTCCTGCACCACGCGATAAGCCACGCTTAACTTTTTGCGAAAGGCTCGATTCAGGATCCACAGAATCGGGCTCATCAACAGCACGACGCTGAACAACGCCCAGTCGTAATACAGCATGAACGTGCCAGCCACGATCATCTGAAAAATGCCGACCAGGCTGACGAACAGCACGTCCTGCACACCGACGCGGAGCGCTTCGCAGTCGCCCGTCACGCGGCTGATGATGCGGCCGATCTTCGTCTTGTTGTAAAAGCTCATCGGCATCTGTTGCAGATGCGTGAAGATCTCGCGGCGCAAATCGTGAATGACCGCTTCGCCCAGTTCGAGCGCAAATCGCTGCCGAAAGTGAAAGACAATCTGTGTGGTGAGCGCGAGCACGGCCAGTCCCAGGGCACCGAGCAAAATCGCCCGCACGGGCTGAGCATAGTCGTCGTGATGCGTGATCGGCCCGGAGATGACCTCGCCGATGGTCCAGGCAACCAGCGGCAACTGAATCGCTCGCAGCACGACGCAGACGAAGAGAATATTCCGCTTCAGCGCGTACGGCTGCATGTAACCGATCAGCCGGCGGATCAACCCAAGATCGAGCGGCCGCTTGTCGGGTTCCCGGTCCTCTTCTTTGCGCGGCGCGGTGATCGAAAGCTTGCGAATCGCGCGTTCAGGCGCAGGATGCGCGGCTGCGGTCATAGGCCGAGAACCTCGACGTAGACATTAAGCAGCGATTGATTGGGAGTGGCCATCACACCATTCTACCGTAGGCAAGCCACTTCGTGACTTGCGTCGTGGGCCGGTTCCGAGTGATTACTCATACGGCTAGCACGGTAATCGCAGCGCAGCAGATCACGCCAAAATTCACCACCCAGCGCGCCCCAAAATCGCACACCTTCATGGAGCGGTTCGTCAGCTATGTGCCTCGCTGCTTTTCCAATATGCGCATTCCCTTGATCGCGTTCGATTGCCACAGAAAGTCTGGGATATCTACTGCTATTTCACGCAGTGCTTCGAACTCTGACAACGCACAAGTGAGAACAACCTGAGAATCAATGTTCTCTGGGAACTTAGATTTTGTTCGCTCAAACCAGCCTAGGAACTCTTTCTTCCAAAACTCCACTTCAGCCTTTGCCAGGCAGCCACTAACATCGACGGGTGCATTCGCCAGCAATATACGGAACGGCAACAATGCTCCGAGCAGGCCGTCATCAGGCGTCTTACATTTTTCTAGTGATCGAACTCGCAATCGCACATCGTTGAGTATTTGCAGCACGGTCGCGTTATATGCACTCCATGCCAATCGGCAATAGATGTGCCCGGTAGGTACATTTGTGCTCACATCCAGAATCCGAACTGCCGGGGAAATAAGAAACCGATCCATACGGCAGTTGCCGTGATCAACACCAACAGCGATAGCAGCGAAAACTTGCCCTCGCGCCAAAAGCAGCGATACCAGACAATCAGCCCGGCCAGCGCTGCGAGCAACGGAGTGTAATCGGGTGCGAGTCCAAACATGGGCCGTTCTTACTGAGGCGTATTTCCATCATCGCGCAGCAGCGTCTGTTTGTGCACGATCGTGTCGATGCTGAATGGAATGTGTCGCACGCTGCCGTCGCAAAAGACCATCGAAAATCCGCCCGGATGGTTGCTGCCGAAGGCGTAGCTGTTGTCGCTCCCTTTGCGATCTCGGCTAGGCTTGATTTCGTTGCGGAGGGTGTCGCGGTCGCCGCCGATATAGGCGTTTTCGTTGTCGCCCTGATCGAGGGCATTCGTGTAGTTGTCGGGGTTGACGTACTTCTCGCCGAAGAGATACGTGTTCGTCAAACCGTCGCTTACCTCGCGCATCGCATACCACGTCGCGCGACCTGCCATGCCATCGGAATCGACTTTCGCCGGCGGCGTATTGGGATCGGCCGGACCACTATTGTCCAAGACTACCGTGCCGGCGTTCATCGCATAGTCGCCGCGGGCCACCTTCGGCGCGGTGCTGGCCAAGTACGGCATCCACATCGACGGCCCTGCTACATATGCCTTCGCCGGTCGTCGGCTGGGACAATTCATCACGGTGAACGACTGCTGCACGACAAACAGCGGATCGGTGTTGTCGAACAAATTCTTCTGCTCGATGAACGGCAGCAAGCTATACATCCAGCCCCCCGGTTGCCCCGGTCCAAGTCCCTTGCCAGGTACGCCAATGCATTGAAATCCCCAGCCCCCATGCGGAAAGGCCCCAACCGTGTCGACATGCAAATGCGCGCCGAGCCCGAGTTGCTTCAAATGATTGGCGCATTGCGTCCGCCGCGCTGCTTCGCGGGCGGCTTGCACGGCGGGCAACAACAGCGCGACCAAGACGCCAATGATGGCAATCACCACGAGCAGTTCAACGAGCGTGAACGCACGGCGCGAGCGAAGTGACCAGGAAAACAACATCCAGCACCTGGAGAGCGGTTGAGGAAGGCTGCAGCGAGTTCAATTCCGTCTCACAATGTACCTGCGGGTTCACGCAATGTCGCGTGATAGTTCGCCGCCGTAGTTTTTGGGTCGTTTTGCGCTCACTATAAACTACCCGAATTAGTGGCAATAAAGTGCGATAATTAGGGCGTGATATTGCTCTGTACTATCGTTGCTAAGCATTACATAGTAAAGGTTTGCGTCGAAACTCAGAGTCTTCGCAACTTGTTATATTCCAGGGGTACGAAAGGGGGGCGATGTCAGGGCGGTAGCCAGAGTCTAGCGCCCAAGTTACAGCAACTCAACTGTGATGGCGCCGAGCTTTCCTACGGGCGCGATAAAGCCTGAGCCGCCGTCACCATTTGCAAGAACTCATTCCGCTGACCTTGCTTGTCTTCTCCTGTGCAAGCCGACGCGATCTCGATCACGGCGCCGTAATTACTGTTGCCTTTGAATTTCGAATCTCGCAGTAGCATGCCGAAGGATGCCACTGCGGCAGCAAACTGAAAATCGGAAGAAGCTTTGCTAAAGCCTTGGCCATTGTCTTTGACGGGGAACGACAGCAGCGTGCTCTTGCCGCCGGCCGGCGGTTGGTAGCGGAGTTTCAAAGTGAGGAGCTCACCGCTTTTGGCTGCGGGGGTGAGCTCCAGTTTTTGGGCGGGTTCGGCACGTTCGACTTCGGCCTGATATTTCAGATCGTCGATCTCCGGCGAAGTAAATTCGCTATCGACCCCGGTCGGTACGATTTCGTAGAACGCCGTGACGCGATGTCCTGCGCCGATGTCGCCGGCGTCTTTTTTGTCATTGTTAAAGTCGCGGTGGGCGAGCTGGCGATTCTCGTAACCGATCAAGCGATAGGCCGCGACCTGCGCCGGATTGAACTCGACTTGAATCTTCACATCCTTGGCGATCGTCACCAGAGTGCCTGCCGCTTGTTGCACGAACACCTTGCGAGCTTCCAGGTCGGAGTCGATGAACTCATAGTTGCCGTTGGCTTTGGTCGACAATTGTTTGAGAAGCACATCATTCAAATTGCCGGTTCCAAATCCGAGAACGCTGAGAAAGACGCCCCCCTGCGACTCCTTCACGGCGAGATCGACGAGTTCTTGCGTGTTCGTCACGCCGACGTTGAAGTCGCCATCAGTGCACAAGATCACTCGATTGGTCCCGCCCTTCACAAAGTTCTCTTGAGCCAACTGATAGGCATTTTGAATTCCCTGGCCGCCATTGGTTCCACCCGAGGCCCGCAGCTCTTGTACGGCTGTGAGGATCTTGGCCCGCTCATTGCCCGGTGTCGCAGGCAGCACGCAGCCAGACGAGCCGGCATAGACGACGATCGAAACCTTATCCGTCTCGCTGAGTTGGCCGACGAGCATGCCGAGCGCTCGCTGTACCAGTGGCAACTTATTGGCTTGATCCATCGAACCAGAAACGTCGATCAAGAACACGAGATTGGCAGGCGGCCGTTTTCCCTCCAGCGGCCTCCCCTGCAATGCGCAGCGAACGAGGCGATGCTTCGGCTCCCAGGGGCAAGCTGCTGTTTCGAGATGCACCGCGAACGGATGCTCATCCTTCGGCCCCGCATAGCTGTAGTCGAAGTAGTTGATCAGCTCCTCAATTCGCACTGCATCGACGAGCGGCAGCTGACGACGTTCGAGCAACATGCTTCGCGCCTTGGTATAGCTGGCCGTATCGACGTCGACCGAAAACGTCGACAGCGGCGACTTTTTAACCGCATGAAATTCGTTGTCGCCGAAGTTGGCGAACTTGTCGCCGTTTGTGTAATCTCGCGCGCGAAGGTCTGCGCTGTAGGATTTCGAACCGCCGTAGCCTCTGATGGCTTCTCGCATGCCGCTGCCGCGGGCGCCTAAGCCCACGCCGATTTTTCCGCCGGCGCTTGACCACTCGGTAGTCGCCGTTTCATCATGAAGCTCCGCTGCCATCCCAGGTGCTTCCGTTAGCTCTAGCGTTTCGACGGTCAGTTCGTTCGGATCGAGGGGCGTTTCTGATGGTTCGAAGAACGTGATCTCCGGCTCGGAATTCGGGCTAAGACCAGCGACCGGAGTTGACTCTGCCGGTGGTGCTGTCGTTGCTGGCGGAGCAGGTTTCGATTGACAACCGACGATCGCGATCGCGGCGAACAAGAACGTAACCAGGCCAAATGCGCGGACCATAGGCGTCACCCTGAAACGAGTTGAGCGTTGGCGTCCATTCGGGACGCACCCATCGAGACCGCCGGCTGAACCAGCCGCGGCGCGCGGAAGCAACGTCGGCAAGAAATGAGCAAATGAAAATCTGGCTGCGGCGAGTCTGAAGCTCGCAGAAGCAATTGTGTACCCGTAGTTTCGCACCGCCCGGGCCAACTTATTCCCGGCGATTCCTACTGCTTAAGAAGGAAGCCAAAGTTTCGATGTGGTAGCAGAAGAAGTCGCTCCTCCTACACGACGGGCTTTGAGGCGAACGTAGGGAGCGACGAATTGACTGCGATGTTCCCACGAGCCAGGCGCTGCGTCGGCTTTGGCGTGCGCTGGCTCGACGAGATCTTCCAGCACGAAACCCGCCCGGCAGAGCAAGCCGAGAATTTCTTCCCAGCGGTGCAAGTATTCGAGCGTTCCTTCTTCGCGATGACGGCTGCCGACGACCGGCGGCAGCGGGCCGGTGCGATAATAGGGCTCGGTCAGTTCGTATCCTTTCGCCGCGGCGGTGGCATCGCACTGCAGGCTTTGCGGCGTTTTGTGCTGGCTGATGTAGAGCCCACCGGGTTTGGTAATGCGGGAGACCTCGCGATAAACGGGGCCAATCTGCGGTACGTAACAAGTGCTAACCGGTTGCACGACCAGGTCGAAGGTGCCGGCGGCAAAACAGGTGAGATCATCCATCGAGGCTTCGACGGTTTGCAGCTCCAGTCGCCGTTCCTTGGCGACCTCGCGATCGAGTTCGAGCATACCCGGGCTGATGTCGACGACGGTGACAGCTGCGCCTGCCGCAGCGTACAGCGGGCCATGCTTGCCGCCGCCGGCAGCGAGGCATAAAACGCGCTGGCCGTGAATGCTCGCGCCGAGCCAACCCAGGCCGTCGATCGTCTTCAGCGGATCGACAAAATCCTCGTCGCGCGCGGGCCTGGTAAATCGCTGGCGGTCGCGAACCATTTCGTCCCAAACGCGTCGGTTATGGTCGTGCATGAGGAGGAAGGGGCGAGGTGCAGGGGCGTGAGGCGAGGGAAATACAGATGACCGATGCAATCAGGTTTTATTCTACTGCCGATGAGTTCGGCGAGTTTTCTAACTTCGCGGGTTATCCAATCCAGCTCAAGGGGAAGAGCTGGCCGACGTCGGAACATTATTTTCAAGCGCAGAAATTTGCCGGCGAGCCCGACGAAGACGAAGTCCGCAAAGCCAACAGCCCGATGCTCGCCGCCCGCATGGGCCGTGACCGCAAACGGCCTCTGCGGCGGGACTGGGAATCGGTGAAGGTGGCAGTCATGCGCGAAGCAGTCCTCGCCAAGTTTACGCAGCATGCGGACCTGCGCGAGTTGCTGCTCAGCACCGGCGACGCCAAGATCATCGAGCACACCACCAACGACGACTACTGGGGCGACGGCGGTGGCAGCGGTAAGAACAAACTGGGCCAGATTCTGATGGAGGTACGCGAGCAGTTGCGGAAGGAGCCAGCCTAAGACATCAGGGACGTTTGCCAGTGCTGCCGGATGCCGATATTCTGTAGAGCGATTTTCCTCGTAATTTGTTGGTCATCACTATTGCGGTGATGACCGCGAAGCCTCGCTGATTTCGCCGCCAGATTTAGGCAGAATTCTCATGACGCGCTTACTCTTCCTGAGCGTATGCTTGGCCTGCGCGCAGCTCGCTGTTGCGCAAGACGCGGACAAATTGAATGCCGAAGTAGCCGCCGCTCGAAGTAGTTTGCCCGAGCATCCCAAATTTAAGAAGTATTACGACTTTCTCGCGACGAATCCGGAATCGCTGCCGGTGAATGGGCCCAAGCTGGCGGCCGTGCTCGCGGCCGAAGCGAAGTCGAGTGCGGCCATCCGAGAGCATGCCCCCTCACTCCTCGCGACCTGGCAGGAAGTGGTTCGTCTGGCCACTGCAGGCAATGATTATAAGACCGCGCTGCCGGCGATCGATGAGTTGCAAAATCATCCGAGCGCTTTGCTCACTCCCGCGGCGGCGCGGCTCGCGAAAGGGAAGCTGCTGACTGCGGTTGCCGAAGCGAACGGCGCCAAATTGACGGCTGCCGAGCGGGATGCATTATTCGCACTTGTTCGTGCGCTGCAGAAGGACGCACTGACCGCCAACGACTTGGAGGGTCTTCCCCTGCTGCTTGAATCCGATGCCAAGCTTTGCCGTTCCGTGGCCGAGAGCACCAGTTCTATTCAGTTTTTGTTACCTCTGGCGGAGCAAGCGATCGACGGCGATCGCGCTGCCGCCGGAAAACTCGTGCTGAATCATCTCGATGCCTTGGTCGTGAAAACTCCCACAGTGAAAAGTCGAAAGGATCTTGTCGAGGCAATTGCCACGGCTCGCGAGCGATTGACGCTGGCGGAAGGAGCATTGCAAGCGCAGCAGACGCTGGCGAAGCAACCGCTCGATCCGGCTGCCAATCAGGCCTATGGCATGTATTTGCTCAGCCGTGGCAACTGGCGCGAGAGCCTGACTTATGTCGCGCTGGGCAGTGACGCTGAATGGAAAAAGCTGGCGGCTGAGAGCCTCGAAGCAAAAACCGCTGCCGAGCGAGTCGGGCTCGCCGACCGCTGGTCCGCATTAGGAAAGGAGAAAAACGCCCCAAGCAAGGAACTCGCCCGACATCTCTATCGAGAAGCGCTGGCTGACACTTCGCTCGTCGGCATCGCGCGGGCGGCAGCCGAAGAAAAAGCCAAGGCGCTGGGTGAAACGAAAGTTACAGCGCCGCCTCTCGGTAGCGACGTGACGGCGAGGAAGCCTTTGCCCCTCAACCAATGGACGGAACTTCTGCCGTCAGTCGATCTCGATCAGGAACTGGTCCGAGGTTTTTTCGCCAAGGGGCCGCGCAACTCGATCTCGATGGACTCATCGCCCTGGTCGCGCATTCGGTTTCCGGTGCTCCTTACCGATTGCAGCTACGATCTGGCCGTGGAATTGACCACCGGTGCAGAAGGCCGCGACCTGAATTTGCTGTTTCCCGTGGGCAAAAAGAATGTCACGCTGATCGTCGACGGCTTTGCGAAGTCGGATGTCTGTTTCTTCGCAGGTCTGCAACAACGCGGGACGGTGACCAAGAAGCTGCTCAAGCCCAAGCAAGCCTATCGTTACGAAGTCAGTGTTCGTCTCAAGGATGATCGAGTCGCGGTGAAGTTTTTGCTCAATGGGGCAACCATTTTGGATCACGAAGGTCCCCTTTCCGCCGTTGGGGATTTTAAGGACTACTACCTCGGAACAGATGCGCAGCCTGGCTTTGCAGGTTCGGACTCGAGCGCCACGATTACCTCTTGCCAGCTTCGGCCCGTTAGCGGCACTGCGGAACTCGGTCGCGACGCGCCGATCCTCAAGCCCATACCGGCGAGTGTCATGCGGCTCAAGGCGACATCGCTGACGACTTTGAAATCGCTATCCGGCAGTTCAATCCGCCCCCTGCTAGTAAACCAGCTGGGTGGAGCCAACATGGAAAAGTGGCCGCTGGTGGGTGGCGCTCAGTGTCGCGAGTTTCTCTACGCTCATGCTCCCTCCGAGATAACCTTTGCCATTCCTCCCAAAACCAAATATTTCACCGCTGTCGCTTATTGCGTGTACAGCAACCATGTGAAGTTCATCGTCAAGGTGGACGGCCGAGAAATGTTTTCCAGCAGAGAAAGGCCGATCTCGCCCGTGCTGGTGGAAATTTCAGAAGGGGCCAAAGAGTTAAAATTGATTTGCGATTCGCTCGGGGATCCTGACACCGACCACAGCATTTGGTGCTACCCAGCGTTTCGTCAGTAGCGTCCGTAACCGTTGAGGCCGATCTTTCGTTGCGAGGAACCGATGGCGCAAAACTTCCGTCGTTACTCGGCGCATCCATTGCGAATCTTCTTTTTCATGCCGTTGCTGATGGCGGTAGCTTTTGCTCTGGCACAACCGCCGGCCGAACCACTTTCTCCGACCGCGATTGCCGAAATCAAACAGCTGATCCGCGAGCTTGACCATGAATCGTTCGCACTGCGCGAGCGCGCATCGCTACGACTAAAGCAGATGGATGAACGGTCCGCGCCGTTCCTCGAAGAAGCCAGCAAGAGCAACAGCCCCGAAGTGCGAATGCGGGCGACAGCCATTCTCGGCGTCATCTTGATCGATCCGGTTGAAAAGTTTTGCGCGCTTCCCGATGACAAACTCGATGATGAGCTGGGCATGGTCTACATCGCGCAGATTCTCAATCCGAAGGTGCGGAAAGAAGACATCGCGCGGCAGCTCGACGAAATCGCAGCCAAGGTTCGGGATCATCTGACGGAAAAACTGGGCAAGGATTTTAAAGCCGCCGATGTCGATCCGCAGGTCGGCGTGGCTGCTTTGCGCAAGGTGATCTTTGAAGATCTGAAATTCGGTGGCAACAAAGAGGACTACAGCAATCCGGACAACTGCTCACTCGAGCGTGTGCTGGTCACTCGCAAAGGGCTGCCAATCACGTTGTCGCGGCTGGTAGTGCTCGTTGCGCGGCGTGTCGAGATTCCGATTGTCGGCGTGCCGGCCACGGGCCGATATCTCGTAAAATACGATGGCGGTCAGGCGCCGAAAGGTTTTCCTGGTGATGATATTTATTTCCTTCCATTCGAAGAGGGCAGGCTGGTTACACGCGAAGATCGCCCGATGATTTTTCCCGGTCACGCTCTCGATGCAATCGAACCAACTGATACCAATCGCGAGATGCTGTTGCGGGCCCTCCGCAACTTGAGTTCCAGTCTCGATCACGACCCAACCAGATCCGCTCAGCTGACCCGCACTGTCCATATGTTGGAATGGCTTCGCGGCAGCAATCCCGGGCTCCGCTGACGAGGTATAATCGAACTAGTGCAACGCCTTCGCACCTTGTTCCACCTCTCTGGCTCTCTCGCTGCATGTCTCGCTGGCAACCTACTCCGCTGATTCTCGTCGCCTCCGGCGCGGTTGCCATTGTCGCGGCGACCATTGCCGGGCGAAATGTGCTCGGCTGGTGGCAGCTGGCCATTTATTTGGGAGTGGTTGCCGTCGTCGCTTCGGCGGCCTGGTTCCGGCGACGGCTGACGGCTGAGGAACTCGAGATCGAACGCCTGCGGCAGAATCTGGCCGGCGAAGAAGCTCGCGTCGCCCGTTTGAAAGCCGATTTTGAAGAACAGCAACAGCAGCTGCAAAAGCAGTTCGAATCGCAGGCCGGTCAACTTGATACTCGCGAAGAAGCGCTCGCCCGTCGGTTGCAAACGTTTCACGAATGGATGGAGTTTCCCGAGCCGCTCACGCTTAATGCAGCGCCGGTGCCGGCGGGAAATGTTTCGGAGCTGGTGCGCAAAGATCGGCAGTTGATGGAACTGCTGAAAGCCGAAACGCAGATTCTGTACGACAACATTACCAGTAACAAATATGTTGTCGAAGGAAAGCTCATTCCGCTGCTGATTCGCGACGATGCGCAGCAACTGGTGCTGAAAGTTGCTCGTCTGTATCAGCCGTCGGCCGAGAATCCGCTGCTGGAAGTGAGCCTCGATCAGATCATGCGGGCGGCCAGCCGAGGCTCGCTGAACCTGCTGATCGTGCTCGACGAGTTACCGCTGGCGGTGAAGGATTACAACCTTGCGAATCTGTACCAATACGTTCGCCGCGCGGTCGAAGCTTACCGTCTCTATCGCAAAACGGAGCCTTATTGGCCGTACGCCAACGCGGCTTACTATCTCAGCCGATTTGCGTTGGGAGCCAATCCGCTGACGCTCGGCGCTTGGTGGATTCTCGGTTCCTTCGGCAAGCAAGGCGCCACGGCCATCGCGCAGCAGGTGGTCAATCGACAGGCCCTCGCGCTTCTCTCCAGCGTGATCCGCGTCATTGGTTGTGAAGTCGCTTCGATCTACGGTGGCGACTTTCGCCATCGCGATGCCAACTGGATTTACGGCGCTGAATTGACCGAGCTCGTCTCGGCTTTTCCACTGTCGCGCGAAGGACTTTCTGCCGCCCTCAAAGAGATCGGCGCGCTGCAGTTTCGTAGCGAGTACGACCGCGTGTTCCTGTATCGTTGCTTGGCCGCGCATCGCAGCGCCCAGCCGGCGAAGTACAACGCGATGGATTGCCTGTTGAGCGACGAACGGCATGCAATCGCCACGCGACTCGAGAAATTTCTCGATCTGTATCTGCACGGCCGCAGCGCCGATCGGATTGCGGCCTGGAAGCAAGGCGTGGAAGCACGCCTGCAAGTGAAACTAGCCGTTGGCATCAAGCCGGCGCTCGCCAGTGTGCGTGAACAGCTGGCCGACGCGGTTCGCTCGCTCGCCAGTTACCTGGTGGGAGAAAAGGAACTCGAGGGGAACGATCTGCCGCCACTGCTGAGCACCAGTCGCACGATCATGCAGCTCCCCGCTGAACTGCGTCAGCCGTTGGTCGACAGCCTGCGCGATAATCCGCCGTATTTTTTCGAGCACCCCGATCTCGATCCCGACAGCGACCTGGTCACTATTTATCTCGACGATTTAGCAGCCCTTGAAGCGCGCATTCCGCCACATGATCCGAACCGTGATGAAGCCCTCTTTGCGGTGACGGCCTATCTGCGGAAAGATGCGAAGGTGATTGAAGGGCTCCTTAACAAACATCGCGGGGCTTACTTCGCCGATCGCTTGCATCCGGAATCGCAAACGCGGCGAGCGCCGCCAGATGTCACCCGGGCCGTGCTCGATCTGCTGACCGGCGATACCTCGCGGTTCTTTCTCTATCATCCCGTGCAACTCGAATGGCCCGAAGGAAAATCGCCGCTGACGATCAAGCAGGACGATCTCTGGTTGCTCGGCACAGCGGAACGGCTGCTCGTTTTCACGGCGGGGATCGAGCCGCAAGTGCTGTGGCGCGGCGATCCACAGGTACAAGCGACGGCCATTCAAAAGAATCTGTGGACGGCCTGCCAGTTGACCGGCGGCGAATGGCTGATGCCCGATGTGCCGCAGCCCCTTAGCATCCGTTTGCCGTTGCCGCTGATGTCGACTTACAACAACTACTTGAAGCCGCTCACCGGCATGCTGCGTCGCGGACCTGCCGAATCGCCGGCCACGTAACGCGCTGTTTCACTCGGCAATGCAGTACAGCCACTTCTTGCCGCGCAAGTAGAGTTCTTTACCGACAACCGCCGGCGAGGCATCGAATTCTTCATCGAGTTGATTCGAAGCGAGAATCTCTAACTCATCGGCATGCTTGATGACCGTCGTCACACCGCGACGCGATGTGAAATAGACTCGGCCCGCAGCGCCAATCGGTGAGCCATAAATCGTGCTGATCCCTTGCAGCCGAGTGCGCTCGATCAGAATCTTGCCGTTCGTCGCATCGACGCAGGAAAGAATCCCTTCGTTCGATTGCGTGAAGTAGAGGCGGTTGTCGTACAGCAACGGCGACGGAATGTAGGGCGTACCGCGGTCGAGCTTCCAGGCGATCTTGTCGGTGTCGGTCAGATCCCCCTTTTGATCGAACGGCAACGCGTACAGCGCGTAGCCGCGATAACCACTCATGCAATACACGAGTTTGTCATTCGCAACCGGCGACGGCGTGACGTTGGTCGCCTGGCCAGCGCACTGCCAGAGGATCTCGCCGGTGAACAGATCGTAGCTCCGCACCAGGTTTGTCGCGTTCGTGATCACTTGCGTCTTACCGGCGCGCTCGACGATCAACGGCGTGGCCCAAGCCGTTTTTTCTTCGCGATCCTTGCGCCACAGCAGTTCGCCCGTCTCGGCATTTTGTGCAGTGATGAACGATGGGCCGTCCTGATCCCAGGTCGTGACCAGAACATTGCCGTGCAGCGCCGAGGAACTCCCTTCGCCGAAGCTGTTGCGGGTCGTCAGCTTGCCGAACTCTTTCGACCAGAGTTCCTTGCCATCGAGATCGAAGGCATACACGCCGTTCGAACCGAAGTTGACAAACAGCCGTTTGCCGTCGGTCACCGGCGAGGACGATGCGTAGTCGTTATCAGGATGCACGCCTTCATGCGGCACTCGCTCGGTGGCCATCTTTTGCCACAGCGTCTTGCCGGTCGCGCGATCGAGACAGATGACAGTGAACTGAAAGTAGTTCTTCGGGAACTTGATTTTGAACGGCCCGACCGGCTCATCGATCGTCGCCGGCAGGTCGGTCGCCACCTTATCGGTCTTGATCGCCGTCAGCAGGAAAATGCGATCGCCCCAAATGATGGGCGTCGAACTTCCTTCGCCCGGAATGGCCACTTTCCATTTGATGTTTTCGGTCTCGCTCCACTTCGTCGGCGGATCTCCCTGCGGCGCGACGCCGTTGTGCTGAGGTCCGCGCCAGGCGGGCCATTGAGCCGCGAGATTGAGTTGCTGAGCGGACGAGATCGCCGGGAGGAGAGCAACGGCAATGAAGGCAAAATAACGAAGCATGAGGAGTCTCCAAGGATCGAAGGACGGCTTGATTCTACCGACTAAGAGCAATTTCCACCTTGATCGTTTCTCTCAACCTGCGAAAATAGAGGCATGAACTTCCTTCGCCACCGCCGAACCCCTCGCTGGCTCGTCTTGAGCCTGGCCATTTTGTCGCTGGCGGTGTTGCCGCCGCTACAAGCGGCCTGCGTGTGCGCGGATTGCGGTCAGACGCAGCAAACCAGTTGTTGCACGCCGAGCGAAAATGTCGCGACCGGTTCGTGCTGCTGTGCGGCGAAGACGTGCTGCTCGGTTCCGACCGCAGCTTCAGCCGATCGTTGCTGTTCCAGTGATTCCGCGGGTTGCGAATGCACTGCCGTTCCCGACAGTCGTGAACCAGCGCCCGTTCCTGCCGACTCGGCTGCCAAGCAGGCTCCCATTTCGACGGTTGTCTACGCCGATTGGACGCTTCCTGCCGCCGTTCCCACGCGGGTGGATGGAGCTGCGAAAATCAGCGGGCCGCCCTTCAAGCCCGTATCTTTGCAAATCGCCCTCTGCGTCTGGCGAAATTGAATTCCTGATCGCGCACAGTGTGATGCTGCGCGCATGTGTTTGAGTTCGTCTGTTTGCCTAACACATTTTTCAGGAATCAAGTCATGTTGAAATCCATTTCTGCGCTCGTTGGTCTCGTTACCGTTTCTCTCGCCGCGGTCTTCGCCGGCCCGGCGATCTCCTCGACCGCGAAGCAAGCGGCTTGCTGCTGCGGCGCTGCCTGTAGCTGCACCGACTGCGCGTGCGTCGAACAGAGTTGCGCCTGCACAACCGGCGGCCCCTGCGTTTGCGACGCCGGCTGCTGCGCGACAGGAGCTTGCTGCGAACCGAGCAACTGCTGCGCGAAGTAGCAGTCATTGAGAAGCGTCAAAAGCACGAAGGCGTCGCATTTCTGCGGAAGTGCGACGCCGTTTTTTTTAGCTGTGAAGTTGTGCGGTCAATAGCCGTCGCATTCGCGTTTCGCAAACTTGTCAATCGATTTGCAACTTCGTAGCGCTTTAAAAATCAAGAGCAGCAGCCAGAATATTTTCCGCAAGCATTACGATGTGCTGGCGTCGGCTTCAAGAAATCTTCGTTGGCCGTTACTTTCTGGTAGAATCATCTTGTCGGCATTCAACGCATCGCGTTAGGATGAAGAACGTCGTGGAGCTGATCACGTCCGGGTGTTTCAGCAACTCGCACGACGAGGTTGATGTCTTTCAGGGGTGGTTCGTATGCGTCACTACTCGTGTGATCGGTGCAAACGCGTGCTCGACCCGCAGGAGGATCTGCGGTATGTCGTCCGACTGGAAGTGCAAGCGGTGATGGAGCCGATTAACGACTGCGAACTGACCGACGACCGCGATCATCTGCTCGAGATCGAAGAGATTCTCGAGCGGGCCGATGACGAAGAGTGCGATGCAATCGCACCCGAAGTCTATCAAAAGAAATCTTTCGATCTCTGCTGCGACTGCCATCGCAAATTCATGCAGAATCCGCTCGGCCGCGAAAGCAAAGTCTCGCTCGACTTCAGCCAGAACTGATTTACCTCCTAACGCGCACCTGCTGCGCATCAGGAGTAACTCATGTGGGGCCGTTATCGGCGGTGGCCAAGGCTGAGGCTGTTTATCATCACGGCGTCAATTCTGGCGTTGGCGATTTATTTGCGCGCTGCCAAACATGATGCGCCGCAGCCCGGTCTGGTTGGGTTTACCGATCCTACCGTTTTGCGCAGCGGCCCCTGCGAAGTCATTGCCGTGATCGACGGCGATACACTGTTTGTCTCGCAGGGCGGGAAAGATTCGTCCGGACAATTCCGCGGCAAGGTTCGGTTGCTGGGAATCAACACCCCGGAGACGGTTCAGCGCGATATCGAACCGCAGCCGTTTGGGCAGGAAGCGACCGAATTCTTAAAAGCCAAGGTCGCGGGCGGGAATGTCCGCCTCGAACTGGATAAGCGGCGGCTCGATCGGTACGGCCGAAGCTTGGCCTATTTGTACGTGGGAAATGCCTGCCTGAATGAGGAATTGGTCGCCGCCGGCCTAGCCCGGGTGCATACCTATCCGGGCGATTCCACGACCATGAACCGGCAATTGTTGCGGGCTCAAGACGAGGCCCGGCGGCGGGAGCTGGGAATTTGGGGAAAAGAGCCCCGCACAAAGTAAGCGGATTGGCTTGGCTCTTGCGACTTGAAAAATATTCCCATTTTTCTGAATAGCCGGCCCAATATTGCCGCGGGGCCAGCGATTTACCTCTTACTAGTCAGGCCTGCCTGGGCGTTTCCAGTGAGTCTGACGCGTCATTTTCCAGATTTTTCGAATTGCTAAGGTGGCAATTGAGATGCTGAGTCGCATTGGGGAGGGCCATTCCATGGTCAAGAAGGGTTTGTTTGCGGGTGGTGCGTTGGTGTTGCTGTTGAGTCTGATGTTTGGTCGCGATGGATTCAGCTATGCCACCACGTCCCTCGGTTGGGTTCGTCAGTCGGTGAGTGATAGTGTGCCGGTGGCGTTCGAGCTGCAACGTGCTCGCGACATGATCAAGGGATTGGCTCCCGAGATTCGCAGCAACATCAGCCTGGTCGCCAAGGAGGAAGTCGAAGTTCATAAGCTGCGCGAACAGCTGGTCACCAGCGAAAAGAATCTCGCCAAGAGCAAGGGCGAGATCGATCGCCTGTCCAGCGATCTCAAGCGTGGCGAATCATTCGTCTACTGCGGCAAGAGCTACACGGCTCGCCAGGTGGAATCGGATCTGACGCAGCGGTTTGAGACCTACAAGGTCAAGGCTGCCACGATCGAGAAGTTGAATCAAATCATTTCGGCTCGTGAGCGGGGCCTGTCGGCCGGCCGCGAAAAGCTGAAGGCCATGCAAGCCGCCAAGACGCAACTCGAAGTCGATGTTGCCAACCTCGAAGCCCGCATGGAAATGGTTCGCGTCGCTCAAACGACCAGCGAATTCAACTTCGACGACAGCAAGTTGTCGCGCACCAAGGAATTGGTCAAGAACATCGGCACGAAGATCGACGTCGCCGAAAAGCTGGTGAATGCTGATACGACCTATCCCGGTCAGATCAATCTCGATGAGCCAGCCTCGTCGAACATCACCGAGCAGATCAGCAAGTATTTTGAGAGCACCGACGATAGCGTCGCGGTGAAGCTCGAATAACATTAGCTCAGAGGAGCTGATGCAAAGATTCGCGGACGAGGCAGCACACAGCTTCGTCCCTTTCAAAAACTCCCGGCAGGCGAATCCTCCCGCCTGCTTGGGAGTTTTTCATTTGGTAGAACTCGTAGCCGAGATTCTTTAACCGAGGCCCAGCTGGGCGAGAACATTCAAAGCCGAGCGGGCGTTTTCGATGCCGCCGAGTTGCTCGACCATCTTCTTGGCGGTCAGCAGTTGTTCCAATCCACCGCCAGCAGCAGCAGCTTTGCGACCGGGCTTGGGCCCACGCTTGCCGATCTTGCCGCCCTTTTTCTTGGCGTTCGAGAGGACCGTGCTCACGAATTGAGCGGAGACGACCAGGCCGTCTTTAGCCAGTGCTTCGGCGATTTCTTTGGGAGCAGCGGTTGGGTTTGCTGTCTTGTAATCACGAATTGCTGAAGACTTATTCGGTCCGCCCTTGGCTTTTTTTGCCATCTTTTTAACTCCTTGTTGATTTTAGGGTGACAGAAGATGTCACACTCAAAAACAAGGTGTAAAACTAATACATAGGTTAACACAACGCAATTGGCTGATGCCTTACGCTGGTGCTATTTGCGGAAAAGGCAACCATCGAACTAGTAAGTCCCGGAAATCGAGGGGTCCACATTACGTCTCCGACATCGAAATACTAAGTAGACGAAGTTGAGAATTGCACAGGCTGGGCCGCTGAAACTCATAATTAGGACGATTTGACATACTGAATCGGTGTCGCTCAAACGTAGACACGCCCTTCGCACCGGTCGCCGAGCCGGCGACCTGATCTGCCCGCCGGGAGCCGCAGCCCCCATTTTCCCGCAGCACGCTCGTTCGTAAAATCGAGCCCTCTGCTACGAAAACACCGTGTAATTTGATTGTCAGTCTGCCTCTTCATTCCGAACCAAGGATGCCCCATGGCCGTCGAAAAAACTTTGATCCTGCTCAAGCCTGACTGTGTGCAACGCCGCCTGATGGGCGAAGTGATCAGCCGTTTTGAGCAAAAGGGACTCAACCTGATCGCCCTCAAGATGCTCAAGGTCACGCCCGCCCTGGCCAAGGAACACTATGCCGAGCACGTGCAAAAGCCGTTTTATCCGGCCCTCGAGAAGTTCATCACGGCTTCGCCGATTGTCGCCATCGTGGTCGAAGGGCTCGAAGCCATTCGCGTAATCCGCGAAATGCTCGGCGCAACGAGCGGCCTGAAGGCTGCCCCGGGCACCATCCGTGGCGACTACAGCAGCAGCCGCCAGATGAACCTGGTTCACGCTTCGGATGGCCCAGAAGCGGCCGCCCGCGAAGTGGCCCTCTACTTCAAGCCCGATGAACTCCACTCGTACTCGCCGACTTTGACTCCTTGGTTCAAAGCCGACGACGAGTAATCTGCGTACTCGCAACTGAGAACCTCACATGCCGAACGCCAACTTCGAATCTCGCGGACGGGAACTGCTGAGCGGCCTCGCCGATGCGCGGCAACTCAAGCAGTTTCAATACCTGACCGGCTCGCTCGGTCCGACCGCGAACCTCGAAGGGCACGGCGAGGTCATTGTTCTTTGCTCCAACAATTACCTCGGGTTGGCTAACCATCCCGAGGTCATCGAAGCCGGACACGAAGGCCTGCGGCGCTACGGCGCCGGCACGGCTTCGGTCCGCTTCATCTGTGGCACGCTCACCTGCCATCGCGAACTCGAAGAAACGATCGCACGATTCGTCGGCACGCAGTCGGCTCTCAGTTATGTCGCCTGCTGGAATGCCAATGCGGCCGTGTTTCCGACGCTGGCGGGACCGGACGATGCGATCATCTCGGATGAGCTCAATCATGCGAGCATCATCGACAGCATTCGCCTCGTCAACAAAGCGACCGAGCGCGCGGTCTACAAACACAACGACCTCGCCGATCTCGAACAAAAGCTGCAAGCCACCCGCCACAAAGCCTGCCGCTGGGTGGTGACCGACGGCGTGTTCAGCATGGAAGGGGATCTCTGTCCGCTGCCGGAGATTATCTCGCTTTGCAAACAATACGAAGCGTTGCTCGTCGTCGATGACTCGCATGGCATCGGCGCGCTTGGCGCTACGGGCCGTGGTACGCCGGAACACTTCAATTGTTTTAAGCAGATCGATCTCCTCACCGGCACGCTGGGCAAAGCACTCGGCGGCGCTGCGGGCGGATATGTGGCCGCGTCGCAACTTGTGATCGACTTGCTACTGCAACGTTCGCGGCCGAGTTTGTTCTCGAATGCGGTTCCCGCCACGGTCGCTTGTAGCGCGCGAAAGGCGATTGAGATCATCGATCGCGAACCCGAACGCTCAGCTAAGTTGCGGCGAAACATCCAAGCCATTCGCAGCGGCTTTGCGAAGCTCGGCTTTGATTGTCACGACTCGCCGACCGCTATCGTGCCGATCATGATCGGCGACGAAGCCGAAGCCATTGCCAAGAGCAAACGGTTGCTCGAGCTAGGCGTGATGGTGATCGGCTTCGGTTTTCCGGTCGTGCCGAAGGGACAGGCCCGACTGCGGGTGCAAGTTTCCGCGGCCCTCGAGCCGCATCATATCGAGCAGGCGCTCGACGCGTTTGCCAAACTGTAATCTCTCATTCTTGCCGGGTCCGATTGGCGGACCGTAACCCACACGGATGTTGGTCCGCGCCGCGGCCCCAACGTTACGTGCTTTATTTGAGTTCGCACCATGTCCAGCGATTTAGCAATCACCACCGGCCAACCCACCGCCCGCGTCATTCTCAAGCCGCGCAAGGCCCTCCCGTTTTACGGCCGGCACCCTTGGGTGCTCGTCGGCGCGGTCGATCGCGTGGAACCTCTCACGCTGGCCGGCGAACACTTGGCCGAAGTCGATGGGCAGGTCGTCGATCTCTACAACGAGCGCAATAAGTTCATCGCCCGCGGCTTTTACAACGCCAATAGTCGAATCCGTGTGCGCCTCTTTACTTGGAAAGAAGGCGAGTTCCTCACCGCCGATTTCTTTCGCCAGCGATTACAAGCTGCGATCGCCATGCGCCGGCAACTTGGTTACGAACCGCATCGGGTGGCTGAGGCCCCCGCCGAGCCGAATGCTCGCAGCCAATCGGCCACTCGTCTTGTCTTCAGCGAAGCCGACGGCTTGAGTGGCCTCGTGATCGATCGCTACGGCGACTATCTCGTGGTGCAGCCCACTTCGCTTGCCATGACGCAGCGGGCCGATATGCTCGCCGAGATCCTGCAGCAAGAACTGCAGCCGAAGGGCATCGTCCTCCGCAGCGATCCGCAAACGGCGAAGCTGGAAGGAATCGAGAGTGGCGAAGAACGACACTGGGGCGAACTGCCGAACGCACCGATCGTGATTCGCGAGAATGATCTCGCGTTCGAAGTTGATCTCAGCGCCGGCCAAAAGACGGGCTTCTATCTCGATCAGCGTGAGAATCGCGTTGCTGCGGCCCGCTATCTGAAGGGAAGACGGCTGCTCGATTTGTTCTGCTACACCGGCGGCTTTGCCCTCAATGCAGTGAAGCTCGGCGCTGCCGAAGCGACCGGCATTGATGGCAGCAAGAAAGCAATCGCGCAGGCTCAGCGCAATGCGGAGATCAATGGTCTCAACGTGAAGTTCGAAGTGGGCGACGGCTTTCAAACGCTCGACCGCCTCGCCGGCGAAGGTCAGCAGTTCGATGCAATCGTGCTCGACCCACCGAAGTTCGCCAAGAGCCGCAGCGGCGTGAACTCCGCGCTGCAAGCCTATCATCGCCTGAACAAATCGGCCGTCGCGCTGTTGCCGCCCGGCGGCATCCTTATAACCAACTCCTGCAGTGGCACCGTGTCGCCGGAAGATTTTCGGCTGATGCTCAGCGGCGTCGCACAGAAGTCGGGCCGAGACATTCAGATCCTCGAACAACGTGGCGCTGCTGCCGATCATCCGGTCGCGGCCACTTGCCTCGAAACCGAGTATCTCAAGTGCTTCATCTGCCGAGTGTCGTGATCCTGTAGCTGAATTCGCCAGAATTCAGAGGGTTACGCTCAACTACCGTTTCTGAATTCTGGCGAATTCAGCTACTTTTCGGGATGCGCTGCACTTCTGCTTCCAGCAGCGCGAGTAGTCGATCGACTTCTGCTTGCGTCTCGCGATCGAGGCTCCAAGAGTTCGGCCGCCGCCGTCGATCGGTCGCGAATAGTCCGCGGCGATGAAGGATGTATTTCTCGATCGCCAAGAAGCCATCGAGCCCGGCTTGCAGCTGCAAGGCGACCAGCGCGCAAACGGGAAAATACAACCGATAAGCGGTCGCATCATCGCCGCGCTGCAATGCCTTCCACAGCGGCACGATGGCATCGAGATACTCCATTCCCGGCATAGTGCCGGCGATGCCGCGGCGGAAGCTATCGATCAGCAGGATGCCGCCGGAACCTTCGAAGACGCGCGCCTGGCCGTGTGTGTGCTTATGAAAATTCGATAGCAACGGCCCAATCGGCGAGGCCTCGGGCTTGAAGAGGATCTTCTCGTTGCCATAACGGCGGAGGAGTTCGATATTCACGTCGAGCGAGATGCTCTTACCGACGTAACCCGATGCGTCTTGCACAATCACCGGCAACGGCGAGGCATCGGCCAGGCCGCTGTAGTAGTGAATCAACTCGATGTCGGGCACGCTCCCCGAGATCGGCGGCACGGCCATCACCGCATCGCAACCAGCCGACGCGGCGCGACGTGTGTAGATCACCGCTTGCTTCACGCTCTCGGCGCCGACGCTCATCACCACGCAGCCGCGCCCCGCCGTGATGACCGGCAACTGGTCGGTCAGTTCCAAACGTTCGTCATGCGTCAGCCGCAGCAACTCGCTGACCATGCCCGTACACACGCCATCGGCGCCAGTCGCAAAGGCCCAATCGATTTGCTTGCGGAGGCTTGCGAAATCGATCGTGTCATCGGCCAAGAACGGCGTGTGAGCGATCGGCAGCACACCTTGAATCGGTCGCGGCATGTGTGGGGACCTTTCGGTGAGAAGTGATTCAATCAGGCAACCGCTCAGCCACTTTTGGAAATGCCGTCGAGCAGCGTTTCCAGCATCTGACTGTTTTCGCCGAACGCTTCATCAAATCGCCAACGTTGGCCGTTGATGAGCAGTAGTTCGAATTGATAGCGCGAGTAACCAGCGCCCCACAAGTCTTGCCAGCGAAACGCACCGCGGAGCGTATCCGAAACGTGAAAGAAAATTCCCTCACCGGTCATGATCATTCCGCGCTTGCCGCTGGCGTCGCTATTTGCCAGGACCAGGGCCAGCACACTGTGCGGATTCACACTCGGCGCGATCGAAGGGAGAGCAGTTTGCAAGATCTGCGGAGGGATGCCGTGGGCCGCCAGATAGCAATACTTATCCGGCAGGTGCTTTACCACGTGCGGCAAGGCTTGAGCAATTTGGTGCGGGGACAATGATCGCTGCCGCGGCGGTTTCAATTCCACTTTGAACAAACCTTCCGCGGGTGGTTGCGGCAGTTGCTTCAGACCGCGCGATAGTTCGTCCCAATCGCTGGCCTCGATCGAATTCTGAACCCGCTGAATCTCTCGTGCATTCCAAGTGACGCAATTGACCACTGTGGGCGAGAAGTATTCCCAGTGAGGGCACGCGTCGTCGGACGGCGTGTACAGAGCAACGGCTGCCAACCGCTGGCCGATCTGCGGTGGACCACCGGTCATGCTATTTAATGGCTGGTTCAAGATGCGGATGTAATTCCAATCGGTGTCGCTGCCGCCTTTGTTCAAGTTCGTGAGGACTGCGACCAAGGGTGGGTCGAGCGAAACGACCACGCCGGGATTGATGCAGCCAGCCACGAATTTGTTTCGCGTCACGCGCCAGTAGCCAATGTTCATCACCAGAAACAGCACGGCCATGATCCAGCCGAAGCAGGTGAAATAGCCGAGCAGGAGCGAGATGAGCAGCAGCGACATCCAGATAATGGGCCACTTGGGAAAGCTCATTAGATACTTCAGCATGCTCATGCGAAGCATGCCGGGATTCGATGCTGCCGAGTTCGTCTCGCGATTGAACTGCTCCACTTCTCGGCGAATGCCCTGGTCGGGCGGCTGTGGCGGAGCCCAGCCGCTGGGCTGAATGGCAGGTGCGTTCGGATAGGGTACGACCACCACTTGCTGACACGCAGTGCACTGCGCGGATTGTCCGGCCATTTGATCCGCGACTCGAAACCGAGCGCCACAGCGGCAGGAAAATTCGATCGGCATGGTTATTCCACTGGCGTTTGGGATAACTGGGCCGCCAGGCGAACGGCGGCGAACAAGCTGCTGGGATTCGCGATACCGCGCCACGCAATATCGAACGCCGTGCCGTGGTCGACGCTGGTCCGCACTACTGGCAAGCCGAGCGTAGTGTTGATCGCGGTGTCGAACGCGAGGGCTTTCAGCGGGATGTGTCCCTGATCGTGATACATGCAGATGAACGCGTCGGTATCGGCCCGACGCCAGGTGAGAAAGCAAGTATCGGGCGGCAACGGCCCTTCAATGTTTACACCTCGCGCGCGAGCTGCCGCGACTGCGGGAGCGATGATGCGTTCCTCTTCGCGATTGCCAAACAGGCCATCCTCGCCGGCGTGCGGGTTGAGTCCGCAGCAGATCAGTTTGGGTTCACGGCCACGAATGCGGCGCATTGCGGCGACCGTCAGATCGATTACTTCACCGATTCGCTCGGCACTGAGCAACTGCGGCACTTCGTGATAACCGACGTGCGCGGTGACGAAGCTGCAGGTGATCTCGGGCGCCGTGAGCATCATGCACCAGCGATCGACCTGCATCCGCTCGGCGAGAATCTCGGTGTGACCGGGATAATGATGGCCGGCGGCATGCAGGGCGGCTTTGTTGATTGGTCCCGTGCAAATGCCGTCGATCTCACCAGCCAGGCCGGCGGCGATTGCTCGCTCCAAATACTGAAACGCCGCGTGACCGGTGTTCGCCGCGACGCGACAAGGAATCACTTCGTCCGCAGCGACGTACTGCAAATCGAAGACAGTGCCCTGCGTCAGATGCTCCAGACCTTTCGGCCAATCGGCAGCGCGAATGATCGGCGCTGCGAAACTCCAGCCTAGATGCTTCGCGACGCGAGCGAGCACGCCTGCATCGCCGAAGACGATCGGTGTGAGCTCTTGCAGCAGCGACTCGTCTTGCAGCAAACGGACGCAAAGTTCAGGGCCGACTCCGGCGGGATCGCCCATGGTCACGGCGATCCGCGGTTTGCGGGCTGGAGAGGTAGCTGGCATCGATCTCAATTCTAGGAACGGGTCGTCAATTGCGGAGCAGTCAGCACGTGACCAATTTTAACCGAAGTACCCGCACCGCGCGGCAGCAGGCAGAGCCAGACCACTGAGGTCAATCGCAGCAATCCGCCGGCGTAGAAAAAGATCTCGAAGCGATCGAGCGACCAGCCCGCCAGGTTGAGTGCGTAATCCTTCGCGAGACTGTCGAACCACAGGCCGCAAAGGATCGAGCTCAAAGCGACGGCGAGACCACTAAGCGAGAAGTAGAGGCTGATATACGGCGGCGAGTTTTCGCCCGGCGAGAGTTTGAGCATCAAGTGAGGCAGGCAGACATTCAAGCCGGCGTAGGCAATCCAAAAACCATACGCCAGCCACATGCCGAGCGGAAACTGTTTACCGGCGAGGTTGGTGAGCACCAGCGGAAAAAAGAAGAGGGCCACCGAGACGAAAATCTGCGACACAATCATGATGCTGCGCGAGTAACCTCGATCGGCAAAGTACCCGATGAGCGGTGAGATCAAAATCTGACCGAGGTGCATGAGCGCCACCATCGCCAGCGTGGTCGACGGCGGCAGCTTGAGCACAATCAGCGGATACAACCCTTGCACCGCCTGCGACACGCCGTTCACCAGGCCCGCATAACACCAGAAGGTCAGCAGCGGCAGAAACCGCCGATCGACGACCGCGTTCAATAACTCGCGGGCATGATTCTGTTTGAGCGCACGAAAGGGAATGTCGGGCATCACTAGCAGCGGCAGCACGGCCAGCAGCATTGCAATTGCGCCCGCGAGCGCCGGCCAACTGAGAGCATCCCAGCGGACTTCGGCAGGACTCAATTGCGGATTCCACTCCGGATACTTGTACGCAAAAACTCCCGCCGCCACCAAGCCGAGGATCTGCCCGATCATCAGCCAGGCTTGCCGCACACCGATGAACTTGCCGCGCCTGCGCGAGGGAACCAAATCGCCGATCCACGACCAGAGCGCGATCGCGCCGGCGAACATGGCTAAGTGCCAACCGCCCCATAGCCCGACAAAGGCCCACAGCTTCCAAGCATTCTGCTCTTTCGCTCCCGGCTCGCAAATCTCCGGCAGAATCAGCAGCAGCAGGCAGCTCACCACAAATGTGCCGATGGAAAACCATTTGCGGCTGCCCGACCATTGCAAGATCCAGGGGGTGAAGAGTCGCAAGCCGCCGGCAATATTCTGACTGGCAAAGATGATTGCAAAGATCAAGCCAGCCGCACCGAGTTGCCGAGCCAGGTAACTGGCCAGCGTGGTGCTGACGAGGCCGTTGCCCAGTCCCCACAAGAATGCGTTGCAATGCGCTTGCCAGGCCAGCGCGAGGGGTTGTGCGGCCGTCGAGTGAATCACCGCGACGATAGGCTCTTCATTGGCCGCGAGGGCAGGCTCGGCAGGCATGGACGATCGATTCGTTTAGTACGAACTGGCAGTGAGGCTGGGAAGAACGACAGTCGAAGCTGTGTTCGTCGCAGGCTCTTTCAGATTGCGCGAGTTCGAAGTCATCAATTGGCAATACACGCGATAGTCGATCGCATCGGCGAGAAATTTTACCGTGCCATCGGCAAAGGTCACGTTAAAACCTCCCGAGTGTTGACTGCTCGGCCGGGCGTGAGAATTATTGAACGGCTCGCCGGTCTTACGGCGATTCTGATTCAAATTGTGCGTGGCCGTAGGGGGCGAAGTTGGTTCCCATACGACCGCAACATCGCGTTCGTTGTCGGCGCGGTTCCAGCCCATGACGTCGGCATTTTCCAAAAACAGCAGCGTGTTACTCGCGCCATCGCCACGGGTGAGCTCAGCCGAACTCATCGCGCGTTGACCAGAAAAGATCTCAAACGTATCGCTCGTCCCTTTCAGCCGATCGTCGAGGCAGCCGTTGGCTTGCCAATCGAGCGGCCAGTTGGCATTGGGCGCACCGTTGAAGCGCCCACCGTTTACGACGTACGAGCTGCGATTCTTGGCATTGACGTCCGAAATATCGGCTGGGCAGAAAGCGATAGCGATCCGCTGATCATCAAAGTTGGGGAGACTGCCGCTGGCAGTTTCAATCTGCTCATAAAGAGCGAGCTGCTCGATATGCGGCAAGAGCGGCATGACCCAACTCTGCGCGTTGGAATTCGACGCGGTAGCAGAAGTATCGATGTTTGTGGGCCGAGTAATGTTCGAGTTCGACGGCCAGCCGCGCGAAGCCGACATAAAATTCTGGGCCGTTTCGTAATTCCGCTCGGCCATGCCGAACTGCCGCATGTAGTTCGCGCACTGGATTCTTAGGGCAGTCCCCTTCGCCCTGATGACAGCGGCCAAGATCAAGCCCATCAGCGTGCTGATGATGGCAATCACCACCAGCAATTCGACCACCGTAAACGCAACTCGAGACTTGGCGGGAGACATGTCAACCTCCGGCAGCAGGTGAACGTCGCTCTGGTCTGAATTCGGATCTGGCGTTTAGTACGAACTCTGCGTGAGCACGGGCAACGAGACCGACGAGGCGTTGTTCGTCGAGGGCTCTTTCAGATTGCGCGAGTTCGAGGTCATCAGCTGGCAATACACGCCATAGTCGATTGCTTCGGCGAGAAACTTCACCGTGCCATCGGCAAACGTCACGTTAAAGCCATTCGCGTGAAAGCTGCTTGGACGGGCATGCATGTTGGTGAAGGAATCGCCGGTCTTGCGACGAAGTTGATTGAGGCCGTTGGTGTTCGTAGGTGGATTCGACGTATCCCACACCACGGCAACATCGCGCTCGTTGTGGGCTTTGTTCCAGCCCATCACGTCGGAGTTCTCAAGGAACAGCAACGTGTTGCTCGCACCGTCGCCGCGGACGAGTTCGGCTTTGCTCATCCCCTGTGGACCTTGGAAAATCTGAAACGTTTGTCCCATTCCCTTCAGGCGATCATCGAGGCAGCCGTTGGCTTGCCAGTCGAGTGGGTTATTGCCGCTGGGTTGGCCATTGAACCGCCCGCCGTTGGCGACGTATGAACTGCGATTGGCGGCGCTCATGTCCGAGATGTCGCTCGGGCAATACACGACGGGAATGCGATCGTTGTCGAAGAAGTTCGCCGCCAGATTGCCGCTGGCGGTTTCGAGCCGTTCGTAGAGAGCGACTTGCTCAAGGTGGGGCAGGAGCGGCGAGACCCAGCTCTGAGCGTTGTTGTTCGTGGCGCTGGCCGAGAGATCGGCAGCGGGCCGCGAAATATTTGCGTTCGCCGGCCAGCCGCGCGAGGCCGACATATAGCCTGCCGAAGTCTCGAAGTTCTGTTCGGCTACGCCGAACTGTTTCATGTAAGTCGCGCACTGAGTCTTGCGGGCGGCAGCACGGACCATGCCGACCGCGGGCAAGATCAAGCCGACGAGTGTGCCGATGATGGCGATCACCACCAGCAGTTCGACGACAGTAAACGCGGAGGCTCTTTGTTTCGCACGAATCATTTGCCAATCTCCCTCACATGCCGCGGCCTGGTTCTCTGTTCCGGTCGCTCGGTCCTTCTTATGCTCGCCGGCCCCAGTCTGTTTTATCTCGCGCAAGCATAGCCGCGACGAGTCCGCCTGGCATGCAGGGCGTGGCGGAAGACTGACGGTGGTCGAAGAGAAGAAAGATGAGCCAACTTGATTGTCGCAAAGCACGCTGGCAATGTCGAGTTCGTGTTAGCGAAAAATTCGCAAATCTTCTACGAAATGGCCTCTGTGGGCGAGCCACTATTTCTGCGCCGAACCGCTGTACGAAAGCGAACGGAAGCAAATCGGCAGGCAACTTAGATTTGATGGAGGCCCAGGGAGGTAAGCCAGGGCGCCGCTCGTGAGATTGTGCAATCGCCCCTATGACAAATCCAATTCAGCAGGCTCGCTACGAAGTGCAAGTCGGCCAGGCTTCCTATCCCGTTCGCCTCATGCTGGGCCGCCCAGGCTATTGGGGCGAGTGGCAATGCCCGCTGTGCGGGAAAGTTGGCCGGTCCATTCCAGCGGCCGACGAGCACGCTGCACGGGCCGCAGTGCTCCTCGTTATGGGATCGCATCACATCGATCAGCATTCTTGATAGCTTCCGCAGTCGAGATGTCGCGACCGTCGCCACCTCAATACCGCCGGTCTACGCCCATCCCCGCCGCTTGAAAATCCGGCGTCAGGTCCTCGCTGCTGGCGTAGAAATCGTCGTCGCCAGCGCCACCCAGAATGGTGTCAACCGCAGGATCGTCACTGACCACCGAGGGGGTCAAGACGCCGGTGGCGGGCCGGGCTGCAATCCAATTGCTAAGAATCGCGAGCAAAGCCGAATCGTATTGATCCAAGCGAGCTGTACTCGCGCCAAGATTCATGGCCGCCCCCACCAGCAAATCGTTGCCAGCATCGCCGCTGAGCTGATCGCCGCCGTTGCCGCCAATGAGCACGTCGCGACCGTTGCCACCAGCGAGCTGATCGGCGCCGGCCTGGCCATCGAGCACATCGTCGCCATCGCCGCCGAGCAAGGTGTCCTGCCCTTCGCCACCGTACAGCCGATCGTTACCGGTATCGCCGACGACGTAACTCCAGTCGCCGTTGCCGGCGTTCAAATAGTCATTGCCGCCACGGCCCAGCAGTCGATCGTTGCCGTTGCCACCCAACAGTTGGTCATCCGCAGCCCCGCCGACGAGCAAATCATCGCCGCCGTCGCCATTCAGTGCAGCGACAATCGGCAACCCGTTGATATAGGCCAGATCGTTCCCTTCACCACCAAAGAACAACACACGCGAGGCAGCCGCCGTGGTTGTACGCAAGCCGTTGACGCGGATCTGGTAGTCATCGCTGGGATTGGGTCGGGCAACGAACGCTGCATCATTTCGCCACGTCCCTTGCACCACCACGGTGTCATTGGACGTGGTCACCGGTCCATCGATCGTGAGAAGGTCCTGCTGATCGGCATTGAGCACCGTAAAGTTCGCATAGCCCGCCGCGGTCAACGAGCCGCTGCTAACCATGATGGCCGGCGTAGTCTCGGCCAGCGAAGTGATGTCCAGAAATAATTCGTCGGTATCAGCGCCGCCATCGATTCGCACTGCAGTCTGCCGGCTGGGGACAAAACGAATCGGTGCGATCCCAAAAATATCAGAACCGCTGCCGCCGTTGAGTTGTAGCGAAAGCATCCCATCGAGAGTGAGCGGGTAAAAAGTATCCTCGCCATCCAAACCATCGATGATCAGCGAACCGCGGATTTCTGAGAGCGGAATCGTCAGCTGCCGGCGGTCGGTGTTCAGTGTGGCGACTGCCGGAGCCAGATAAAATTGCTCGGTGGCATCGAGAATCGAAACCGTTGTTTCCGTGACATCAATCACGAACCGGTTATACGCGCCGAACTGATCGGCGATGATCAGATTGCCAAAACTATCGAACTCTGCCGACAAAGTTCCTGCCGCTGTATTGACCAGCCGAGCTACGAACGCATCGCCCACGTTCACGCCGGAAATGAACTCCGCATTCCTACTCTCGCCCGGATCGAAGTCGACTTCGCCGCTGAAGCTGCCCGTGACCCATACGTCACCGAGCGCATCGAGCGCGATGTTTTGGATCGTGGTGATACCAGCGGCCATGCCACTCCCCTCAAACGTTTGCACGTAGTCAAACGCTCCGCTGGTCTTCCAGCGCGCGACATAAGCACCTGAGGCTCGATTCTGTACTCCGCCGCCCGGATCGAAATCGGTTTGGCTGGAGCTTCTCCCGGTGAAATAAATGAAGCCGTCGTTGCTGAGCGCCAGGGAGACAGGCGCACCGCTCGCACGTAACGTGTTGGCCCAGGAGAACGCTCCCGCGGCATCGAGTTTGACAACGAACTGATCGCGAAAGCCGGCTGCCGTTCGCGCAGCAGTTCCGGGGCCTGGATCGAAATCGACCGTGCCCGCCATTTCGCCCACGACGTAGACAGCACCATTCGCATCGACGACGAGATCATCACTCACCGTCCAGCCGACGCCCGCAAATACCGCCGCATACATCAGGCCGCCAGTGGGGCTGAACTTCGCAACAAAACCGTCCGTTTCGCCGGCGCTGGTTCGCGACAATTGAGCGGCGCTCGGGTCGAAATCGACCGTGCCACGAAAATCGCCAGCCACGTAGATATTGCCGTTCCCATCCACGGCCAAGCCGTTGGTATCGATATCTTCGAGAGTCGGCCAGTTGATGACGAGCGTCGGCACAAACGTCGGTGAGTACTTCACGACAAACGCGTCGTAGTCGCCAGTCGCGGTGCGCGAAACTACGCCAGGACCTGGATCGAAATCGGCAGTCCCGCGGAATGTTCCCGTCCAATAAACATTGCCCAAGCTGTCGATCGCAACTTCGCCAGTGCTCCCATTTCGCAAAGTCGTCGCAGCCACGAAGTTGCCCGCAGAGTCGAGCTTCACGAGGAATGGATCGTGATCAACTCCCGCGCCGCGCAGCACCTGACCCGGCCCGGGATCCAAATCGGCCGTTCCGAAGATCATCCCCGTCACGTAAACATTGCCGCTCGCATCCACGGCCAGGCTGTTTACGTATTCCTGTTGAATGCCGCCAAAGCCGCGGGCCCAAATCAATTCTCGATTCGGGCCATACTTGGCCACGAACACATCGGGCCGCGAATTGTCGCCACCTGTCGCCGTGAGGCGAACTTCGTTCGGCCCTACATCGAAATCGACCGTCCGCGAAAACAAGCCCGCGACATAAACATTGCCAGCCGCGTCGACGGCGATCGCATCTCCTTCGTCCTGCCCCGAAAAGGGCGAGCCGAACGCGTGCGCAAACAATCCACTGCCACTCGCGGCCATCTTCACGACAAAGGCGTCGCCATATCCGAGCGCAGTTCGCAGGTTTTGAGCTCCCAGCGGATTGAGATCCATCGTGCCGCCAAATTGGCTCGAGACAACCACGTTCCCACTGCCATCGGTCGCGACCGCGATGGCTTCGATGGCGTAGTTTTGAACTTCCAGTATTTCGGCATGATCGAAGATGCCGTTGGAACTCAAACGCACAAGGAAGAATGAGTTGACGCCCCATAGCGAGCTACTCACATTCCAGCTGCCGGGTCCAGGATCAAGATCGGCATTCGTCTCGAACCGACCGGCAACCACAATGTCGCCAGTTGGAGTAATCGCCACCGACTGCGCAGCTGTGGCTCCCACGCCGCCGAAAGTTGCCGCGAAAACTAGTCCGCCAGTCGTGTTCAATTTGAGCACCACCGCATCGCTGGTTCCCACGGCGGTGCGCAGCGAAGTACCCGGGCCGAAGTCGACATCCAATTGTTCTTCGAATGCTCCCACTGCATACAGATTGCCCGTGGCATCGAGAGCGAGGCCCGATTGCAGCCCCGTCTGGAATGCGGCGTAGCCTTTGCCTGCCGAGACACCATAGGCAAAGTCCCCCTGCGGATTAAGGCGGACGATAAACGCGATCGCGTCGAAGCCAGTGCTGGTTTGCTCGCTGACTCCAGCGCCAGGATCGAGATCAACCGTGCCGTAATAACTACCAGAGAAAGCAATGTCGCCCGCCGGGCCAACGGCGAGCGCGCCCGGATAGGTGTAGGAGTTTCCGTGAATGAGATTGAGGCGCGTGAGCGTGCCGTGCGAATCGAAACGACTCACCGCCACATCATGAAAGCCAGGGTTGGTCGTAGCGATCGCGGTCGCCGGTCCCGGATCGAAATCGACCTTCCCCGCGAAGTCGCTGAGCACGTAGATATTCCCTGCGGCGTCGACCTGGGCCGCTTCGACGTTATCCACTTCGGCGTTGCCCCAAGCATTCACCCACAGAAAGTTCCCTGCGGCATCGAGCTTCAGCACATAGTTATCGGCCAAGCCTTGGCTCGTTCGCTCGGCGCGGCCAGGCCCTGGATCGAAATCGGCAGTGCGACTGAACTCCCCAGTGATGACGACATTTCCAGAACCATCGACGGCCAGCCCATCGACCTCATCGTTATCGACGCCTCCCCAATTCTTCACCCACAACAGCACTCCGCTGGGATCGTACTTGGCGACGAAGCCATCGAGCGAACCCGTCGACGTCAGCAAGCGAGTGCCAGGCCCATCGTCAAAATCGACGGTCCCGGTAAAAGAGCCCGCCAGATACGTATTCCCTGCGCTATCGGCTGCGACTCGCTTTCCCACGCTGTCAGAAACGCTGTTATCCGAACCAAAGGCGAATGACCCGCCAAACTCGCCGGCGAGCAAACTGCGGAGCTCGAACAGTTCAAAACGAAGAGGCCGAAAACGTCGCGGCGGACGTCGAGAGCGAAACGGATTTAGTACCTGGCTCACCTGGCTGATCACGCGGGGTGTAGAGATCGCTCCTAAAGGTAACCAAAACCACTCAGGCAAGCCAAGCGAAATCGGAGCTGATCAGGGCGTCTGGTAGCGATTATGCGGGCGCCGCCGGGCGATTACCGCCGGCGAAAATGCGCAACTCCCTGCCAAACAGGCCCCCCCTCGCTGGCGGTAACAAACGGCGATCTAGATTTGCCCAACGAGGAATCTGCCAACTCGCTGTGATCAGGATCGTTTCGCTTTTGGGTTGTTTGCGATGAGTTGGCTTGCGCTACTAACGAGCGGGTTCGCTGTCATCCTGGCTGGGGCCGGGTTGGGCTACGGCCTGGCCGCGATCAAGTATCTGGCCGAGCTGCGTGCGGCCCAGCGCGAACGACTCGATTTGCAGCAGCAACTGAAAACCGCGACGGTTCGCCAGGCCGCTTCAGTGGCTCGGCCAGCGCCCGTGCCAACATCAGTCGTTGAACTGCCAACCGATGTTCCAGACGTAGTTGCACCGCCGCCGGAATCACCGCTTGAGTTGGTTGCCGCGGGAGTGACAGCCGAGCCGCCGCCGAATTCCGCCTCCTGGCAGCAACTCATTCACGAAGCAGCCCAGCGTGCGCAGTCGGATGTGTTGTGCATTGTCGATATTGATTTTCTGCGACAGTACCGCGAGCGGTATGGTCAAGAGCTGGGCGACTACGTCAGCGATCACGTGCTGCGCGTGATGCAGGATTCCCTGCAAAGCTTGTTACCGGATTCGTCGACCGATGGATCGCCTGAAGGTGGCGCGCTCATCTCGCGCTACGAAGGGCAGGAGTTCATCATCGCCTGGCCTGCCGAAGCAGGTTCTGCGCAGCACCGCCTGTGGGCCGCGCGAAAGATGACCGCCAAGCTGCGGGCCGATATCGAGCGGGCCTTTTTGCAGATCGGCGCCGAACGTCTCACCATCACTGCCAGTCTCGGCCTGGCTTTGTGCGAACCGGGCCTGGCCGGTGAACACGTCATCGGCCGCGCCGACGAAGCTCTTGCGACCGCGAAGCGATCAGGACGCAACTGCGCCTATTATCACACGGGCGAAACCTGCCGACCGGTGGAACCGATCGTGGCCGAAACCTCGGCCGAAGACAAAGATGCCGCCACCAAACATCAGGCTCGCCGCGGCAAAAACGGCGGCCGCGAACGTCGCCGCCATGAACGGAAACGCTGCGACAGTATCAACCTGCTCGCTCCCTGCAGCGACGGCCTGTTGCCGTCGATGGACAAGTTTCAGCGGGTGCAGTTCTTCGATATTTCGAGCAGCGGCTTTTCGATGATCGTGCCCACGGTTCCCGCCGCCAATCAATTTGCGGTCGCCCTAATCAATAGCCAGGGCATGATCTTTCTCGCTGCCGAAGTCGCCAACATCCGCCAGGCCCACCGCCCCAGCGGCGTGTCCAAACCGCTGCTCATCGTCGGATGCCGCTTCCTGCAGCGGTTATATCCACACGACAAAAGCGAATCGTCTTCGCGGCTTCCGGGGTGCGACCTCACCAGCCCTCGGCTGGCCCCCGCCTAGCGGTGGTTATATTATAACAGGTTATTGCATTTCTGAATTGCTGCAACTAATTGCGCGGCATGAGTTTGCGAAAAAATGCACCCCCCAGCTCATAACCTTTTATAACCCCTCCGCCGCAGCTCGCTAAACTCGCACTACTCTCGGGGCGAGCGAATATTATTCGCAAATTTTTCTATGCCATCCCAACTCTTTGGTGGAGGCGCGACAAGCCTTGATGTGAATACGCCTCAAGCCTTTAGGCGGTTCTAACGGCCGCCATATCGCATTTGGTGGTGATAACAATTGCCAATTCTAATTCGCATCCATCAACATAAATAAATGGGTGGGGTGCTGACGAACTGTTGTCACCACAATTGCCGATACTCTAGCCGATTCTGCTAGGCATTTGGGGTGGCGGAGTTCGCTGCGCTGCCATAAGTTGTCACGCCTGGGGTATTAGCATTGAAGGAAGTTGATGAGCAACAAAGCCCATACGGCGGTCGTGAATCGGATTGTCACTCGCTACCAAGGAACTGCACTTAATGGCGGTCTATTTGATGTATCCGCAGGCGAATGGCTGATTGCAGTCGAAACTACGGCGACGCTCGCAACCACCTTCGCGCGCATTCAAGCTCTGACTGGTACGCACTACATTGCAGTTACCAATCAAGAATCATTAGATGAAGCGTTGCGCCTAACGGATGGAACTTCCGTGGGCGTGATGAATTCACAAGGTGATATTGTGAAAACGGCGGAGTAGCTGGACTTAATCGCCAATAAAATCGGCGCCAACAGTCACTTGCCGCGCCTGTCGCGTTTGTGGTTCGTACACACGAATGCGAACCTGAATGCCGCGGAGCGGTGACATATAAGGCGGCTGCGTCTGCCGTTCACCGGGATCATCAACGCCGTTAATGCCGTCGTCGTCGAGACCGTTCATCGCCTGGCCGTTGCCGGGACCGTTGGTTTCATAAGTTGTCGGCCAGGTGTCCCACATACCATAGCCAAAGAAGTTTGCCGCACGCGAGAAATGCGTCCAGGCACGCTGGCCACCTTCGCGATTAATACCGCTGTTGTAAAAGAGATCCACATAAGCGCCGACGCCGATCGAATTGGTTGGCATGTTGGCGATCAGTCGCGGTGGATTTTGCGTCATCGGGTCGGTTCCCTCATTGGCCGCCACGCTGCTATAGCCAGGATCGCCAGCCACCAGCGGCACGTTATTTATGGCGCCTGTACCGGAATAAACTCGAGCTTCGGGGTCCCACACGCGCACATCAAAAGCGAGGACGTTGGTCAGCATCCGCTCTTCGCCGAACCCGGCGTTTTGCATGGTATACATCGTCATCGACTGCGAGTTGTTGGGATTGATATCGAGCGGCCACGGCTGCCCGTTGTAAACGGCGGCAGCGCCATTGCCGCGCGGTGCATTGGCTGCAATTCCGCAGCCGAACCGATTTTGCCGCAACGACAACTCGGCGAGTGAATTGGCAACCGGTACGTAGTCGGTATCACCGCTCGACATTGGATCGGTGACCGGCGCCATATGCACCGAAATGTCATTGGTCTCCCAGAAATCAAACGTGTCCTCAAGCTCTTCATAGCGTCCAATCCCACCCAGATCGGGCCGGATCAGCAGCAAGCGACGGCATAGAAAACGATACTCGCCGACGTTCCAAGTATTGTCGCCGTTGGTATCGACAAACGATGTGAACCAAATCACCTCGGCATAGAGCGAGGTCGTCACACTGCCGTTGTATCGCCCTTGAAACGGTGTTCCCTTGGCGCGAATGGTGAAGGCCAGCACATCGTCGCCGTCGCCGAAGAGATTGGTGGCGTTGTTGTTCTGAATCAGATCCTTGATGTTGTCGTTGTTGCTGTCGTTTACCAGGCTGCGAGCCCCAGCCGTGATGCCCGCAGCTTCCGGATCGGCATCGTAGCCCGGCCCTTCATACACGCTGAAGTAACCCGGCGAAGTCGCCGGATTGATCCAGGGCGTGGGTCGCAGCGTGAGGCATTCCAGATCGTCGTTCAGTTGCTGCGCGGCAGCGCGCAGTTGGCCACCCATTTCGATCGTCGCGCGGCCGTCGCGCACGGCGTTGCCGATGTAGGCATAGAACTCCGCAATCGCGTAGACCAGGATCAATGTCAACGCCATCGCAATCAGCATTTCGACGAGCGTGAATGCAGCGCGAATGGATTTTGATTTGTGAGTGTGCGACTTCATAACGGATCTGCGCTTTTGATCGATGCTCTTGGTCGTTGCTTTGGAGCGGAGGCTACTCGCCCGCAAAATGTTCCGGGGCAGCAACGGCTAACTGAGGATATAGTTCGCTGGCCCAACGCCACTGAGTGTCACCTTCGCGGAGCACCTGGCTGCGGGCCGAAACCGCTCCCAGCCGCTGCCAGTAATCGAGCAAGCGGCGATCGACGGGGCCGTATTGCTTGCCGCTAAAGGTTTGCAGGTACCACTTCACGTCGTGCTCCACGCCCCCCGCATGCTCACCGGCCCAGTGCATAAAGTCGCTCACAGGTTCGCCTGCGCCGCCCGGCACGACGATGGGTGACTGGCATTGCGGACACTTGATCCGCTTGCCGGCCAGTCCGTCGTTGACGTGCAACGCATGCTGACAATGTTCGCACTGGAGCGCGATGGACATGACTTACCTCTGATTAATCCACTTGCCGCCGCAGCAAAATGCAGTTGTCGGTATTCAACTTCTGACCGGGCATGAAGCCCACGGGAATCGAACGATCGATCAGGTAGAAGCCGCGGTGCCGCTGCGCCTTGCCTTGATCGCTGTCGAGTTCCTGACCAAGTTGGAAACCATCCGGATGCGCCACGTCCGGGCCGGTCGGGACATCTTCTACTTCGAAGTAACCGACGGTTGCCCACACCGCATAGCAGTTCGACTGCGTGCCGATGATGTTCGGCAACTTCTGCAGCCCTTGATAGCGGAAGTAAGCGTTGCGTTCGCTGTCATTGGGAGCGAAGTTCGACCTGTTCTCGAACAGTGGCTCGCCCGTGCGCGTAATCGACCGCCGGAAGATCGTGGCATCGACAGGCGGAGTGTTCCGCATGCTGGTGCTACCCGCATTGGGCATCAGGTCGGCTGTATCGGCAGGGCGGAACGGATTGGCAAAAATCGTGGGGTAGCTGGCATCCATCATCCCCACCGTGCCCGGATAACCCTGACGACTGAGGAAGATCTCGTTTGCTGCCGTGGTTTGCACACCATTGAGCCCGTTGGTGTTCGTGGCGTCGTAACCGACGATCGCGCTCCAGATGGCAGGATCAAAGATCGTGTTGATGTTGATCTTGCCGGGATCACGGAACCGCGACAACTTGTTGAACGGCGGCCGATACAAGTAGGGCGGCGTGTATTGCCCCCGCAACGCCGGCGAAGGATCTGTATTCATCAGCGTGCTGGGATAATACCAACGCTCGGCGCCAACGAAGTTCGATGGCACCTCGACATAGTCGAGCATCCGGACCAAGTTCATGGCCTGATTATCGGCCTGCGAAGTTTGGAACATGTTCATCAAGTGCGAGAACGGGCGACGTAAGGCCAGGCCATCGGTCGCTGGCGCAGCATACGGATTGTTGGCGCCATTCGGGATGACCGGATTGTCTGGACCGATTTCCAACACAAGCCGATTTGGCGCACTCGTAGGCACGAGGAGTAACTCGGCCGCATTCATGTACGGCCGGTTGTGCCAAGTGATCCACGGGAAAGGCTTCCCGTTATTCGCATTCGAAGGATCTCCCGCATATGCGGCTCCGCCCGATGAATCGCGGGGTGCACCGACACTCTTATTGATGTAACCCAGCGTGTGATGGAAGCTTTGCGACAAATAGGTGGTCATCGACGTCGGTGGAGCAGGCATCAACTGCGTGTCGGTGAATGTGGGGAACCACATATTGCCGATTACCGCGCCTCGCTGGGCAGTGGCCAATTGAGTAATTCGATTACCAGCTCCTGGAGGATCACTGGGATCGACATCGATATCGGCCGAGTTCTGATCGTTTGGATTCTGTTTGACCTTCCGATTCGTATCTTCTTCACCAGTAAATACTGTGGCATCGAGCGGCGCGAAATCGACAGTAATGTAAGGATTGTCGAATGCATTCCAGGCTCGAGTAGGATCTGCAAGACGCTGGAGAAATAAGGCTGAGACGCTAGGATAAACCTTGGTTGGCAGCATCCCCTCGGTTCCGAGAAGCCTGCTGTTATCCTGCGGCGTATCAATCAGTGTGTTCAGCGGGGTTCCCGGATCGTCGTAAGCATCGATCGGTCGCTGCGTCACATTCTCCATCGTGTTGTATTCGGTGTAGTAATTTCCCGATTGCGGCAGTGGCTCGGTGATGTTCGCCCCAACCCACCAGCGGGTGTCGGCTTGCTTGTCGGCCCAGGCATCTGGCGGACGCATCATGGCGACCATCGGCAATACAGGTTGCACTTCGGCGGCGCCGACGGGCGTGGTGAGCTTCGACGTGCGATTGCCGGCCGCATCGGTAACCTCGATGCCGGTCGTGTTCGAGATGAAGATGTGCTGCGGCGAATTGTCGTGCCAATAGCCGTTGCTGGTACCCATGCCGGCGGCTTTGTTCGAGCCGAAGTGAGTCTGCTCACGCGGCCCGACTAGCATGTACTGGCCGGGACTGAGTTGCGCGTTGTAGCCGAGCTTGTTGTAGAAAACGTTGTTCCGCTTAGGATTTCCCGCGGGGTCGTTACTCGTAAACCATATGTATCGCTCGATCGCAATCGTTTTGTTGGGATCGTTATTGTCCCATTGAATTGCATAGTTCGCCTGGGTGGTGATGGTGTTGTTCACGGGATCAGAATATCCAGCTGTGGGCCATTCACCATTGTCTTGTAGGTGTGCCGCAGTCGGCAAACCCTGCTGAGGCTGACGCTTAAGCTGCGCAATTGCAATTTGCCACACCGGATTGCCGTCGGGTGCTTGTCGTCCAAGATCTAGTTTGCCAGTTGTTCGATCGTAAAGCTCAAACGGCATATGCGGGTTGTAGATCGATTCACCCGCACTCGTGTTGTAAAGCGGATGCGTCCGTGGGCAATACATTTCGAAGAATACAGATCCCTGCGGCACGCGAAACTGATCGACATCGTCGTCGGGATTCATCACCTCGCTACGTTCTTTTTGCGTGGTGTCGAACTTCGTGTCCTTCACCCGGCGATCGTGCATCGCGAAGCCTTCGGTCAAGACAAGCTCTGGCGCTTCGCAGCCCCACACCACGCCCCGTTCTGTTTCGCCGGCGGTCGTCGCAGGATTGCCGTCGACCTGCCAGCCGTTCCACGGATTCGTGTCGTATTCGAAGCAGGTCATGATGCTGTCGACATCGCGGAAGTCAACGATGTTGACCGCCCATTGAGCAAACATTCTGGCAGTGGCGGGAGAAGTGCCACCTGCGGGCCCATTCGGCGGATTGTAATTTGCCCCAGGTGCCGGACTTGCGGTATTTCCCGTGCCGTTGAGCGCGAGCATCAAGCAGTACAAATGACGCGCCAAGACTTGGCGAGCATAACCGCGGTCGTTGGTCGGTCCGGCTACGCCGTCCTGAGCGCCGTCGTTATCGGCGTCGACGCTGTTCGCGTGATAGCCACGAATCCCGCTAAAGCCGTTCGGCAGGTTGCCGCCCGAGGGAATGCTGCCATTCGTACCAAACGCGGTTTCATTTTGAATGGCTTCGAGTGGTTCGCCATTCGCAAAATTCTGCCCGTTGTTGTCATTCAAACCGTTACTCAAATAGCGATTCAGATCAATTGGTTTGCCCTGCCAGAATTCCCAAGGCAGGATTTGGTGAAGGATTCCATTGATTTGTGCCGGAGACAGCGCACCGCCACCATTTAGCTGGATCATCCGTCGGTACAAATTAATGGCGGATGGCGCATCCGCCGCTGACAGCGTGGCCGTATTGCCATGGGCACTGCGGTCGCCAAGACGAAGAATGCCCGGCACGACCGGCACATTGGAGCTCATCGTCGTCAGCATTTCGCGCACGCGCTGATAGTTGCCGCCCGATGCCGTGGGATCGCCCGAACCGCTGAACAGGTTGTTCGAGACAGTTGGCAGGCGCATTGGATAGCCCGTGATGTCGATATCGTTTGCGCGGGCCAGGCGTTCCATATCACCGGGCGAGTAGGGCGTGTCGTTGATCGCCGTACGCGAGTCCCATTGCATTTCGTAAGGATCGTCGATGGTTTCGCCCATCGGCGCGACGGCCAGAATCGACTCGCGATAGAAGAAGGGCCGGCCCGCGAAATCGACAGCTACGGCATTGCGGCCCCACACATCGGGCAGGCTGGCATACCACGAATCGTTGAGATAATTGGCTGGCACGCCGGCCATCTTCACCGTGCTGAGCGAGTCGTCGCCCGCGATGCCCGGCACGCCATCGCCGCCGTAGCGGGATGTGAGAATCGGTCCATACTCAGCCGTGAGCGAAGCCACGCCCAGCACATAGCGGAAGTCAACTTCGGCCGGGCCGAAGCCCATGCCGCGCGGCAACTGCACCGAGCCGACCGGAGTGATCGGCCCTGCTTTATTCTGCGGGAACGTCGCGGCAGCTGGTTGCACGCCGGAGCCAAACACTGGGAATGGATAGGTGATCGAATTGGTCGCGTTGACGTTGGCGTTCTGCTGGGCCAAGTTGCCGTGCACATTGAGATTGATCCGGCCGTCGAGGTCCTTGATCAAGTACGCAAACAACCGCTTGTAGCGCCGGCCCGATTGGCTGGTCATCACCGGCAAACCGATGTCGACCCACACGCTGTCGCGCACACCGTCGCCGTCGTTGTCGACATCCCAAATCGCTTCCCAATAAGGATTCGGGTTGCCGGGACTAGAAACGGCCGTCGATTGCGCCATGCGGCGCATGATCATGGGATAATCGCCGGTCCCGGTAGCGGTGAGCGATGGGTTGCTACCCGTAAAGTTCGGATGATCCCAGGGCATCGGCCGGAAGATGATCTGCCGGGCCAGATTCTTTTCCTGCGGCGTCGTCAATTGCACGTTGCCGCCAGGCCAGCGTGAATTGTCGAGCCAGTAATTGATGAGCGGCGCCGGATTGAACGAAGGGATCAGCGGCGAGGTGAAATGATTCGACGAACCCGACACACGCGAGGAGAGTAGGCCAGGCGGGACAACCGACAAGTGAGGATCCTGCGGTCCGGGAGAATCGTACGGTTCGTCGGCGCCACCCACATCGGGCGCGAGGGTCAAGGCGCCGCTTGTCGAGTAGACCTGCTGTTGCTGATAACCGGCAAAGTGCGGCAGCAGCACGACGGGACGACGAGTCGTAGCGTCGTCAACCGCATCCAGCCGATACGTTTCGGGATCGTAGCCAAAGCCCATGCCGTTGAACGGCGCGCCGTTGATGACAAACTGATCGCCGCTCTGCGGCATGACGCGCATACCGCTCGGTCCTACCAAGGGCTCGATGTAGAGTTCGGCTTGGCTAGTGCCCGGGTCGTTCGGTTCATAACCGGCAACGCGGGTGCTGATGCCCGCGGCCAGACCATTGATAAACGTCAGCACGCGGCCGTTGTAAAAGCCAGGGATGTTCGCGGCCTGGCCAGAGATCGCCGAGGTGTTCATCGGAAAGACGACGAACTGATTGTTGACCGTCTTGCGATTGTCAGTCAGCGGCGCGCCGCTGACCGTGGTGTGTACGAAATCAGTGCCGTAGAAATCTCGCAGCAACGACTGCCCACGCAACGAGCCGCGGCCCAGCGAATCGTAAACGACCGCGCCGACGCCCAATTCCAAATCGTCTGCTGCCAGGTCGCCGTAGCGCTCGATGCCGGCCTGGTTGCGGGCGGCTTCGCCGTATTGGATCGACAGAATGGCGAAGGTCACGCCCATCAACAGAAAGAGGGCCAGCAGGGCCACGACCATCAGCAGGACAATGCCCCGCCGTTTTCTGCGCTGCTTGACGAGTCGCCGCGGGAGGGGACTGCGGTCGGCGAGTGTGGTGGCCATGGACGGACCTCTTCCGCAAAAGGGAGTTGACCCCAGCCGTCTGTTCCAGAGCCGGCTGCAGTCTGAAAATCGCGAATGCTATCTATCGAAAAGTGAGACCTGCGCATCGGCCCGAGGGCTAATTGCGCGGATCCAGTTTGATGGTTCTTTCAAACACGGCGATCACGCCCTGACAAACCACGGCGCGAACCTGCTGATTGGTGTTTTCCCAGTCGGCTCCCGAGAGAGTGACCTCAACCGAGGCGCCGTTGGGTTCGTCGGCATCAATCACGCGATACCACCGGCACTGCGGCACCCGCCGACCGCTGATCAAGGTGAAACTGGCGAGCATAATCCATTGATCGCGACGCAGACTCAAACGACGAGCCTGCTCTTCCGTCGTGAGTCCAGTAGCCGTGTTTGTCAACTGCATGTCGCCGCCGCTGATGCCGCCGCCATACGTCCCACTCATACTGCTGGTCATGTTGACGGCCAAGTCCCATTCCGAGGCGTCGTAGCCGCCGGTGGCCTGCAGTTGGATCGGCCGATCGTAAAAAACCACGATCGACAGATTGAAGAGATTCTCGGAGGCTCCAGCAACTCGCTCCAGCTTGGGAGTGAGCGTCGCCATCCAGGACAAGTGCCCGTCCGACTCGCGCTTGAGCGCGTTGCCAGAACTGCCTTGCACGAAGATCGATTCCGAGTGATTGGTACGATCGACGTCGATACCATTCAAGCGGCCGGTGAAACGATGGTATGACAGGTCGTCGTCGATGCGAAAAATCGATTCCGCATGCAAGGGAGTCATGGGAGTCGTCGAATTCAGCGCGCCGTTGTTCAGCGTGACGCGGAGCATCGGACTGGTTGACTGACCGTAGGGAAAGTAATTCGCATTCGAGTCGGCGCTCATGATCGACGGCGGCGAATTGGCAGCAACGAACCGCGGATCGATGCAATAACCAAACTGCCCGTCGATGTACCACTGGCCGTCGATGCTGCGAGCAGGCATTCGCGGCAAAGGATTGGTGACTCCCGCTGTGGGCCAGTACGACGGCGGCGCGGTGGTCGAAGGCAGCAACCAACGGCCAGGCTGCTGCATGTTCATGGCGTAGAACATGTGAATGCCCGAGAGGCCGGCGGCAGCCGTCGCGTCGGCTTGCTGGCCACGCTTGATTTGCAAAAGCGCCGCGGGAAAAACCGCGATGGCTCCCATCAGGCCGATGGAAGTGATCAAGATCGCGAAGAGAACTTCGAGAATGCTCACGCCGCGGCGATTGGTCGATTGCCGAGTCATTTAGCGGCCTCCCTTTTGTTCGCGCGCGGTCGCGTACTGCCGGCATTGCTGGATGTAGCTTTGCCGAATCGCATTCATGCTCGGGTCGCCGCTAAAGGTCGGATTGGGAGCGTTTTCGTTGGTGGTCACCACGCCCGACGCTCGGCCGATCGAAACCCACAGAGCATTAAAATCGGCGATGTTCGATTTGCTCGCATCGGTGTAGGTGTACGCCCCCATCGCTTCTTCCTGACGGCCGGTTACCTTTTGCGGAACACCCACGAGGAAGTGTGCGGTGCCCAAAACCGGATTCGTTGCCGCGACGGGCGAGCCCATCATCTGGCGATTCATGCGCGTGTAATTAAGCAGGCTCCCTTCGGGCGTGAACATGATTCGCAGCGCCGACGTATCGGCAAAATCTTCGCCTTGCTGACCGATGCCGCTGAACATCATGTCGATGGCGGTTCCTCGCGGCAGTTCCACCGCATTGCCGACGCGTTGCGGCGGCCGGCGAATTTGAAACGGCGCCGAGCGGCAAAAGTTGTTCGGCGGGTTGGTCGAACTCATCACGCATGGTGGCGGATTGCCGGGAATGTCGACGGTGAAGCTTTCGGTCCCGATTCGATGACCGGTGTACCACGGGCCGCGAAAGTCGAAGCGGATCTCGAAGATGTCTTGATCAATCAGGTAGTTCGCGGTCTTCGTCGTGCTGTCAGAAGAGCTCGGCAAGCTGTTTCCAACCGGACCATCCATCAGGTAGAGCTTGTAGTTGTAAAAAGTATTCGGCGAGCGCGGCGAGCCCGATGGCGATTGCGTGTCGACATTGATCGTCGCTTGCGACAACGTCGAGTCGCCGGCATACATCGCCGGGACTTCGCACAGATACATCTGCGTGCACTGGTAAGTCGTCGGGTTCATCGTCGTGTCGCCGACGGCTTGCATGACGAACTCGACACCAGCCAAACGCGTGGTGAAGGCCGCGCGGCTCTTGGCGGTGAACAATGTCGAGTTCAAAATTCGCGACGCTTCGCGCGGGCGAGCATCGTCCATCACGGTTTTGACGACCGGCAGCGAGACCACCATCAGCAGCATGGCGATCATGATCACCACGAGGAGCTCGACCAGCGTGTAGCCCCGCCTCGGCGAGTGTTGCCTACGCATTACTCGGCCTCCTGATAGTGATTGGTGATGTTGTCGGCGGAGGCGGCGTAGGCAGCGGCATCGGTGATAGCGCCAGGAAGCGGATCTGATCCCATGTGGAAATAGGGATCATTTTTAGTTGGCGTCGTAACGGAATACTGGATGGCAGACACCGATGGCCCGGCCAATTGCCGGTCAGGGCCGTAGGAAAAAATTAACGGTTTGAGATCGTAAGGCTTGAGCGTGGAGTTGTTGGTTGGATTCCAGCGGTAATCGGCTTTGAGCAGATCGAAAGAATCGGGCGTGGTTTGATTCTGCATCGTCAGCGCGGGATAGTTCGTATCATCGCTGAGATAGCCTGCCGGCCAGCGAATGAACTGAATCGGCGTCCCCCAGGCGTCGAGAATCTCCGGCACGCCATCGTCATCGATGTCGCCAATCTCTTCCGGGCTGAAGAAATCGAGAGCTGATTTATCACCGTCACGCATCGAAGCGATGATCAGGTACAGGCATTCGGCTTGTTGCCAGGATTCGGTCCAACCGCTGGGCACGCGCCGCACGTAGCCTCGGCTAATCGCTGTCCGGGTGACTCCGGGAATCACCGGATTGTCATTGACATCCTGCTTGCTGCCCGGCAATTCCATTCGCATGATTTCGCGCAACGCGAGCAAGCGGTTCTGAGCCGAGGTGCGCACGTCCTGATTGGCGGGCGGTCGAATCGGAATGGGCCGGGTGCGGTAACCCTCATAACGTTCCATCACCAGTTGATCGAGCTTGGCGATGATCACCTTCGTCCGGCTGATTTTGGCTTGTGCGATGGCAGCCCCGAAGGCCGACATGCTGATGGCCATCAGCAGACCGAGGATCGCGATCACCACCATGAGTTCAATCACGGTGAAGGCGTCGCCTTGGCGATTTTTGAGTGAGTTTTTCATCGGCCTGTTCCCAATTCTGCCACTGATCTGGCAAAGCCTCACACGCTACTGCGGACGAGAGTCACCCAAGGTTTTTCCGCCGCTGAAGTTGGTCAGGTTGTCTTTGTCGCCAGGCTTGTAATAACCCCCGAGGTCCGTAGGGAACACCTTGGCTGGATACATGTTGCTCGCGGGCGCGGGCAGGTCGCCCCAGTCGCCATCCTGACCGGCGGTCAAGATTTGAAACGAGGTCGGGTTCATCGGTGCCGTCGGCGCGGAACCGTAGGGGAGCGTTTGAGCGTTGTTGCCGTTTGGCAACAGAGCGCGGGCATAGCAGTTCTGCCGCATGAAGCTCGTGTAGTTGCGGTTCTCGACGTAGATGAAAGGTTGTTCGCGCGTATAAGGCGACACATAAATTGGAATGCCATCGCTATCGCCGTTGTCCACCAACTGGCTTTGCTTGAACTCATAGTAGCCACTGCGAGTGGCCGTTGTTTCGAAGGGGTTCGCCGGATTGGTACTGATCAGGCTCAGCCAGAGCACGAGCGCTTCGGCTTGATCCACGTTCATCGCAGCCGTGTAGAACTGGTCCTTGAAATCGTTGGAATTCATCGGATTGTCGATGAACTTGGGATAGCACCGTTGCAAGTGACGTTCAACAACGCTGCTAGTGCGAGCGGCAGTACTATACACCAGGTTGCCACTGCTGTTGTAATCGCCGAAGCAGGGCGGAAACTCACCTCGCTGTTGCTTGTAGGTATTGAGCGCGGTGTCGAGATTCTTGATCTCCAGCGCCAAGGCAGCGTTGCGGGCAGTGCGCTGTGCATACATCACGGCAGGCAGCAGCAGCGCGATCAGCACGCCGATGATGCCCAGCACCACGAGCATTTCGACCAGCGTGAACGCTCGTCGCGAAGACCGGGTACTCCCGGCAATAAACCGGTGAGAGGTAGACATAGTAAGCTCCTGCAACCTGTGTCGTTTTTCGTAGCGATGAGATGATGAGTAGCCACGCTCGCCAGAGCGTGGCTACGACGAGAAGACTTACTTACGTCAAACCTTGGATGAGCGAGATCAGCGGCAAGAAGAGGCTCACCACGATGAACCCGACCGCCACGCCGAGGAACACGATGAGCAACGGTTCGATCAGCTTCATCAAACCATCGGTGAGCGTTGTCACTTCTTCATCGAACACGTCGGCTACCTTGTAGAGCATGGTGTCGAGTTCGCCGGTTTCCTCACCGACGTCGACCATGTTCACCACCAGTTCGTCGACCACGCGCTTGTTCATATTCAGGAAGTAGTAAGCCAGGCCGATGATGCCCGCCGCACAGGCAAACATGATGAACATGTGATAGCCGCCTGCCTTCTCGGCCACCTTGGGCAAGCACATGAGCAACAGCGGCCCGAACGCGCCGAGCGCGAACCACAGCCCCGCGGCCACCGGATGAAAACCAGGCTTGGCGTTGGCAGCCATCGGCTTGGCGATGGTATCGCCCTCGCGAATGGCGTCGCTCACCTTGCCGTACATCCGCTCGAACATGGCATTGGTTGCCGTTTCGCGAGTGATGTTGAGCGATTCCAGAATCGGCACACCGCTCGCCACCAGTGTTCCTAGTGTTCGCGATGTTCTCGCCATGATGTTCTTTTCGGTGAGCATGCCGATGATCGGCAACTTCAGCCAGAATAAGTCCCAGCCCATGCGCCCTTGTTTGAACTTGCGAATGATCTTGATGACGACAAAGACCACGACCGGGATGAGCGGCATCGACCACCAGCCGTCCTTGACCAGCCACTTCGAGAGATTGATGAGAATCTCCGTCGGCAACGGCAACTTGAGGCCGAACTCGTCGAACATCTTTTGGAACACCGGCACGATCTTGATCATGATGAACACGAGGATCATGATCGCGACGAGCACGACGACCACCGGGTAAATCATCGCGCCCTTGACCTTGGCCTTCAGCGATTCCGACCGGTCGAGGAACTCCGACAAGCGGCGAAGAATCACTTCGAGAGCACCGCCCGCTTCACCGGCTTTGATCATGTTCACAAACAGACGGCTGAAGACCGACGGGCTCTTGGCCATCGCTTCCGAAAGCGTGGCGCCACCTTCGATCTCATCGCCGACGTCCATCAGCGCGTTCTTGAGTTTGCCCGGCTTTTGTTGCAATTCGAGAATCCGCAAGCTGCGGAGAATCGGCAGGCCGGCGTCCTGCAGAATCGAAAGCTGCTTGGTGAACATCGCGAGCTGTTTGCTGCTCGCGCCACCCAAGGCCAGCGGACGTTTCTTTTTGCCGCCAGCGGTCTTCGCACCACCCGATTGCCGCTTGGCGGCGATCTTGGTGACGAAATAGCCCATCTGCCGAATGGTCTGCTGGGCTTCTTCCTCCGAAGGGGCCTCGATCACGTCGCGGATTTCCGCGCCGGTAGCGTCCATGGCTTCGAATTGATAGGTAGGCATCGGGAAACCCCCGCGGAGTAGAGGAAAACAAAAAGTTCTGAGTTCTGAGTTTCAAGTTCTGAGACAGGAGCTTTGACGTTCTGGTCTCAGAACTCAAAACTCAAAACTCAGAACTACTTCCTTACGCTTCCAAAATCGTTTCGCGCACAATCTCATCCAGCGTCGTCACACCTTCATAGGCCTTGGCCATGCCCGACTCGCGGAGCGTGGTCATGCCGAAGCCGACCGCGCACTTGCGGAGATCGTCGACCGAAGCGTTTTGCATGATCATGTCGCGGATCGTGTCGTTGACGATCATCAACTCATACAAACCGACGCGGCCTTTGTAGCCCGTGTTGTTGCAGGTCTCGCAGCCGCGGCCGCGGAAGAACCGCTTGTCGGCGACGTCGGCCACGGTCATGCCGAGATCGGACAGCAAGTCTTCCGAAGGAGCGACCTCTTCGCGGCAGCCCGCGCAAATGCGCCGCACCAACCGTTGCGCGAGAATCGCTTCGACCGTGGCCGTGATCAAAAACGTCGGCACGCCCATGTCCTTGAGACGCGTGATCGTGCTCGGCGAATCGTTGGTGTGGAGCGTGCTGAACACCATGTGCCCCGTGAGGGCTGCTTGAATGGCAATTTCCGCCGTTTCGAGATCGCGGATCTCGCCGACCAGAATGATGTCGGGATCCTGCCGCAAAATGGCCCGCAAGCAAGCGGCAAAGGTCACGCCGATTTCGTGATCGATCGGAATCTGCACGATGCCGTCGATTTCGTATTCAACCGGGTCCTCGGTGGTGATCAGTTTGTCTTCGACGTGGTTGAGCTCGGTGAGTGCCGAATAAAGCGTGGTTGTTTTTCCCGAACCCGTCGGCCCGGTCACCAGCACAATGCCGTTCGGACGATCGATGATTGTGCGGAACGTTTTGAGCATTGCCGGCTCGAAGCCGACCTTGGCGAGGCTGAGCGACACCACCGAGCGATCGAGCACCCGCATAACCACGCTCTCGCCGAACAGCGTCGGGAGCACGCTCACGCGCAAGTCGACCGGGTGACCACCGACCGTGAGCTCGATCCGGCCGTCCTGCGGCAACCGCCGTTCGGCAATGTCGAGATTCGCCATCACCTTGATGCGAGTGGTGATCGCAAATGCCAAGTGCCGCGGCGGCGGAACCATTTCAAACAACACGCCGTCGGCTTTGATGCGGATGCGGAACTCATCTTCGAACGGCTCGAAGTGAATGTCGCTGGCGTGATCCTTGATCGCGAGGAGCAACACCATGTTCAGCAGCTTGCGAACCGGCGCGCTATCGGCGAGCGACTCGAGATCGCCCAGGTCGTGCTTCCCCTTTTCCAGGGCCTTCATCGCCGCTTCGAGCTCTTTGTCGTTGCCGAGCTCGGCAACCAGGCTCGAAACCGTGTCCTTATCCGACGCGTAGTAACGGTCGAGCGTCTTTTTGATATCGGCTTCGGTGGCGATCACCGTCCGAATGTGATAGCCGAGCATCGAGCGGAGCTCGTCTTGAATCGTGATGTTCTGCGGATCGCAGGTTGCCACGGTCAGCGAGTTGCCTTCGAAGTGAACCGGCACCACGCGATAGAGCTGAGCCATCGACTCCGAGATCTTCGCGACCAGATCGACGCTGAGCGCGATTTCGCCCAGGTCGACGACCTTCATCCCCATCTGTTCCGACAGGGCCTGCGCGAGCTGATCTTCATTGACCAGGTTCAGTTCTTGCGCGATCTTTCCCAGCAACGTGCCGGGGCGGTTCTGTTGCTCTTCGAGCAACATCTCCAATTGCTCATCAGAGATGAAGCCTAAGTCGACGAGAATCTGACCGATGCGACGGATGGCCATAGGAGGAACTGGGAGCTAGGAACTTGGATCCGGGGAAAAAATTAGTGCCCACCATGGCCCTTAGGAGCGGAATTCAAATCGGGACCGCCTTGTTGCGACGGATCGTCCATGATGCCGCGCTGAGCGTTGTGAATGCGCTTGGCCAGTTCGTCCTGGTTCTGCGCTTTGCTGAGGACGTCTTCGAGCGTGACTTTTTGTTCGAGCCACAGCCGGAACAAGTGATCGTCCATCAGCTGCATGCCGAACTTCATACCGGTTTGAATCGCACTGTTGATGCGGAACGTTTTGTTCTCGCGGATCAAGTTCGCGATACCGGGCGTGACCACCAGAATTTCATAAGCTGCACAGCGGCCACCGCCGATCTTTGGCAGCAGCGTTTGAGCCACGACGCCGATGATCGACGTCGACAACTGGGTGCGGACCTGGTCCTGCAAGTTACCGGGAAAGGCATCGATAATACGGTTGATCGTGCCCTGAGCGCTGTTGGTGTGCAGCGTGCCGAACACCACGTGGCCCGTTTCGGCAGCCGAGATGGCGGCTTCGATGGTTTCCAAGTCACGCATTTCGCCGACGAGAATCACGTCGGGGTCTTGCCGCAGAGCACGGCGAATCGCTTCCGAAAAGCTCGGCACATCGACGCCGATCTCGCGCTGATTGACGGTCGACTTCTTGTGATAGTGATAAAACTCGATCGGGTCTTCGATCGTGATGATGTGATGGTCAACCGTCTCGTTGATGTAATTCACCAGGCTGGCCAGCGTGGTCGATTTGCCCGAACCGGTCGGCCCGGTCACCAGAAAGAGACCGCGGGGACGCATCACCATCTTCACGCAGACTTCGGGCAACCCGAGTTGCTGCGGGGTGAGCATGTTGTTCGGAATCTGCCGCAGCACCATCGAGACGTGGCCGCGCTGCTTGAAGATCGAAACGCGAAAGCGAGCCAGGTCGCCGAAGGCAAACCCAAAGTCGGCGCTGCCTCGTTCCTGCAGTTCGCGTTGGCAGCGTTCGGGGGCGATGCTCTTCATCAGGGCGACACTGTCTTCCGGCTCGAGAACCTTGGTCTCGAGCTTGCGCATGCGCCCGTGCAGCCGAAAGACCGGAGGCTGGCCGGTAACGATATGGATATCGCTCGCCCCTTGCTTGACGGCAGCCTGCAACAGTTTGTCGATGAGAATGGAAGCCATACGTACCTCAACCGCGTTACAGCCAAGCGCGCAGCACTAGCCGCGCGGTTCGCCTACCGCGGAAAACGTCCTTGAAAAATATGAATTCACACGGCGGGGAGAAAACGAATGCCTCTGGCCCGACTCGTGATTGGTTCCGAATTGCGAACGCTTGTCATGCCTAAGACGCCTGGAAAAAGATCCGCCTGCGTCGCCGGTTTAACAACTGTCCCTGCGTTTGTGCTCTTTGGTGATAAGACTCTGTTCCTGAGCACAACCGATTATTGATAGCGTCAGGACCCCAGGCAAAAGCCCGCGCGCGAAAAGCTGATTTTTCTGTTGAATTGACTTGAATGACTTTTCCGGCCGCCGGCTGAACTTCGTTCGCCGGCTGGCACCGATCTCAGACCGCACGACTAACTGCGAGCTCGCGATTTCGTCGTTTCGAGAACATCTGGTAATTAGTTTGCGTGCGAAATAAATGGCGGGTCGCCTGGGAGGCGACGCGCGGCGAATTACATCGAGATTACGTCCGTTTCGTTACGCTTAGCGTTGCGATAGACCTCGTCGAGCGTGGTGATGCCCGACATGACCTTGCGAATCCCGTCAACGTAGAGGGTGCTCATCCCCAAACGGCATGCTTCCTTACGTATTTCCAGGGAAGACATGTTCTTGAAGATCATCTCGCGAATCTTGCCGCTGATCATCATTAGTTCAAAGATTCCCTGGCGTCCGCGGTAGCCGCTCTTGTTGCAGTTGCCGCAGCCCTTCCCCTTCATGAACGTCGCCTTCTTGGCTAGTTCCAAAGGAATACCTGCGTCGTTCAAAACCGATTCTGGGAGCTGAATCGGGTGCTTGCACTTCGAGCAATTCAGGCGCACCAACCGCTGCGCCAGCACGGCTACCACGCTGCTCGCGACGAGGTAAGCCGGAACGTGCATGTCGACCATGCGCGTTACAGCACTGGGCGCATCGTTCGTATGTAGAGTACTAAATACCAAGTGTCCAGTTAAAGATGCCTGGATGCCCATCTGTGCCGTCTCTTCATCACGCATTTCGCCGACGAGGATCACATTGGGTGCCTGCCGCAACATCGACCGAATGATGCGGCTGAAATCGAGGCCGATGTTGTGCTTCACCTCAACTTGGTTGATGCCGGGAAGGTAATACTCCACCGGATCCTCGGCCGTGATGATCTTCTTGTCCGGCCGGTTCATCGAATTGAGCGCGGCATAGAGCGTTGTCGTCTTCCCCGAACCGGTGGGTCCGGTCACGAGGACAATTCCGTTCGGCCGTTTGAGCAGACTCTGGAACTTATTGAAGTCGGTCTCGTGCAGACCTAATTGCCGGACGCCGACTTTGATATTGTCCTTGTTCAGAATCCGCATGACCGCCGACTGACCGTGGGCGGTGGGAATGATACTGACGCGAAGGTCCAGGTCCTTGTCGCCGACGGTTACCTTGATCCGCCCGTCCTGGGGGCGACGTCGCTCGGCAATGTCCATCTTCCCCAGAATCTTGATGCGGGAGATGATCGCCGACAGCAAGCGGCGAGGCGGGCTGTCGCGCTTGTGCAAAATGCCATCGATTCGGTAGCGAATTCGAACTACTTCTTCGAACGGCTCGACGTGGATGTCCGAAGCCCGCAACTGGACGGCTTCCTGAATCATCAACTGGACCATGCGGACGACCGGCGCGCTGTTTTCGTCGACGGCTTCGTTGTTGCTGGCGACGGTCGCCGATTCGGTTTCGGTAAAGTCGATCGCCGTATCGGTGAATTCTTGGAGCACTGAGTCCGCCGATTCACCTTCTATCTGACTGTAATACTTGTTGATCGCTTCCAGAATCCGCTCGCGGGGGGCGAGGGCGATTTCGATTTTGCGGTTTAGAATGAAACGGAGCTTTTCGACCGTATCGATGTCGTACGGATCGCTGACAATCACCGTCAGCGTGCCGTCTACCTCCGAGTGGGGGAGTACCGATTGCTCGCGGGCGACCGATTCCGGCACGAGTTCGATGATCGCTTCCGGAATGTCGACCTCGCTCAGGTCGATATAAGCCCGGCCGTGCTCCTGGGCAACGGCTTGCATCACCTCTTCGCCGGTGGCATAGCCGAGCTTGATGAGCGTTTCGGCCAGGTTGGCGTTGCCGTCCTTGGCTACCTGACGGGCTTCGGTGATTTGGTCCTGACTGACGATGCGGCGGCGGAGGAGGATTTCGGTGAAGTCCCCCTTTTTCTTCGGTCCTGGTGCAGCCACGATGCGAAACTCCCAAAAGGCAACGATGCCATGAAGATGTGCGAGCGACGAAATTCGGCCGGGGCATCTTCTGCAGATGCTGCGCGGCTTTCCCAGTATGGGGCGTTCGTTTGAAGATGAGCCTGGGCAAGCGAACGTCTGTTCCGGAGCCGCGCGGGCGCAGTCAATGCGTGCGCAGCAACTTTATTCTCGGCTGGTGTGAAGGGCGTTGTCAATTCAAGGAAAATCCGGAATGCAGAGAATTTACGGATTTCACCTGCGTTATATCCCCCGGAAACCGCAAATCCGGTCCCGTACGGCCTTGGAGCAGCAAACGCTGCAGACCTATAATCGAGTGCGGCTATTTTCGCGCGTCCTGAGCAGCGCGCCAAACTGACGCACATCCCAGCGTCAGCAGACTTTTTTCGCGGAGCCCCTGAGTGGCCCGATTGTTTCGGTTTTTGGAGAAGAAGCGAGGCACCCGACGTACCGGTTCCAATCTGGCCGGCAGCGTGGGAGAAGCGCTCTTCTTCGCCGCTATCTTTTTGCTCGGCGTGGGCGTGATTGCATCGCTCATTAGTCTGCACGATCCCGCTGCGTATGGATTTGGTCTGGGGCGCTGGCTGATCATCATGGTCGCCGCTCCTTTCACCGTGCTCGGCAGCGCTGGTTTGATTTGGACCGTTCTGCGGATCGGCGTATCGGTCGAACGTCGCTCGGCAATGGCGCAAACGGCGACCGAGATCGATGCGCTCAGCGATGTCATTCCCGCCCGTCCCGAATATCCCACCATTCCCGATCTCGAAGGTTTGAAGAATAGCCCCGGCATTGAGCTGAGCTATCGTTTGCCGCGCACCGAAACGCCGGCCTGGCGATTGCTCGCGGCGACGATTTTTACGCTGGCTTGGAATGCCGTTGCTTGCGTGCTGACGGTCATTGCGGTTCGCACGCATGTTGCCCGCGAAAGCGACTGGTATCTCACCGCCGTGGTGCTGCCGTTTTTGGCCATCGGCGGTTGGTCGATCTATTACTTGCTGCGACTCATTGTGGTGCATACGGGCATGGGTCCCACCACCGTCGAGGTTTCTGATCTGCCGCTCGAAGCCGGCCGCGAGTATCGCGCGTCGGTCTGGCAGCAAGGACACATTCGCGTCTTCAAGTTCGAAGTCTGCCTGATCTGCGAAGAAGAAGCGACCTATCACCAAGGGACCGACTGCCGCACCGAAGTGCGCGAAGTCTTTCGCCGCGCTGTGTTTGAGCAGACCGATTTTCTGATCGAGCCCAGCCAGCCGTTTCAGTGTTCGTTTTTTGTTGCGGTGCCTGCCGACGCGATGCATTCGTTTCAAGGGCCTCACAACTCGGTCCACTGGCGACTAGTGGTGCGCGGCTCGGCCGAAGGCTGGCCGGAGTTTCGGCGGGCGTTTCCGCTCGTCGTTTATCCGAGCACTCAAACGCTGCAGGTGCAGGTGAGTTCCGAGCAGAGACGACAGGCCATGACACCGCCGCTTCGGGTCGTGGCCGGCGGAGCGGGGGTGCGGGCATGACCGGCACGAGCCTGCAAGATGAACCGCTCCTCAGCATTTGCCTCGGCGGGAACCGTAAGCAATACGCGGCGGGCGATGAGTTGATCTGCGAATACCAGATCGACGCCATCGATACCTCCGACATGCAAGCCGTCGAAGCCTCGGTCCTCTGGATCACCGAAGGCAAAGGCGAGGAAGACCTCGGAGTACACTACTTCGAACGTCGACTCCCTGCCGATGCCGAAGATGGCGACTTGCGGCCGTTGCGGCGATTCAAAATCTATCTCCCCAATAGCCCACTCACCTACGATGGCGCAATCCTGCGCATCCGCTGGTGCGTGCGCTTGCGACTCTTTGCTCGTCGCGGCAAGGAATACGTGCTCGAATATCCCTTTACGCTTGGCTCGGTCCCCGCCGTGCCCGTTGATCCCGCGTCTGCTGCTGCGGATGACGACGAGTAGTTCTGAGTTTTGAGTTCTGAGACAGGAGAGAACTCTTCACTCTTTCTTTTTCCTGTCTCAAAACTCAGAACCCAAAACTCAGAACTTGTCTCTCATGGAAGGCAGCAATCCTTTCGCCACGCGCTTCATCAAACCTGGCGCGCTCGATTATGTCTTTCCGTCAGGCATCACGGCAGGGAGTCTCGCCGCGGATTTGCAGTCGCAACACTGGCGCGGCTCGATCATCGGCCCTCATGGCAGTGGCAAAAGCTCGCTCCTCGCCGCGCTCCATCCTGCGTTCGAGCAACTAGGTCGCAAGATTGTGCAGCAGCAAGTGCAGGGACGCCGCGGTCTCGATTGGTCTGCGCTCGCCTGGCGAAATTGGAATGACCACACGCTGGTCATTATCGATGGCTATGAGCAGCTCAGTCTGTGGCAATGTCTGCTGTTGCGCGCTCGTTGCCGACAGCGCGGCGCGGGCCTGCTCGTCACGGCTCATCAGCCAGTTCGCCTGCCGCTTCTCTTCACCACCAAGCCCAAGCTCGAGCTGGCGCTCGACATCGTGCAACGGCTCTTGCCCGAGAGTGATGATCGCATCACGCCCTCTGATGTCGCCGAAGCTTACGTGCAACATCAAGGCAACCTGCGCGAGATGCTCCTCAGCTTGTTCGATGTCTTTCGCGCGCGAGCGTGAGAGCGACTTCGCGGCTCGAGCACTTAAGCAAAGACTTCGGTGCCAGTTAGCTTCGGTGGCGGAAACTCCACGCCGCATTCGGTGCACAACTCGCGATCGCGGGGCGACTGATGGTTGCAATTCGGGCAATCGTCGAGAACCGGCCAAGTACGATGCCAACGATACGTGAGGTAGCCCAATGGCCCGAACATTAGAACGAAGATTGCCCAGGCAATCGCGCCCGGCAGTCGATAGCTCACTTGCCGTCGATACGTGGCCCAGGCGACGCCGAGGCTGATGCACAGGATCACGACGAAGCCGGGCCAGCCGAGTGAAATTGCCCTGCCGAATGCGGTGGCGCCGGGATCTACTCCGGCTGCACGCAGGGGAACTTGCGAGAAGAAGCCGAGCATGCAGAGTTGCCAGACTGGAGCGGGAGCGACCAGCGAGCTCACCACGGCGACGGATGCCGGCTTCATCTCTCGGACCGAGCTGTTGAGCACGACCTCCTTTTCAGCAACCAACTTCCCTGCTTGATCGATCCACGCTACCGTTTGAATCGCGGGCGTTTGCCGGAACGCGAGGAGTTGGCCATCGGCCAACTGCACTCCGCCCACGAGCAGCGGTTGCAGTTGCTGCGGCAACGGGTATTTTTGCGACTTTCCCGTCTTCGACTCGACGACGATCAAAGCGTTCGGCGTCCGCAGCATGATGGCTCGCGGGGTCGTCTGGCTGCTTTGCTCCTGCGTGCCATCGGCCTTGGGTTCCGGAAGTTTAGCTGCCGTTTGCCATGCCCAACCAATGCCCACGGCCTCTGGGCAATCGAGTACTTCTTTCACGGTTTTTGTGCGGGTGTTCAGATCCCACAGCTTGCCGCTGGCCAGCAAGTACAGCGACGGCTGAACGTTCCAATAGGGTTCCCGGTAGACTCGCTCCGTCGTTCCATACGCGAGCGCGGCATTCCCCGCGAACTGAAACCAATCGTCGCGCGGCGGCAGGTGCTCGGTGAAGCCACTCTTGCCGATGTAGCCGACGACGCGCCGCGTTACGGAGCTGTAGCCCACACCGTATGCGTGCCCATCCGGTTCGCCATCATGAATCAAATACCAGTACGTCTGCGGCGAGCCGCCATCGCTGACCCAAGCTAAGCGCTGCGACCAGTCGCGGCCCGCAGGTTCCACCATCTCTCGGCCCGGTAGTGGCAAATGACTGAGATGCAGAATCTGGTAAATGTTTCCCGCCGTCGGCTGGCGGTCGAGCGTAAGTAACTGCTGTTGCACGCCGGTCGAATTCTGCTTGAGGATGACCGGTTCACCATCGGCGCGTACGGTGATTTGCTCAAAATCAGTCGGCGGTCCAGAGCGCTCGACGATGCTGATCAGCGTCGTCACGAGCATGAACCAAACGCCCGATAGGCCCGCGGCCACAACGGCGGCAAGTAAAAGCGTTCGCACTGGCGTAGAAGCAGTTGACATGTCGCACCCTTAGGCAAAATCTCTGGTTTCGGCAACGAACACGATCAACGAAATCAGTACACCGGCGACGACCACCGTACTGACCAAGCCCCACCACGCCGGCAGCATGCAAGCCACCAGCGCACAGCCAATCGCGGCGACCAGCGGCAGCAAACGCGTACCAATCCAAGCGGCAGGCCGAATGCCAGCTAACATCGCGCCGAGATAAATCACGCTCAGCGCGAGCCACGCAATCCAAGTGGGAATCGCCATCGACCATTCAAAAGGACTGGCGTGTGTTCCCGGGCTCGCTGCCCACCACGAATAAATCCCGAGCGGAACTGCAGCCAGCAGCAGATACAGCAACAAGCCAACGGCAACTTTGGTGAGATACACGCGCCGACGACTGACAGGCCGGTGCAGCCAAAACAAATGGGCCTCGCCCCACAGATCGCCCAGCGACTGCTTAAGGCCGAGCGCGATCCCCACGCTCGCGGCGGCTAAGCAATAGTTCCAGTGGAACGAATCAAACAAAAAGGGAATTCCGCCGCCGGCTCCACCACCGCGACCGAACACGAACCACAGCGGATTGCTGCCGATCGCGGCCAGCGCGAAGATCAGCAACCCGACGAAGGCCAGGGCTGCCAGGCCGGCGCTTTCGCGCAATTCTTTAAGCGTAAGTGCGCTCGACATTTCGGTTCTCCACGTTGAGCAGCGGGAGCGCGCGACGCGGCCCGCGGGTGTATTCGATGAACGCATCTTCTAGCGACAACTCGAGCACATCGGTCGACAACGGCCCGAGCGATTCGATCAGCTGTTCGTGCCTGGTTCCGTAACCGACGAGCACCACTTCCAGTCGATGGCCGACGCGCCAACTGCTCACCAGGCCGGCACACGCGGGAAACGTCGGTGGTTCGCCCGCGAATTCCAAGATCACTTTCCGCAGCGACAGCTTGAAGTATTCGGTCGGGCAATCAGCTCGCAGCACGCCGTCGACCATAATCCCGATTCGATCGGCGACCCGTTCGACATCGGCGAGAATGTGCGAACTGATCAAAATGGTTCGCCCCTCGCGTTGGATGATTTGAATCAACGATTCCAAAAAGTCGCGACGAACGACGGTATCGAGTCCCAGCGTCGGATCATCCAAGATCAGCAGTTCCGGATCGGGCGCGACCGCGAGCGCCAGCGACACTTGTGCCCGCTGGCCGTTCGATAAGCTGCGAATCTTGGCTCGTCGCGGCAGGGCAAAGTGATCGAGAATCTGATCGAGCAGTTCACTGTTCCAATGCGGATAAAAGGAACGCGTGAACCGTACCGCTTCGTCGACGGTCATCCATCGCAGAAACGGATGCCCTTCGGCGGTGAAGGCCACCCTCGCTCGCACTTCGGGCGCGAGCTGCGCAATGTTGTGGCCGAGCAAGTCAGCCGATCCTCGATCAGGGTGCACGAACCCGAGCAACATCTTGAGCGTTGTCGATTTACCAGAGCCATTGCGGCCCAGCAATCCATACACGGAGCCCGTGGGCACGTGCAGATCGAGCGAGTTGACGACGCACTTGCGTCCGTAGTATTTCGTCAATCCTTGAGTCGCAATGGCGGGTTGCATGACTATTCACTCGCGACGGATTCCGGAAATTGAAACTTCGCAATGCGCTCGGTGACGAGCGACAAAACTTCCTGCGCACTAAAGCCCAGATGGACGGCTTCGGTCAGCAATTGATCAGCGAGCGTAGCCAGCCGATCTTTCCGCGCGCGGCGCGTCAGGTCGTTGCGCGGCTGCGCGACAAACACGCCGAGGCCGGGCCGCGTATTGAGAACGCCATCACGTTCGAGCTCGGTATAAACCCGCGCGACCGTGTTGGGGTTGATAACAAGCGTGCGCGACAGCTCGCGCACGCTGGGAAGTCGCTCATCCGCGGCTAGCTTGCCGCGGGCCACTCCCTCGCGGATCTGCTGGGCCAGCTGCCGATAAATGGGCACTCGGCTGGCGACATCGATCTGAAAAATCATAACCGGCCCTCGCTTGTCCGTACTAATACTATTAGTACAGATAAGGCGAGTCAACGGCGAATTTGAGATTTGCTTGAGGCGGCCTACTTTTTCTTCGGCGTGAGTGGCGGCATGGCTGGCGGTTCGCGCCAGTCGTAGTCGCTTTGATACTTGATGTTCAAAAACGGCGTGTCGAGCCAACTACCGCCGTTCTTCTTGCTGACGAGCAGCGAATCGAGCAAGCCGCTGGTGAGATAGGTCCGCTCGGTTGACCAGGTCGGTTTGCCGGTGTGCATCATCTGCTCGGCCCCCTTCAGCAGGTTGGTGAAGTGGGCATAAGGGTGATCCTCCTGCAGCCGATACAGAAACGCATCGCCGCCGCCGTCCTGATAATTCCAGGCAGCGGCCCATTCAGCGAGGCCGTTGTCCATGGTCACGACGCTCGCCTTCAAGCCGTCGTTGTATTCGATCTGAAAAAGAGCCGGCTTCTTCGGCAACTCGCGAATCTTCTTGCCTGCCGGCAACGGCCTATCCTGAAATTTGCTCACTGCTTGCTCGAGCAGCGCGGCGCTAAACTCGCCCGCATCCATCGCCTTCCAGACTTCTTCTCCTTGCAGGCAACGAACTCGTTTCACGCCCGTCTCGCCACCCTGGCGGCGCTCGGCGAGGCACTGCAAACCTTCGAGCCCATGAAAGCCGTATGAATCGAGTCGATGATACGACGTGACGACGATCTCTTTGACGGCTTTCCCTTTTTCCAGATCGACCTGCGGAATCCGCCAAGCCTGCGGCAGCGACGAGCCGGCCATCAGCGGAATGTGGTGCTTCTTCGCCGTCTGCCACAGCCAATCGATGTCCGACCAACTCGCTTCCAGGTGCTTGTCGCTGAAAACGGGCACGACCTTTTTTGTTTTTTCGAAGGTCGCGACAATCTCGCCAAAGAGCCGCCGCTTGGGATACACCAGGCTGCCGGTGTCGTTCTCGGGATACTTCCCATGCTCGGCAATCATCAGCACGCCATCGACCGCTAGCTTATCGCCACCAAGCGTGAGCGCCTTTTCGATGGTGTCGAAAATCGGCACGTGATGTTTCTCGGCCAGCGCGCGACTTTTGTCATTCGCCGGCACTTGATCGGTGAAGATCGAAACCAGCTTAAGCTGCGGAAATTCACCCTCGCCGTTGAGGTTGTATCCCTCGAGCAACCGCCCGCCGATCACATCGGCGTGGGAGTTTGGATACCAAGCCGTGGTAATGACGGCGACGCGGGGGATTTTTTCTTGAGCGGTAGTGAATTGAATAAGGCCGATGAAGAGCAGAGCGAACAACGCGAATTGTTTCATGGTGGGCTCAGCTTCTGATTCAGTAGCAAGGCTTCTCTACGACTTTGCGCGAGTTGCTTCAAACAGTCTGATCTCTTCGAGATATTGCTTCTTCATCGCCTGATAAGAGGCCACGACTCGATGAAGATGCTCGGCGTTCAAATCGGTTCGTTGCTGAATCACCGCCAGTCGCGCGTCTAGCTGATGCAGCTTTGATTTGGTTTGTTCGTAACCAGTTTGATCAAGCAAAGTAGTCATAGGATTAACTCGACTACTGGGGAGAATTCGACGAAGAGTGGGCAACTACCAGGCTGAATGGCGCAGCATAGCCCCGTAGGACTTCGCGATCCACTACTCCACGTCAAACTTCACGCCCTGCGCCAGCGGCAGCGTCGTGCCGTAGTTGACCGTGCAGGTCTGCCGTCGCATGTAAGCCTTCCAGGCGTCACTGCCGGCTTCGCGGCCGCCGCCGGTTTCTTTTTCGCCGCCGAAGGCCCCGCCGATCTCCGCGCCGCTGGGGCCGAGATTCACATTCGCGATGCCGCAATCGCTGCCGGCCGGCGAGAGGAACTGCTCGGCTTCGCGCATTCGCTCGGTGAAGATCGCGCTCGAAAGTCCTTGCGGAACATTGTTGTGCAGTTCAATGGCCGCGTTCAGATCCTGGTACGTAAAGACGTACAGGATCGGCGCGAATGTTTCGTGTTTGACGATCTCCATCGCAGGTTTCGCCTGGACGATGGTCGGTTGCACATAGCAGCCAGGTCGATCGATGCGCGAACCGCCGCAGAGTACTTCGCCCCCTTGCTGCTTGATCGTGGCGATTGCGTCGGTGAACTGTTTGACGGCGTCTTCGCTGATCAGCGGTCCAAGCACTGTCCCTTCTTCCCACGGCAGGCCGACCTTCACGTTGCCGTAGGCTTTTTTCAAGCGCGCGATGAGTTCCTCCGCGCGCGATTCATGCACGATGAGTCGGCGGAGCGTGGTGCAGCGCTGGCCCGCTGTGCCGACGGCGGCGAAGAGGATGGCTCGTACCGCGAGATCCAGATCGGCGGACTCCGTGACGATGCAGCCGTTGTTGCCACCGAGCTCGAGCAAGCTGCGGCCGAGACGCTCGGCGACTTTCACCGCGACACTCTTCCCCATCGCGGTGCTGCCGGTGGCAGAGATCAGCGGGAAGCGAACGTCGGCTGCAATCGACTGGCCTACGTCGCGATCACCGACGATGAGATTCAGCACGCCGGCGAGGCCACGCGATTCGAGGACATCGTTGACGATGTTCTGCACGGCGATGGCAGTCAGCGGCGTGAGATGCGACGGCTTCCACAAAACCGGATCGCCGCAGACCAGCGCGAGGGCAGCATTCCAGGCCCAAACGGCTACGGGAAAGTTGAAGGCAGTAATCACGCCGACCGCGCCGAGCGGATGCCATTGCTCCATCAGGCGATGGTCGGGACGTTCGCTGGCGATCGTCAAACCATAGAGCTGTCGCGACAAGCCGACGGCGAAGTCGCACATGTCGATCATCTCTTGAACCTCGCCGAGCCCTTCACTGCGAATCTTGCCGGCTTCGAGCGTGACGAGCAGGCCGAGGTCGTCTTTCTGTTTGCGCAGTTGTTCGCCGATCAGCCGGACGATTTCGCCGCGCTGCGGCGCTGGCAACTTTCGCCAACTGGCAAAGGCCGCGTGCGAGTTGCTCGCAGCAACTTCAAAATCTGCGAGCGAACCGGTGTGCACTTTGGCAATGATCTCGCCCGTTGCCGGGTTGAGCGATTCAATCTCACCGCCGCTCGGCCGATCGAGCCAACGGCCTGCATAGACGCCGGAGTTGGTGCTGCGGAGGCGAAGACGGTTGAGGAGATCCTGCCACATGTGAAATTTCCTTCTGCTTCCGATCTCCCTCTCCCCGATACTCCGGGGAGAGGGCCGTGGTGAGGGATTGGGCTGCGAGTGGACCAAATCTTAGGCATGCTTGGAATCGGAGTTAGTACCCGCTTCGACCCCTCACCCTAACCCTCTCCCCGCGGCGGGGCGAGGGAACAGGAGGCTCGCTGCGCTCGCACTAAATTTCTCCCAGCACTTCATCGATAATCGCGACTGCTGTGTCTACTTCTTCGCGGGTCACCACGAGCGGCGGGCAGAAGCGAAGTGTACTGCTGCCGCAACCGAGCATCAGCAGGCCGCGGCGGAAACAGGCTTGGACGACGGCATCGCGCTCAGCGCTAGCTGGCTCTTTCGTCTCGCGATCTTTCACGAGTTCTGCGCCGACCATCAAGCCCAGGCCGCGAACATCGCCGATGATCGGGTGTTTTTCTTTCAGCGAATTCAACCGCGCAACGAGATGACTGCCGACGTCGCGAGCGTTGGCCATCAGCGATTCTTCGAGCAGCTCGATTGTCGTCAGCGCGGCAACGCAGCTGATCGGATTGCCGCCGAAGGTGCTCGCGTGCGAGCCGGGTCCCCAATCCATCAGATCATTTCGCGCGATGATCGCACCGAGCGGCAGGCCCGAGGCAATCCCTTTGGCGAGGCAAATGATGTCGGGCGTCACGCCCCAATGCTCGATCGCAAACATCTGGCCGGTGCGCCCCATGCCCGATTGCACTTCGTCAACGATGTACAAAATGCCGTGCTTCTCGGCGAGCTTTTTCAGCTCGCGATGAAATTCCGGCGGCGGCACGATGTAACCACCTTCGCCTTGAATCGGCTCGACGATGATGCCAGCCACTTCCGTTGGCGGCACCGTGCGACGGAAGAGATCTTCGAGTTGATTGAGCGTGTGCATACACGCGGCCGCGCCATCGCGATACGGATTGGCGTAGTCGATGTGCGTCACTTGCGGGATGAGCGGCGCGAATCCACGGCGCTGAATCATCTTGCTGCCGGTCAGCGACAGCGCACCCATCGTCCGGCCGTGGAACGCGCCGAAGAAGGCGATCATGTGTTGCCGGCCCGAGTGATAGCGGGCGAGCTTGAACGCGGCTTCGACACTTTCGGCGCCGCTATTGGTGAAGAAGACTCGCTTGTCGCTGCCGCCCGGCGCGAGTTCGGCCAATTTGCGCGCGAGGTTCCCTTGCGGGGCGTAATAGAAATCGGTCCCCGACATGTGGATCAGTTTTTTGGCCTGCTGCTCGATGGCAGCGACCACGCGCGGATGACAATGGCCTGTCGAGCAAACGGCGATCCCCGCCGTGAAGTCGAGAAAGCGGTTGCCATCGACGTCTTCGATCATCGCACCTGCGCCGCGTTCGACAGCGAGCGGGTAGACCCGCGTGTAAGAGGGCGACGTGTAGCGCTCGTCGTCGGCGATCAACTGCTTGCCGCGCGGGCCCGGCAGATCGGTGTGAATGAATGGGACTGGCCGATTTTCCCCTCCCGCTGAAGGTGCAGCGAAAAGTGGCGCAGCGGAAACTGGCACGGCCGGACTGATTTTGATCGGCGTGTTCATGGCGTCCATCTCCTCCTTTGAATACTACGTCTCGGAGGGGGAAGGGCAAGGGTCAGCCAGCAGCGTTAAGTGTCGTCGGCGACAGGTTTTCCCCAGTCTGGCGAGAGGGATGATCCGCAGAAAACGGCGAGTGCTATCGCTAGGGCTTCGATTTTTCCGCTGTGATTCGAATTGAGGGAGGGTCGCGCGTTACAATCAGCGTGGCCGCCCTTTTCCTGGTGTTCAGCGGTTCGAACGCTCGATTATCTCGGGTCCGCTTCGGCCCCTCACCCCGACCCCCTCCTGGTCGCTACGCGGAGTACGCGAGTGCCGAGGAGCGGGAGTTCTTGAAAATTGCACGGAGGACATATGTCGTCAGTACAGCGGAAAGACAAGCCGCAATTCAAAGGCTCGCAGAAAGACGACAAGCCTCCATCGCAGGGCGAGCTCTTCACCAAGCAGCCTCCCTTTGATCTGCAAGCCGAGATCGGCGTGCTGGGGAGCATCGTGCTGCTGCCTGACGTGCTCGACGACGTGATCATGATTGTGCGGCCGAGCGATTTTTATGACGAAGGGCATCAGAAGCTCTTTGAACATATGTGCGGGCTGCACGAGTCGAGCAAGAAGATCGATCCGACGCTGCTCATCGATCGCTTGAAGACGGCTGGCGATTTCGAAGCGGTTGGCGGGCAGGCCTACTTGGCCAAGATCATTAACGCGGTGCCGAATGCCGCGCACGCGACTTACTATGCGGAGATCGTCCGCGAGAAAGCGACTTATCGCGCGCTGATTACGTCGGCGACGGAAATTCTCCGCGACGCTTATGATGAATCGGCGGAAGCTGCGCAGCTGCTGGGACAAGCCGAGCAGAAAGTCTTCTCGATCCTCGACAGCCGCAGCGATAACGCGGTGAAGCCGATCAAAGACATTCTGCACGAAGCGATGGACCGCCTCGAAGCGATGATGATGGGGACGCACTCCGATGGTTCGGGCGACTATGGCTTTCGCGACATGGATAACAAGACCGGCGGCCTGCATCCGGGCGAACTGGTGATTCTCGCGGCCCGTCCTTCGATGGGCAAAACGGCGTTTGCCATGAACGTGGCCGAAAACGTCGCGCTCCATCAGAACATCCCGGTGCTGTTTGTCAGCCTCGAAATGTCGTCGATCGAACTCGCCGATCGTTTGCTGTGCTCGGTCGCGCGGGTGAACGGTTATCGGCTTCGTAACGGTACGATCTCGCAGGAAGATCGCCTGCGGCTCGTCGAGAAGGCCGCCGAAGTCGCCAAGGCGCCGTTGTATGTCGACGACTCGCCAGGCCGAACCGTTTCGGAAATCGCAGCCGCGGCGCGGCGGATCAAGCGACGTTCGGGCGGTTTGGGGTTGATCATCATCGATTACTTACAGCTGATCGAGCCCGACAATGCGAAAGATCCGCGGCAAGAACAAGTCGCCAAGATCGCGCGGCGTTTGAAAGGTATTGCCCGCGAACTAAAAGTGCCGCTGATGTGTCTGGCTCAATTGAACCGGCAAACCGAAGCGGGCAAAGACAACATTCCCAAGCTGAGCCATCTCCGCGAATCAGGTGCTATCGAACAAGATGCCGACGTGGTGATGTTTGTGCACCGCGAAGAATATTATGCTCGCGGCGAAGAGCGCGAACGGCTGTCGGGCCAGGCCCAGATCATCATCGCCAAGCAGCGTAACGGCCCGGTCGGCGACGTGAATATGGAATGGCACAAAGACTTCACGCGGTTTCAAGATCCGACACCGGAGCGCCTGCGCGAGTTTGATACATATAATGCGAACGACGATCCGCAGTTCGGTTAGGATCGTTAAATAGCTTTCGCGATCCTGCGACCACGGGGCTTGTCCCCGTGGAGCAATCACTGATGAGCTACAAGTGGTAGCGGTTCAGTGATCGCCCCACCGGCACAGGGCCGGTGGTCGCGAGAACGACGAAAAGGCCTTTGGTGGGACAAAGGCGAGTACTCGTTGCGACTACTGGGAGGGCCACTTTGCAGCCCCAAGAAGTAATCATCTACGACCAGCTCACTCCTTGTCCGTACCTGGAAGGAGAGACCGCTCGGTTGCCGCTCCGGCAACCGCTGGCCCATCTTACGCAGCGGCAAGTTGACCGGCGTTTGGATGTCGGCGATCGTCGCAGCGGCTACATGCTCTATCGGCCTCATTGTCCCAATTGCCAGGCCTGCGAACCGATTCGGCTAAATCTGGAAAGCTTCCGCCCGAATGCGACGCAGCGGCGCGTTTATCGTCGCGGGATGGAAATGCTCGAAACTCGCGTTGGCGAACCGATTGTGGACGACGAGCGGATCAAGCTCTTTAATCTGCACCGCGCGCTACGCAATCTGGAGCGCGACGACGGCCCGATCGATCAGATTGGCTACGAGGAGTTTCTCACCGATAGCTGCTGCGAAACGATCGAACTCAGCTATTGGTACGAAGACCGCCTCGCCGGCGTGGCCATCACCGATGTCGGCAAGTCGTCCCTCTCCGCCGTCTATTGCTTCTTCGATCCCACGATCGAAGGCTTGAGCATCGGCACCTTCTCGGTCCTCCGCCAAGTGGAATTCTGCCGCGCCCAGCGCCGGCAGTTCCTTTACCTCGGCTTCTTCGTGGCCGGCTCGGCGCATATGCAATACAAGGCGAAGTTCCATCCGCATGAACGGCGGCTGAATGGGGTTTGGACGACGGTGGAGTGAGAGGCGGGATGCGAGAGGCGGGATGCGAGAGGCGGGATGCGAGAGGCGAGGGAAAGAGATGAAGGGTTCAGTTTTATGCGACGCGAATCCCGCACACCGCTGATTTTGGCTGTCGTGCTGCTGATTCTGCTGGCACTTTATGTGGGGAGCTATTTGGCGTTGGTGGTGCCGCCAAGGGCGTTAATTCAGCGACGCGGATCGAGGCACATGCATCGCGAACAGGCGAAATATCACTACAAGCATCAAGAACCGCTTGCCAAATGGATTTTTTGGCCAGTGGAACGACTCGACGAGCAACTTCGGCCGGTACAGGAATGGTAGCTCCGTAAAGACTGGCTTCTTTCGCCCCTCGCCTCTCGTCCCCCGCCTCCCGCCCCCAAATTCCCCATTTTTCAAAAATCCAAGCCCCAGCGGCATTTGGAGTCGCTATGCGGGTTGTTTTCCGGCATAATACGTCCCCATAGTTTCGGCGGGGTGCGCGAATTCGGTCCTTACGATCGTGCAGCAGTTTAATCCGCCAAACTCTCGGTACCTTCTCGTTTCCCACTCACGATGTTGCCAACCTGGCCCATTTCGCTCCTTGTCCGACACACTGTGTCGGCCTGCGCGCGACCCGCTTTGCGGAGCCAGGTGGTATCGCGGCGCCTCATGCATTCGCGCAGCGGCCTGGACTCTTCGGCTGGGGAACCCGTGGTTGCCGAGGCCCGCACGCGGGCAGCCGTACACGTTGCGTTCATGTTTGTTCACAGCCCTGACGGTGATCGTGGCGAGCCCCGCGGCTTGCACGAGAACCAGTTGCAGCGCCGCCCCTTGTTCCACTGCTTGTGTCATCACAGCAATGATGTGGAACGCTTCGCATTCGATTTTCTGCCGGGATTACCCGGTAGCGACTCGACAATCGCCCGCGAAGCCACCCTCCGGCCGCACGCTGCATTTCCTTTCTCCGCGAGCCGGCAGCGATCGACGCTGCGGCCGCCACAGCCAGCACGCCAGGGCAGGCCCCCAAATCAAGAGAGAAGCTGTCAGTATGAAGAGCGAAATGTTGGTCAATGTCTCGCAGCCCGAGGAGTGCCGCATTGCCATCGTTGAAGATGGCCAATTGGAAGAGCTGTATATCGAGCGGGCGAGTGCTGACAATTACGTCGGCAATATCTACCGCGGCCGGATCGTGAATCTCGAGCCGAGCATTCAAGCGGCGTTCGTCGACTTTGGCGTCGGTCGCAACGGCTTTTTGCACATCAGCGATGTCGAAGCCCAATATTTCCGTCAGGGCGGTTTCGATCCTGCCGAAGCCATGATGGGTGGTCGCAATGCCGACATCGACACCGGCGAAGACGACAACGGCGGTGAAGAAGGAGAAGAGGGCGAAGAACGTCCTCGCCAACAACGGCAGCAACGCCATCGTCGTCCGCCCCGCGGTGGCCGGCCGCGCGTGAAGCCGCCGATCCAAGAAATCTTCCGCCGCGGCGACGAAGTGCTCGTGCAAGTCATCAAGGAAGGGATCGGCACGAAGGGTCCAACCCTGTCGACCTACATCAGCATCCCCGGTCGTTACCTGGTGCTGATGCCGGCGCTCGGCCGCGTGGGTGTTTCGCGCAAGATTGAAGACGATCAACTCCGCCGCCAACTGCGCGATACCCTGCTGGAACTCAACCCGCCGAAGGGGCTCGGTTTCATCGTCCGCACGGCCGGTCAAGATCGGGCGAAGAAGGAACTGTCGCGCGACATGGCCTACTTGCTGCGGCTGTGGAAGGTGATCGCTCGCCGGCTGAAGAAGACGAACGGGCCGGGGGTGATCTACGAAGAAAGCGACATGATCATCCGCACGATCCGCGACATCTTCACTGCGGATATCGATTCGATCTACATCGACCAACCCGATGCTTATGAGCGAGCCAAGGAATTTTTGCAGCTCGTCATGCCGCGGCACGTCAATCGGCTGCAACTGTACGATGGCCGCGAGCCGTTGTTCCATAAGTACAAGCTCGATGAAGAAATCGCCGGCATTCACAAGCGGAAAGTTCCGCTCCGTGGCGGCGGTTCGATCGTCATCGATCAAACCGAAGCCCTCGTGGCCATCGACGTGAACAGCGGTAACTTCCGCACCGGCGATGATGCCGAAACGAGCGCGTTCAAGTTGAACGTCTCGGCTGCAAAAGAAATCGCTCGTCAGCTCCGGCTGCGCGATCTCGGCGGCGTGGTGGTGAACGACTTCATCGACATGCGGCGCGAAAAGCATCGCCGCGGTGTGGAGCGGGCCCTTCGCGATGCGATGCGCCGCGACCGCGCTCGCACGAAGATTCTCCGCACCAGCCCCTTCGGCTTGATCGAAATGACGCGCCAGCGCATTCGCCCGAGCTTGAAGACCAGCGTCTACAGCGATTGCCCCTGCTGCACCGGCCGCGGCGTGGTGAAGACACCCGAGAGCATGGCCATCGAAGTGGTTCGCCTGCTGATGCTCTCCAGCCAACAGCCCAAGATCGCCCGCGTGACCGTAAAGGTCAGCGAAGCCGTCGGCGCGTACTTGAACAATAAGAAGCGCCGCGAAATCATGCGGCTCGAAGACGACGCCAACATGACGGTGCAAATCCTCACCTCGTCAAGCTTCTTCCCCGAGCACCTTGAGGTGGAACTCCGCGACGTCGAAGGCCGCGAGATGACACCGCCGGTGTAATGCACTGGTGCGTGTCACGCAGGGCGCAAGTAGCGATCTAGCTTGAGCTTCGACTCCCTGGCGGTTGCTGCCATTGCCGCCAGGGGCTAGATTGACCTGCAATTCGCCCGTGGAACGGGCGGCAATGGGAAGTTCCCGAGCAACTATGAGAGAAGCGACTATGTCCCACCCCCGTTGGCTGGTTTTTTCGTTGGTGATCGCAAGTCTGGCAGTTGCGGTCGGTTGCGATTTTGGGGGCGACGAAGAAACAACCGCGGAATTCAAGCTGGGCGACCTCGTCAAGCCTTTTGATCCGCCGCCGCTGGCTGAACTCGACGCGAAAGCCGATTGGCAAGACCGGCCGGTGCTCGATGGCTTGGTGCTGTTGCGTGAGAAGCAAGCTGCGGAACAGCCGCTGGCCACCGTCGCCGAGGCGCTCGCCTTGAAGAATGTGGGAACGGCCGAAAACGACAGGATCTTGAGCGCACTCGGTCGCTTGCCGACTGACGACAAACAAGTAAATTTCGACGCCGAAATCGTCCGGCACTCCAATTTCGAAGTGAAGTCGACGAACCCGCTCCTTTCCAGCTCGGTAACCGAGAGCGATATCAGTGGGCTCACCGGTTTCGGCTTGTTCGGTTTCGATTGGAACTTCAAGCCGTTCGCCAGCAAGGACTCGGTCGTTTCGTGGCAGACGAGCAAGGATGGGCTGTTCGAAAAGGTGATTTTGCGGAACGACCTGGTTTGGTCCGATGGCAAGCCGATCACGGCTCACGACGTCGAGTTCAGCTACAAGTTGATCATGACCGAAAAGGTCCCGGTGCCAGCCGTTCGATCGGGCACCGACAAGCTGAAGTATGTCAAAGCCTACGACGATCACACGGTCATCTTTTTCCATCCGGAATCGGCGGCCACCAACGTTTGGAACATCAACTTCCCGGTCGTGCCGAAGCATGTCTACGACAAGCCGAAAGAGCTGGCAGCTGATCCTACGCTGCAAAACAGCGACTACTGGGTCTCGACCGAAAAGTCACCGGTCGCCGGCGGTGCTTATTTGTTTTCGAAGCGCACGCTCGGCCAAGGCGCCGTGCTCGAACGTCGCGACGATTACTTCATGCACAAAGGCAAGCAAGTTCGCGACAAGCCTTACTTTAAGACGATCCGCTTTAAGTTCGTGAAGGATCCTTCGGCTTCGCTGTTGCAGCTAAAGGGCGGCGATCTGGATGAAATGATTCTCACGCCGCTGCAATGGCTGAAAGAATCGGACGACGACGAGTTCTATCGCAAGAACACCAAGGCCCGCGGGATCGAATGGACGAGCTTCCATTTCATCTGGAACATGAAGGTGCCGCTGTTTGCCGACAAACGCGTGCGCTGGGCGATGAGCTATGCGATGGATCACAAGCAGATGCTTGAGAAGAATCGTTACGGTCTCGACGAGCCCTGCAACGGCATGTTCCACCCCACTTCGCGCTGGGCGCCGAAGAATCCCCCGCAATTCATTCAGCAAGACCTGGCCAAAGCGAAGGAACTGCTCAAGGAAGCTGGCTGGGAAGATTCCAACGGCGATGGAATTCTCGATAAGGAAATCAACGGCAAACGCGAGAACTTCGACTTTGGTATCATCGTGGCCGATCGTCCCGATCGCATCGAGCTCTGCACCATTCTCAAGCAAAGCCTGGAAAAGATCGGCATTCGCTGCACGGTGAAGCCCACCGAGTTTTCGGTGCTGCAAGACAAGTTGCTGAAGAAGGAATTTCAAGCCGCGTTTGGCGGCTGGGGCACGGGCGCCGATCCCGATACCAGCGTCAACATTTGGGGAAGCACCGGCGAACGAAACTATGGCAGCTACGTGAACCCCGAAATCGATCAGCTGTTTGAAGCCGGCCGCAAAGAATTCGACGACGAGAAGCGCGCCGAAATCTACGGCAAGATTCACATGCTCGCCTGGGAAGATCAGCCTTACACCTGGCTGTATTACCAGAATGCGTATTACGGCTTTAGCAAGGAACTGCGCGGTTACATGTTCAGCCCGCGCGGCCCTTATCACTACAGTCCCGGTTTCGGCAGCATTTATCGCGCGGCGGAATGAGAGAGCAGTTGCTCACCTGATCCTTGGCCGGGATTGCCCGGTTGTTTTTTCCGCCGCCGCTCGCTGAAGCCTCATGACAAACTACCTCATTCGCCGCTTAGGATTTGCCGCGATCACGGTGCTGTTCATCACGTTCTTCGTCTACTTCCTCATCCGGATCATGCCGGGCGATCCGACGCAGAACGAAGCGGCGGCGATGAACCCCGACAAGCCGATCAGCAAGGAAGACTACGCTCGCATGCGGCGATCGTTCGGGCTCGATAAGCCCTGGTACATCGCTTATTTCCGCTGGGGAGGCAATCTGGTTCGCGGCAATCTGGGCTCGTCGTTTTTTTACAAGCGACCGGTCCGCGGCGTGATTGCCGAACACATCGGTCCCACGCTGCTCCTTTCCATCCCCTCGATTCTCATCGCCTACGTCGTCTCGATTCCCATCGGTTTGTATTCGACGGCTTACAGCGGCACGCTGCAGGAACGCGCGATCAGTGTGTTTCTCTACTTCTTATATTCGCTGCCGTCGTACGTGACTGCGCTCATGCTGCTCGTCTATTTTTACTTAAAGCTGCAAGGGACCATCTTTTCGCTCCCCTCGTCGCAAATGACCAGCGACAACTTCGAAAATCTGCCGATGTTCTCGCGCTTGTGGGACATCTGGACGCATTTGATCCTGCCCCTCACTTGCATGACGTACGGCAGCCTGGCCTACGACAGTCGCTTCACCAAAGCGAACATGGAAGAAGTCATGCGACAGGACTACATTCGCACCGCGCGGGCCAAGGGCGTGCATCCGTTCTGGATCATCGTCAATCACGGCTTTCGCAATACGCTCATTCCCTTCGTAACGCTGCTGGGCCTGTCGCTCCCTGGATTGCTGAGCGGAGCGGTCATCCTGGAAACAATTTTCAATTGGCCAGGCATGGGCAACCTGTTTTACAGCGCGATCGGCCACCGCGATTATCCACTCATCATGGGTCTGGTGTTGATGTTCACCATCCTGACGCTGGCCGGGCAACTGCTGGCCGACATCGCCTATGCCTTTGTCGATCCGCGGATCACTTACAAATAACCGGCCCACAGCGTTCATGAGCAGCGACCTGAAAACAACGCCTCCTTCCCCGCTCGGTGGACAGCCGACACAAACGCCGCACGTCGCCAAAGCGCCGCGCTCGCGCGGTTTTGCTGCCGATGCCTGGCGACGCTTCAGCCGGCGGCCGTTGGCGATGATGGCATTGTTCTTTATCGGTTTCCTGGCCGTCGTCGCTATCTTCTCGCCCGCCATTGCTGGCCGGCGACCGGTTGTTTGCAAGTACAAAGGCCGGCTCTATTTTCCCTGCCTCTATTACTTCAATGCCTCGCTCGAAAACCCGATCTTCTTCACCGATGGCTTTGAGCAAAAGTTCTACTACAATCTGAAAAACAAAGATCCCAACAGCTGGGCGATCTGGCCGATCGCTTATCAGGATCCAGCCGATCCCATTGTCGATGGCGAGTTTCCGGGCATTCCGGCAAATCCAAGTTGGTCTCCCCCCACGCGACAAAATTGGATGGGCACTACGGGCCGTGGCGTCGATGTCTTCGCTCAGATGGTGCATGGGACACAGATCGCGCTGCTTGTCGGTTTCGTTTCGACGGGCCTGGCCGCGGTGATCGGCATCGTGCTGGGGGGCATTGCCGGCTATCTCGGCGGCGTGGCCGATATGATCATCAGCCGCTCGACCGAAATCGTGATGTGCATTCCCACGCTCATTCTCATTCTCGCGCTGATGGCCATCGTCGAGAAACCATCGATCTGGTATACGATGCTGGTGATCGGCGTGACGAGTTGGCCGTCGATCTCGCGGTTGACGCGGGCCGAATTCTTGAAGCTGCGAATGGCTGAATACGTAACCGCGGCCCGGGCGATTGGCGCGAGTACACCACGGATCATCTTCTTTCATGTTTTGCCCAACGCGATGGCCCCCATCCTGGTGCCAATTTCGTTCGGCATTGCCGCCTCGATCCTGCTCGAAGCGGGCCTCAGCGTGCTCGGCATCGGCGCCCCGCCCGAAACGCCCAGCTGGGGAACCATTCTGAATATCGGCCGCGAGAGCAAATCGGCGTGGTGGATGATCGCCTTCCCCGGCGCCGCAATATTTCTCACCGTGCTCGCCTACAACCTGATCGGCGAAGGACTGCAGGAAGCGACCGACCCGCGATTGCGAGAATCGAAAAAGTAAGACGTATGACCACTGCTGCCCCACCTCCGAAACCTGCCGCGCCGTTGCTCGAAGTGCGCAATCTGGCGACGTATTTTCATACTGAGACGGGTCTGGTGCGCGCGGTTGATAATGTCAATTTGAGCCTGGACGAAGGAAAAACGCTGGGTATTGTCGGTGAGTCGGGATCGGGCAAGAGCGTCACTTCGTATTCGATCATGCGGTTGTTGGCCGGGGCGGGAAAGATTCAGCCGGGGAGCAAGATTTCGTTTCTCGGTCGTGACCTGGTGGGTTTGCCGGAGCGCGAGATGCGGCAGCTGCGCGGCAAAGATCTCAGCATGATCTTTCAAGAGCCGATGACGTCGCTCAATCCGGTCTTCACAGTTGGCGCGCAGGTGATGGAAGCGATTCGCCTGCACAACGATGTGACAAAGGCCGAGGCTCGCCAGCGGACGATCGAACTGTTTCGCGAAGTCGGTATGCCCGATCCGGAGAAGCGGGTTGACTCTTATCCGCATCAAATGTCGGGCGGCCAGAAGCAGCGCGTGATGATCGCGATGGCCCTGTCGTGCAATCCGAAGTTGCTGATCGCCGATGAGCCGACGACGGCGCTCGATGTGACCATTCAGGCGCAGATTCTCGACATTCTTCGCCGGCTGCGCGACGAGCGGGGCATGAGCGTGCTGTTCATCACGCATGATCTCGGTGTGATCGCCGAAATTGCCGATGACGTCGCGGTCATGTTGCAAGGCAAAGTCGTCGAGTACGGCAAGGTGCTCGATATTTTTTCGAACCCGCAGCATCCCTACACCAAAGGTCTGCTCGCCTGCAAACCGCGGCTTAATACGCCCTACAAAATTCTGCCGACGGTCGCCGATTTTATGGAGACGAGTGGCGAGGGTGATACGTTCAAAGTGACCGCCAAAACGATCACTCCCGAGCGATTGCAGCAACTCACCACGCAAGGCCGCGGCCGGCTGCTCCATCCACGCTCGGAACTGCAAGCCATCGGTCATCCGTGGGAAGAGAGTCAGCACGCGCCCGATACGAAGGCAGTACTCGAAGGAGAGCAGCCGCTGCTGAGCGTGAAGGATCTCAAGGTGCACTTCCCGGTGCGGAAGGGCGTGCTGCTTCGCGTTGTCGATCATGTGCGGGCCGTCGATGGGATCAGCTTCAATATTTATCGCGGGCAAACGCTGGGGCTCGTTGGTGAATCAGGCTGCGGCAAAACAACCGCGGGGCGGGCGATTCTGCGGCTGATCGAACCCGATGCCGGCCAGGTGACGTATGCGGGCGTCGATCTCAAGAAACTGAGCAGCGGCGAGATGCGGCAGATGCGCCGCAAGATGCAGATCATTTTTCAGGACCCCTACGGCAGCATGAATCCGCGCCTCACCATCGAAGCCGCCATCACCGAGCCGATGGTCATTCAAAAGATCGGCAGCGGTTCGAAGGACCGGCGCGACCGGGCTGTGGCGCTGCTCGAGGAAGTCGGTCTCAAACCCGAGCACCTCGGCCGTTATCCGCACGAGTTCTCCGGCGGTCAGCGGCAACGCATCTGCATCGCCCGCTGCCTGGCCGTCGAGCCGGAGTTTATCGTCTGCGACGAATCGGTCTCGGCGCTTGATGTTTCCGTGCAGGCGCAAGTGTTGAACTTGCTCAAGCGGTTGCAAGAGAAACGCGGCTTGACCTACATCTTCATCAGCCACGACCTGAGCGTCGTGAAATTCATGGCCGACATGATGGCCGTGATGCAGCCCGTCGAAATCGACGGCAAGATCGGCGGCCGGATCGTGGAGTTCGGCCCTTCGGAAAATATCTATGCGAATCCGAAGGAAAAGTACACTCGCAAGTTGATCGACGCGACGCCCAACGATGCGCTCGATAATATCCGAGCGCGACAAGCAGCCCGCGAAGCGGCGCTGGTGAAACGATCGAAGTGACCCATTGTCGACTTTCGCTCCGCGAAAGTTAAATGGAGGTCACGCTGCAACATCCCCGCCGAAAGAGCTTCGCGACTTTCGGCATGGTGGCGAATGTTGATCGCCGAATTCGGCGACTCACCGCTGCGACGTTCGTTCGCCGAAACCGAAACTTCGCGGGGCTCGTTCCTTGGCACGCGATAGGTTCAGCTCCACTCATCGTTCGCGGAGCGAACGACGACAATGACTATTGCAGCCGTCGACTCTGCGTGCCACGCAGTTGCAATGCATCGGCGATGGGCAAGCCGGCGTCGAGGCGGATGAGTTGCTCGATCATCCCTTGCGTGTCGCTCGCCGTGCGCGACATTCGTTCGAGCCATAGCGAACGACTCAAGCCGAAGCCGTCGAAGACCTGATCGCCGAAGCAGCCGAGCACGGCGGAGGCCACGTCGCGATTTTGTTCGACGTGATAAGTCGGTTGAGCGAGAGTTTGGAAAGAAACGCGGGCGGAAGCGGAGGCGAGGTTCCAGGCAAATTCGTTCGTCGTGCGCGAGGTGGCGAAGTCCTGCGCGAAGTCGAGTGCTCGGTCTGGGTCGAACGCTAGCGCGGCTGGATCGGTGTAGTGGGCGAGACGCCCGAGCAGCAGATCGGTCCAGCGTTCGACGCGGCGGCGAAAGCGGTTGCAATCGACGGCCGTCGCCAGGTCGGCGCCGCTGCCGCCGACCATCCATTGCAGGGCGTGATTGCGAGCTTCGAGATGCCCGACAAAAATGCTGTGGGCGATCGGCTCGAGTTCGATATTGCCGTTCAGTCGATCGTGACCACTGCACATCGAGAGGAAGACGCGGGTCAGCAGTTCGCTGGCCAGCACTTCGTGAATGACGGTCGACATCTCTTCGGCTGTGTGCGTGCCGCGGGCCTGGCGGAACAATCGATACCAACGATCCTGCCGGCATTTCGAAGCGGACCAGTATTGCTCGATAGCGCCGTGCGGCAGAGCAGCCCGGCATTCAATAAATACCGGCGCCTGTGTCGCAGTCACCAAGCCGAGCTCGAGCAAGTCGCACAATTTCATAAGGAGACGAATCAAAGCAACTGAGATGCCGCCGCGACTTTTGCCCACGGAAAACGCGAAAATGCCCTGAAAACACGGAGTTTACGTGCGTTTCGCTTTAGGCAGCCAATGTTGCCTTTCTGCCACGTGCGGCGGCGGTTTGTTGCTGCGAATCCGCAGACTGCTACACTCGAAGTGGGAACATTGGACGCAGCAGGCTCAGGAACAGAAGATGCGGATCGGCGTTGTCAGCGATACTCACGGCCATGTGCTCAATGCGCTGGCGGCGGCCCGGATGCTGGAATCTCTCGACGTCGAAGCCGTGCTCCACTGCGGCGACATCGGCTCGCCAGAGGTGCCGCCGATTTTTTCAAAGTGGCCGGCGCATTACGTCCTCGGCAACGTCGATCATTACGATGACGAACTCTTGGCCGTCGCGGTCGGCAACACTGGCGCGTCGTTTCACGGCCGTTTTGCCGATCTGAAATTAGGCGGCCGGCGGATCGCGCTATTGCACAGCGATGACGGACAAAAGTTTCATCAGGTGACAACCAGCGACGAGTACGATCTCGTTTGCTACGGTCATACGCATGTGGCGGAACAGCATCGCGAAGGGAAGACGCTGGTGCTGAATCCCGGCGCGCTCTATCGAGCGAAGGTCCATCAGATTGCGATTGTCGATCTGGCCAAGATGGAAGCGACGCATGTCTCGATTTAGACCAATGTTGATTGGCGTGCTGATTCTCGCGGCTGCGTTGTCGTTTGCGAATGCGGCGGAGAAGGAGTTGCCGCCGATGAAACTCGGCGTCGTTCGTCGCGAACCCGTCGCTGCCATTTTCTGGAACGACAAGCTCGCCGTCATCGCTTGCGCTAAAAGTGGCACGCTGATTTTTTGGAACATCGAACGCGGCGAGATCGAGCAGGAGTTTCAAGTCGGTAGGGGACTTCGTGGTGTGGCACGCTTTGATGACGAGCAGTTGTTGGCCATTGATGACAAGTCGCACGAACTGATTCTTTTGAAGTATGTGGATCGCAAGCTAACCGAACTCGCTCGCGCGGCAGTGCCGGCGTATCCAGTCAGTGTGATTGCCTGGGAAGACTTTAACGTCGGGCCGACGGCTGCGGTTGCCTCGCTTTGGTCTCGGCAGGTCAGTTACTGGTCTCGCGCTGGGCGTCGCGAATTAAGTCAGCGCGGCATCGTCGAGCTTTCCTTTGAACCCCGCCAGCTGATCCCATATCTGACTGACGATAGTCCGATTGCCCTGGCGGCATTCGGTGGTCGATCCGCCGTGGTCCAATCACCACTGAAGCGCGCAGCGGCGCTTGGAAATGCGGAGTTTTCCTCGATCGCGTTTCGCCGCAGGCTCTATGGGACACGTCAGAACCTCGATCAGAAGCTTCCTTTGACTTTTGACTATGTCAGCCAAGGGAGCATTATGCAAAATGAACTGTTGGTTGGTCTTCGGCAAATTCCTCTCGCACGAGAAGATTCTTGCGGCATCACCCACAACGATCAAAACGCCGATCCAGCCGGTATTGCGTTCGTCAACGATGGCATTCTGGTGTGTCTCGCCGGTGCTGATCAGGTTTGGTATCGTAGTTCGCTCGACGACGAACATCCGCAGCGCATCCCCGTCGGCAAACGACCGCGGACGATTATCAGCAATGACAAGCTCGCGTTTGTGCTTGGTGAACTCGATGACACGATTTCGCTGATTGAATTTAAAGATCCAGAGCGGCCCACGGTCACGACGAAGTTACTCGACCCAGCGCTCGAGAACCGCGAGCTTTCTCCCGCCGAGCGCGGCGAGCGGTTGTTCTTCTCGGCCAAGATGTCAGCCGGCGGCATGATGACGTGCAATACGTGTCATCCCGATGGTCACACCAATGGCTTGCTCGCCGATACGCTCGGCGATAACACGCACGGCACGCCGAAGCGGGTGCTCACGCTGCGGGGCACGCGGCTGACGGATTTGTGGTCGTGGAATGGCGAGATGAAGACGCTGCAGGACAACGTGCACAAGTCGCTGCGTGAGACGATGCACGCGCCGGAGATCAAGCCTGCCGATGTCGACGACATCGTGTCGTTCTTGCACACCCTGCCGCCGGTGCCGCCGCTCAAACCGGTTGCCCTGGATGCTGCCGATCGGGCCAGCGTGGCGCGGGGCGAAAAAGTTTTTGCTCGCGAAGGCTGCGTGAATTGCCACGTGCCGCCGCTGACGTTTACGTCGCACGGCGTGTTCGACGTCGGTCTGGCCGATGAAAAAAAGTTGAAGAAATTCAACCCGCCGAGCCTCCGCGGTGTGGGGCGGCTAAAGAAGCTATTTCACGATAATCGGGCCGATTCGCTCCGCGATGTGTTCGTGAACTTCGGCCATCAGTTGAATGGGCCGCTGTCGGAAGCAGACCTGACGGATCTGATTCGGTACTTGGAGAGCTTGTAGTTGCTGGTAAGACGGACCATTGGTCCGTCTGGGGCAGCTCTTGTAGCAAACCGGGCGTAGTACCCGCTTCTTGGTCGGACCAATGGTCCGGCCTACGGAAAGACGCGTCCTTTCACGGAGTGAAAGGCGACTGTGGCGACTTTACACCGTTTCGATGTACATGCCGCGGCGGCGGCGTTCGTCGCGGCGGACGTTGTCGATCATCGTGGCGATGCGTTTGGCGTCGTCGATGCCGCGGATGATGAGCATCGGGTCGGAAGTGTCGGACGAAAGAATCTTGATCGTGCCGACGCCCAGCAAGCGTTCGATGAACGTCTGATGAGTCGAGACATCGTCGACGTCGATCACTTCGATGCGGTTGGTGGTTTGGCTCAGCAAGCCGATCTTGTGAATCAGTCGCTGGCTAGTCAGTTCGTAGCTCATGCCGTAACGCAGGTACAGGTAATACAAACCCAAGCCGCCCCAGAGCGCGATCGATAGCAGACCGACGAGCAACCACACCGCGCCGGCGGTCGGCGCCGTGGCAAAGACGCCTACGATCACGCCGCCGATGGTGACGACGGCTGCCAGCAGCCAATAACCGATCATCGCCTTGGGCGAAAATCCGCCGGACCACAGTTTTGTTTCTGGTTCATCGGGCGTGGCCCGCGCTTGACGCATTTTTTCAGCAGGCCCTGGAACCGCGCCCGGCGAGTCCTGCAGCCGTTGGCCACACTTATTGCAAAAGAGGGCATCGGCTGGCATGGCGGCCTGGCAAGCGGGGCAATTCATCAGTCCGGGTCCCTGGGGAAATGGAGTCGGGCAGGTGGATATGCGTGTATTCGCTGCCGCGGCGCGATTATAGCGGTTCGCGGTTTTGGTCTACACTGGTGGAGTGGATAGCCTCAGCCAACTTCCGCAACTGATCTTTCTGAAGCACCACAACGTCCGGCCAGTCAAATTCAGCGACCGGTTCAACGAATAACAGCCGATTGGGGAACGCATTTTCTGAACGCACGGAATTTTGGGAGCTACGGGTGAAGATTCCGGCCTCGTTTGGTCAACGTGACGCGTCGACGACGCCGGCTGGAGCGCCACACCAGTTGCATCCTGGCTGGTTGTTGATGGCTGGTTCGGTGCCGGCGATCGTGGCTTACCTCGTGTTCGCGACACTGATTTGCGTCGTGATGCTGATCAGCTTCGATGGCTGGCTGATGGCGGCAGGTAGCTTGGGGGTTCTGTTCTGCAGCTATCTGACGTGGACTCATTATCGCGCGGTGTTTCGTGCCGAGCATCAGCCCGCGGTGCATCTGCTGGGTTGGCTTTGTTCGTTTTGTCTGCTGATCGCACTGAGCGTCATGGTGACCTTGGGCCTGCTGCTCAAGCCCACCTTAGCCCAGCCGTTCGTCACGCACGTCATCACGGCCAGCGTCATCGTCTTTGTGTATTTGCTGTTCCTCTGCTTATTGCTCCGGCAGTGGGTAAGCATGTTGGCCCAAGCTCGCTCGGACCAGGCGTTCTTGCAAACGAAGAAGCGCTATTCATTGCGCGAACTGCTGCTGGGCATAACGCTCGCCGGCTGCGTGCTCGGTGGGACTTCTTACTTGCTGCGAAAATGGGAGCCACTGTTGGTGGAGCATGTTACTCCGGCAGCGTGCCCCTTTTCGTTGCCCAAAGCCGCTTCGGATGTGACGTTTTGCGTTACGAGCACTGGGCGGGTGGCGTACGAGTTTTCGATCGACAAAGAAGGGGCAGCCGAATGGGCTGATGCGATGGAGTACCGGCCCCACGCGATTGCCGGAAGTTTCGAAGTGAGTCGCTTCGGCAGTCTGCATCGCCGACTCTTGCGCGACCGGCAAGTGACGATCGCCCGCGGCTGGTATGCGACACATAGCCTGCACGGCGAGAGTTTTCTCATCGCGTACGACGAAGAGAAACAGCGGGCGTATTACTTTCAAATGAAATAGACTACGACCACTGCAGCACGTCGAGCGACAGATTGGCTCGTTCGTTTTGCGCGATGGTCATGATGTCGTCGCGGGCGCTGAAGTACGCGCCGATGACTTGCGGGTCCCATTGCTTGCCGGCGCCTTCTTTGAAGATTTGATCGACGCGTTCGAAGGGCAAGCCTTTGCGGTAGGGCCGGTCGCTGCTCATGGCATCGAAGGCGTCGGCGACGGCGACGATGCGGGCGATCTGCGGCGTTTGGTCGCCGTTGAGTTTGAAGGGGTAGCCGCCGCCGTCCCATTGTTCGTGGTGATGAAGCACGGCGGGGAGGACATCGGCGAGCTGCTTGATGTCGGCGAGAATTCGATAGCCCAGCTCGGGATGTTCTTTGATGTGCTCGAACTCGGCGTCGGTCAGCTTGCCCGGCTTGCGAAGCACGGCGTCGTCGATGCCGATCTTGCCGATGTCGTGGAGCAGGCCCGACATGTAGAGCGTGTGGAGCGTTTCGGTCGAGCAGCCCATTTCCTTGGCGAGACGCACTGAAATGCGGGCCACGCGATCGCTGTGACCGCAGGTGTAAGGGTCTTTCGCATCGATGGCCGAGGTGAGGGCGCGCACCACGCTGGCGAGGAACTCGGCTTGCTCGCGATAGAGGTCGCGATTGCCGCTGTGAATGCCAAGCATCGCGCCGACGCTGTTCAGCAGGCTGGCTTCGACCGTGCCGAACTCTTCACCGGCGTTGTGATTGCAGACAGTCAGCCAGCCGAATAGTCGCGTGCCATCGCTCATCGGCGCGATGATCAGCTCACGAATTTCCGGAAACGGCCAATCGGCCCGGCCGGTGATGTTGGTGTTCAAAACGAGCGGCGCGCAGCCGGCTTCGAGGCGCAGATATTCGACCAGCTGCCGGAAGCGTTTGTCGTCGAGCGGGCAATTGCCCGCCGTGATAAAGGTCGACTGCGTGCGAGCCTTGTACGTGATGTTGCCTTCTTTGGCGACGGGCAGCAGTTGGATCGCGGCGCCGCGGGTCGGCAGGCAATCGAGAATCCAATTGGTGATCAGCGTGGCGAGTTCTTCTTCATCGCGCGAGATCCGCAAGTTCTGCGTCACACCGTGCAGCAGGCAAATTTCTTCGTAAGTGCTGGCCAGGCTGTTCGAAAGTTTTTCGACTTCGCGCGACAGGCGGCTCGATTGCCATTCGGCAGTGAGTTGCGCTTGCACGGCAGATGCCAAGCGCAGCAGCGATTCGGGAGTCCACAGCGATTGCCGGCTGAGCCATTGGCGGGCGCGGCGTTCGTCGACGGTGAGCAGATCGCAGAGGCTGCCGAGTGGTTCATCGGGGCTGAGCGAAGCGATGGCAAAGGCCGCCGTAGCGACGACGTTCGTGCCGCAGGGCAATTGAAATGGAATGCCCAACAGCAGCACGACGTCTTCGTCGGCGAGAAACTGCGGTTCGAGGCCGACCACGCCGCGGACGAGCGCGCCGCGCTGCGGATCGTTACTGCCGGGTTGTTGCAACGAGACGTGCAGCAGTTCGCCGGTGTCGCCATCCCATAGGCTGAAGGTCGCGCCAAAGGCCTTGCGCGCGGCGACTGCCACGGTCTGCAATTGCGCCGATAGTTCCGCTTGAGCTGGACCCATCGCGGCGAGACCGGCTTGGCCGGTGACCGCGGGAGTTTTCGCTGGCGTTTCCAAAATGCTCGACATGCCGTACCGCCCCGTTGCGGACGCTCGCTGGGAAAATGTCACTGCCTACTCGCAGCAACCCACTGCGTGTTCGCAGCGACCCTCAGCGCAGAGTGTCCAAACAGAACTTAGACCGCAGGTTTGCCGCAGGCGGCAAAGTCGTGGCGCCGGATGTCGCTTTTTTGCAACCTTAACGAAAGCCGTAGCGAGCGTAACGGTTGTGCGTCGCGACGAGCGAACTGGTTCGCGCGAAACAGTCATAAGCGCTCGCAGCCAGCGCGCGAGGCACGATCCTCACGACCGGCACGCGTGGCAGGGCGGGGTTGTTTTTGTCGCCCTGCATTTGCCAACGACAGATTGCCGCTCAAGCAGTCCGGCAGCGACTCCGATAAAGAAAGCACTCGGTGCACACAAGCACAACAAAACACGCCGCCGGTCTCTCGCGAAGCCGGCGGCACTACGGAGCCGTGCGGTTTGCTGCCCCAGCCGCACGGCTCTTTTTTTGCCTATGCAAGAGCTGCTGATCCATAACTGGCCGCTGCTTCTCTTCGCCGTCACTGGCGTGGTGCTGGTGATCTTGGCGCTCGCATCGCTCCGCGATGGCCCGCTGCCGTATGAACGCCGCGGCGTGTTGCTCTCGCCAGCCGAAGTCTCTTTTCTGCGCACGCTGCACGCTGCCGTGCGCGAGGATTGGTTGGTCTTCTCGATGGTCCGGCTGGCCGACATCATCAAGGTGCGGCAGAAGACGCGCAAGACCAGCTTCTGGCACGGCCGCATCCAGAATAAGCATCTCGACTTTGTGCTCTGCGATGCGGAAACGTTGGAAGTGAAACTGGCCATCGAACTCGAGGACGAAACGCCCAGCCGTCCCGACAGCAACCAGCGCGACAAGTTTCTGAACACGGCGCTCCACGCCGCCGGCCTGCCGCTGATGCGTGTCAAACCCGAAGCCAAGTACGAAACGGCGGCGGTACGCAAAGATATCGAAGACGCGCTGGGGATTCAGCGGAAGAAGAAGCGGTAACGGCGTTGCTAGCAGTTGTTTGTCTTCGCGCGTGATGTTCCTTCTGCAGCCATGGGCGAATTGGTCGCACCCCGTCGGCCATTCCTTCGCTTGCGCGTCAGGCTTGTGGGTTGTAGAGCGAGCGCTCCCTCTCTACCCATGCATCGTGAAAATCTCGGCAATAAATGCCTTGAGATCGGCAATTCTTGCCAGTTGGCCTGGGCGCGATGGGTGATTTCTGCGATATCGCTGCAGGGACTTCTATTCGACAGGGCTTCTATTCCACTCGGCGAGGCAGGCCTGACAATGCGGCGATGGATCGACGGCAACCGATGGCGGACGTGGTGTTGGAGCTGTTTGGTTCTGACCATGCTCGGCTACAGCGGTTGTGCGTGGTTCAACCAGAAGATGGAGCAGTTGAAGGGACCTGGCTTTCCTGGCTGGGAAGAAAGCGGCAGCGGCATGCGGGCGAAGAACTCCGACGCCAAGCCGAGCGGCATGTTTTTTGACAAGCGGGCAGATCAGATCGAGAAGAATCTCGGCGGAAATTTTTAGCGTGAGTCGCGCGATGGTTGCTTCCAAACTATCACACTGGTTGGCCTTGGCCCTGTGCACGTCGTTGCCGTGCGTGTTGGGCTGCGGACTCGCGGCGCGCGGGCAGAATGTCTCCGGCGTGCAGGCCTATCAGCAGGGAAATTACGCCCTGGCGATGCATCGCTTTCAATCCGCTCAGCAATCCGATCCGCGCAACGCCGACGGCTATTACAACCAAGCCGCGCTGCTGCACAAAAATGGTTTGCAAACGCGCAACTCCGTCGAGCTCTCGCAGGCCGAATCGCTCTACAACACCGCGCTGCTCTACGAACCGAATCACGTCGATGCTCACCGCGGCCTGGCCGTGCTGCTCACTGAAACGGGCCGGATCGATTCGGCCAATACACTGCTGCGAAACTGGGCAGCCACTAGTCCGAACAACGCCGATGCTCGCGTGGAACTCGCGCGGCTGAGCGAAGAAATCGGCGATCAGCGCAATGCCGAGACCTACCTGCTCGATGCCCTGCGGATCGACGGCGGCAACTGGCGGGCCCATGCAGCCCTCGGCCGGCAACGCGAACTGCAGGGCCGCTATGCCGAAGCGATTCAAAACTATCAGCGAGCGGCGACCATCAACCCGACGCAGCCGCAGCTCGCTGTGAAGATCCAAGAGCTGTCGACGCGCATGGCAACCAATGCCCTGCCAAGCACGCCCTCGCCAACGAACGTGGGAACCGTGGGAACTCTGCCGAACACCGGCAGCACGGGTTTTAATTGGAGCAATCCACCTGCTCCGAACACGATTCTCGCCAACCCTGCTGCCGCTATCGGAGCGCGGACGCCGGTGGTGCCGAATCCGAATGTTCGGTATTAAACGAGACGATCCTTCTCGGGTGACTTCGCCGAGCTGACTTTGGCCATTAATTTGCGCAAGTCGCCTTCATATTGATGCAGACGCCCAGCAATCGCATCGCGGTAGCCCTCTAAGATTGCCTCGCGAATTTCACTCGCGCTTTGCCGCTCCAGATCGTTTGAGTTGGGACTCGGAATTGATGGTTGCGGTTGGTTCATTGTGATTGCTGAATTAGCGGCGGCAATGCCAGTGGTTGAATGCTTGAATTGATGGCGTTATCTAGTATACCGCTATGATCTTGGTTCAACGATCTATGACCGATGGCGAATGCCGAGAGCAGATAAATGCCAAATGCCGTTCTTGAATTTGAGATATGCGGCACGCATCATCGCGAAAAGATCGAGACTGTTGATGCGCTGGTGCAGCGTATTGAGCAGCTGGCAGCGGATGGAGTGAAAAACGGCAAGCTGTCGGCCTTCTCGGCGAGCATTTTCCACGAAGGTGAAGGCTGGCTGATCGTGGGGGTCGGCAAAACGGAATGGCTGCTGTGCCATAGTACGCTCGATCACGAAGTGATCACGTCGGTTGGTGATCGCACGGCAACTGGATTCGAGGCTTTTTACATCGGTGACTACAGCGAGATGTCGCGAAAGTATTTGGTATCTCGCGATCTGGCCGTGAAGGCGATCACACTGTGGATTGAAACAGCAAAGCTGAGTCCAGAGATCGAATGGACTGATGAAATATTTTGGGAATAGCGTTTTGCCCTGCTAGGTTTGCGGGCGATTAGAATGCACTCGTGGTACGTCAGCAGCAGAGGGAGAAGCCCAACCCAGCAAGTGTTGCCAGAGGCCGACTTGCATGTCTTCGGGCAACCGAGACTTCGGTACTTCGCTTCCAGCGCCCTTATTTGCCTTCACGCCCGGCTAGCTGACCTGCCGCAGATTTCAAATGGCGCAATAGCCAAGACTCGGCGAGTAATCACCAAAAATCCTCGATGCCGCGATAGCCATACAGCGGCATGTGGCGGTAATAGACTTCGAGGATCATCACCGCCAGCGCGGTGTCGCACAGGCGGCCGCCGGAGACGGTGTGATAGTCGGGGGTGTACCAGCTGCCGGCTTCGTGGCCTTCTTTGACTTGCAGGGCGACCAGGCGATCGCGGAGGCGTTTGTTCCAGGCCTCCCACTGCGGGCCGTCGAAGTGATGCAGGGCTTGCGTGGCGTAGTAGGTGAAGTAGAGATCGTGCAGGTCGGGGCCGCGGGCGGCGAGGCGTTCGATGCCGAGCTTCAGTCGTTCGTCGCTCCTCGGCCAGCCGTGGTACATGCGGCAGAGCAAACCGACGGCGGACGGCGTCGCCTGGTCGCCGCTGGTTTGATAGCCGTAGGTCGCGCCCTGTTCGCCTTGCACGCGGTCGAGAAACTCGTGAGCCCGCGGCACGGTGTATTCGGGAATTTGCAGGCCGGCGAGCTTGCCACTTTGCAGGGCCATTAGTTGCCAACCGAGCACGGTGGTATCGCCCGGTTGGCCGGGAAAGTATCGCCAGCCGCCGAGCGGATGCTGCACGTTCACGATGAAGTCGATGGCTTGCTGCGCGGGCTTTTGCAATTCGCGATCGGAAGTGAGGGCGTAGGCTTCGCAGAGCGCGAGCGTGGCCAGGCCTTGAGCGTACATGGTTCCTTCTTGCAGATCGGCGCCGCGACTGCTGGGGACGATTCGCGAGCAAAGATATTCCAAACCGCGATCGACGACCGTTTGATATTCGCCGCTGCGGTGGGTTTGTCCCGCACCGAGATAAGCGAGCAGCGCGAGCGCCGTGGCGGCCGTTGTCGATTGATGAGTGCCGGCATGCGAGCATTGGCCGGCGCAGGGCGTGCCTTTGAGATCGAAACTCCAGCCGCCGTCGCTGCGCTGATGCGCGGCGAGCCAAGCCAGGCCGAGTTGCACGGCGCGTTCGCTGGCGGGAGATCCGCCGCGAGCCCCGGCAAGACGATCGCGCGCGGCGGCAGTCAGGCGACCTTCGTAGCCGCCGCCAACTTTCAGGTCGGTCGCCGTCAGCATTTGGGCGGCGCTGGGAACGGTGGATTGTGGAGAGTGTGAAGACTGACTCGCAACGGCAGCAGGTTTATCTCCCGGCGGTAGCGCGGGGATTTCGAGCGTTACCACGGGATCGCCGGGAGTTACGGCGAAGATCTCTGCCGCGTCGGGCAAGAGAGTCGGGAACGCCTGCACGTCGGGTTCGAGCGGTAAGCCAATCGGTGTTTCGGGCGTGGTGAATGCCAGCGTCATTTCTTCGACGGGCGTTTCGTAAGGTTCGTGGAAGGACGACTCGAAATTGGGTTCGAATGTCTTGGCCGGAGCGACCGGCATGTGGTGCCAGAGCGAAGCCAGCACAATCAGCAGAAGCAAGTTGGCGGGAATGGTGATGAGTGTGGCCAGCGCCGTCCGCCGAGTCGCCGGGTCGAGCCAGGGCTGACGGCGGGAAGTTGCATCGCGGCTGGTAGGACGGACCATTGGTCCGTCCGAGGGGGGCGAGTTCACTGGTTTGGCTCCCTCGCTAACGCGTCGGGCAACCTTTTCATGGCGGTACCCGCTTCTCGGCCGGACCAATGGTCCGGCCTACGGGACGCGGGGGCGCGAAACTCTACCTCACGAAACGGCTACGAGCGGGAGACTGGGGTGTGGCCGTCCCTCTTTGGGGCAGGCTGGTCGGGCATTTCGTCGTTGTTTTCATGGCGTCTTCACTCAGGAAGGAGGCCGAATCGGTAAAACCGATATAAACCCTTCCGAATATGCCAGCGATTTCGTGAAGATTGCTGCCAGTTGCTCGCATCTTTGGGAGGCCCCGGATAAAGTGGTACGGAATCGTTCCTTTTGCCGCGGTCACGCAGGGATGCCTCCGAACCTTCGTTTTCGTGCTTTTCCCGTCATGCCATCTTCCCGAATTGCTGCCATGCGAAAAAACCGCCTTTCCGTTCAAAAAGGTCGCCAATCGAGCCAAAAACCGCGCCGAATGATGCTCGAAGGGCTGGAAAATCGCCTGGCGATGGCCATCGCTGGTTTGGCGGTGGCTGGCGACTCGTGGAGCGACGAATACGCCGCCGAATCGTACAACTACGGCCGCAACTGGGCCGAATTGCTGGCGAGCCAGCGGGGTATCAACCTCGGTGCGGCTGGCAACTATACGAGCGACAACCGCGGCGCCAACGGCACGGCATTTAACTGGGCCGAGGTCGGTGCTTCGTCGATCGATCTGCTGCTGCAACTGCAGGACATTAGCATTACCGATCAGTACACCGCGGGCGACGTGAGCCATGCCGTGCTGATGATCGGCAATTCGGAATTTGCCCCCGGCAGCGAAGCCTTCACCAAGATCGCCGACGGCACTTGGACGCAATCGCAAATCGACAGTACCGTGGCCTTCACGGCAGCGAGCGTGCAATCGGCCATCGCCGTGCTCACCGGCACGCCGATCAAAGCCATCGTCACGACCATTCCCGATCCGACGATGACGCCGCAAGGCCGCACGTTGTTCACTGATGCTGGCCGGGCCAAGGTCCGGGCTGCGGTCGACTTTGTGAATACCAAGATCAAGGAACACGCAGCCACGTATCACATTCCGGTGGTCGATCTGGCAGCACTTTCGACGCAGATTCTGGGTACGCCGGCCGCGCCAGCTGCCTCGCGAACGATCGGTGGCAATGTCTACACCACGACCGGCGGCACCTCGAAGACCAATCTCTTTATCTCTGGCGGCGTGCTGCCGCACACGGTCTTTCAAGCCTACGTGGCGAACGCAATCATCGAAGGTCTGAATGTTGCTTACAACGAAAACATTCCGCGCCTGACCGAACAGCAGATCGTGTCGCTGGCGGGACAAACCTACGGCGGTTCCGATACGTTCACGGTGAACTACAGCAACCTGGTGATCGTGCCGCCAGTGACGGTCTTCTTGAGCTATGGCAACACCGGCACGCCGAACGATTCGTTCACCGAGCGGATCAACGAATGGGCCAACGGTCGCGGCATTGCTCAGCTGACCTCGGATGTCGGCAGCACTCCCGGCGAACTGTCGATTCTCAAAGCCAACATTCTCAGCCGGCTGCAAACTGCCTTCGCCGGAACCGCGGTGAACTTCACTGCCGACTTACCGAGTGACACGCGTTTCGAAGCGATCAAGTTGGGCGTGCTCTCCGACAGCGTGCCGGGCGCGCTCACCAGCCGCATCGGCCGCAGCTCGTTCGACTGGCTCAACTCGAGCGAATCGAGCACGGGCTATGTGTTTGTCGACCTGGTCGCTCGCAACGATCCTCGCGGCGTGCCGAACTTCGATAATCTCACACTGTCGACGCTGACTCGCGCCGAGCAGTTGCGCTATATCGAAAACATCATGACGTTTTACATTGGCAACGAAGTTGGCCGCGGCATGGGCCTGCAAGCCTCCGATGCTTATGGCTATTCTTCGATCACGACCGCGAACGCAGCCAACACTGGCGGCGTGCAATATCTCGACTTCATGTCGGGCGATCCGGCCTTGGGCTTTAACGTTGGCGTGTTCAATGGCACGCCGACCTTCACCTATTCGCCGCTGGCCAAGGCCAAGCTGCAGTTTGGCCATTGGTTGACCAAGCCCAGCCTGGCGACGATTGCCGAAGCGGGCGCGGCTCACGCGACGGCTGCCACGGCGCAAACGCTGGCCCTGGTCAATTCATTGGCCCCGAGCCAACGCGTTGGCCTGGTGAAGGGCGCTGCCATTTCGCTCGGCGGCCAGGTGGATCTCTACAAGATCACCGGCGCTGTCGTCGGTGACAAGATCACCGCGCAAACGATTGCGGCGGGCGTGTATGGCAACGCGATCAACACCAAGATTCGCATTCTCGCCGCCGATGGCACGACCGTGCTCGCGACCAACGACGACACGCTGCTCGGCGCCAATAGCATCGGCCAGGCCGGCACGACGAACGTCAGCACCGATTCGCTGGTGATGAACTACGTCGTTGCTACCGCTGGCGACATCATCATCGAAGTCACCGCGGGCGCTGGCCAAACCGGCAACTACGACCTGATGGTCGCCAATACGGTGGTCAACAACTTCCCCTGGCACAACGTATCGAATCCGTTGAACGTTACGGGCAACACCACGGGGACGTTTGTGACGGCCTTCGATGCCATCACCATCATCAACGAGTTGAACAATCCCCAGATCATGAATCCGATCACCAACCAGTTGCCGGTTCCCAACGGCACGACGGCCCCGCCGCCGTATCTGGATGTGAGCCCGACTGGCACGCTGACGGCCTTCGATGTGATTCCGATCATCAACTACTTGAATGCGAATCCGCTCGGCGGCACGGGCCTCGAGTTTATTCCGTTCGACGAGAGCGCCGGCGAAGCCATCGAAACAGAATCGAGCAGCCAGTCGGTCAGCACCGCAGCCGCTGTGGCCTTGCCGCTGCAGTCGAGCAGCAGCGCGAGCTCGCTCGTGGCCAGCCCTTCGTCGAGTGGCGCGGTGAGCAATGTCGTCACGAATCCGCTCACTTGGCTCCTCCTCGCTCCAGTTGTTGGTGCGAGCGCCGAGACCGAAGAATCGAGCAGCGCGTCGAGCCAAGAGCACGCCGCAGCCCTCGCTGACCTCCTCGGCCTGGAATCGTAATCATCTTACTGGTAATTCCGGCGAAGCCTGGATAAAGTAGGGCTAAAACCACTATCTGGACGGTCGCCTCATGCCTAAATCTTTCTTCTCCCGCCGGCGGAATTCGCAACCTTCATCGCAGCAGCGTCGGAAGATGCTGCTGGAAAGCCTGGAAAACCGGCTGGCGATGGCCATTGCCGGGTTGGGCGTGGCCGGCGATTCGTGGAGCGACGAATACGCGGCTGAGACTTATAACTACGCCCGCAACTGGGCGGAGTTGCTGCGCAGCGAACGCGGCGTGAATCTCGGCGCACCGGGCGACTACTCCAGCGACACCCGCGGCGCCAATGGAACGGCGTTCAACTGGGCGGAAGTCGGCGCGACCGCCAGCGACATGTTGAATCAGATCCAGGATTTCAACATCATCGATCAGTATACGGCCGGCAATGTCAGCCACGCCGTCTTTATGAGCAGCAACGCCGACTTTGCGCCTGGCAGCGAGGCCTTCAACAACGTCGCCAGCGGCACTTGGAATAAAGACAGCTTCGAAGTCAGCTTCTTTATCATGAACTTTACGGAGCTGATGATCAGCTCCATGGCCAAAGAAAATCTGAAGACCATCGTCACCACCATTCCCGATCCGACGATGACTCCGGCCGGGAGCGCCATGTCGGATCCTGTCGGGCGTCAGCGTGTTCGCGATGTGATCGACGCTTACAACACCCGCATCAAGGCAAAAGCTGCCGAGCTGCACTTGCCCGTGGTTGATCTCGCCGCGCTGCAAACGCAGTTGCTCGGCACGGCGGCAGCGCCAGTGGCGTCGCGCACCATCGGCGGCAATGTGTACAACGTTTCGGGCGGCACGGCCTCTTCGAATCTCTTCATCGCCGGCGGCATTTTGCCGCACACGGTGTATCAAGCTTACGTCGCCAACGCGATTATCGAAGGGCTGAATGTTGCTTACGGCGAAAACATTCCGCGCTTGACCGAGCAGCAGATTTCGACGCTGGCCGGACGAACCTATGGCGGCACCGATACCTTCACGGTCAACTACAGCAATCTGGTGATCGCGCCGCCGGTGACGGTGTATCTAAGCTACGGCAGCACGGGCACCCCGAACGATGACTTCACCTCGCGCGTCAGCGAATGGGCCACGGCCCGCGGCATTGCGGCGCTCACTCCCGACGTCGGTTCCACGCCCGGCGAACTCTCGCAAGTGAAAGCCGCCATCCTCGCCAACCTGCAATCTAGCTTCGCAGGCACGGCGGTGAATTTCACCGCAGCCCTGCCGGCCGATCCTCGTTTCGAAGCCATCAAGCTCGGTGTCTATTCCGATGGCGTGAACGGCCCGCGCACGAGCCGCATCGGCCAGGGAACTTTCGATTGGCTTAACGCCGGCGATCAGAGCACGGGGTATGTCTTCGTCGATCTGATCACACGCAATGATCCGGGTGGCAAACCGAACTTCGACAACATCGATCTGTCGACCCTCAGCCGGGCCGATCAGCTGCGCTATCTGACCAATGTGATGTCGTTCTACATCGCCAACGAAGTGGGCCGCGGCATGGGCCTGCAGGCCGCCGATGCCTACGGCTATCCTTCGATCACCACTGCCAACGCGGCGAACACCGGCGGCGTGCAGTTCAACGACTACATGTCGGGCGATCCGGCCCTCGGTTTCGATACGAGCGTGTTCAATGGCACGCCGACGTTCACCTTCTCGCCGCTCGCCAAGGCCAAGCTGCAGTTTGGCCACTGGCTGACGACACCGAGCCTGGCCACCGTCGCCGAAGCAGCCGCTGAACACGGCACGACCGCGACGTCGCAACTGCTGGCGTTCGTCAATTCCTCGACCCCCAGCCAGCTGGTGGGAGTGGTGCGCGGCGCTGCGATCTCGGATGTCGGCCAGGCCGATCTGTATACGGTTTCGGCTGCAGTGGGCGACAAGATCACCGCGCAGACTTTTGCTGCCGGCGTCTATGGTGCGCCGATCGATACAGTCATTCGCATTCTCGCCGCCGATGGCACCACGGTGCTGGCCTCGAGCGACAATACGTTGCTGGGCAACAACAGCATCGGCCAGACCGGCACGACCACGGCCAGCACAAATTCGTTGGTGCTGAATTACACCGTGGCGACGGCGGGCAATATCTACGTCGAAGTCACGTCGAAAGCCAACGGCACTGGCGCCTACGATCTGATGGTCGCCAAAACGGTCACCAACAATTTCCCCTGGCACAATGCCTCGAATCCGTTGAACGTGACCGGCAATACCACGGGAACGTTTGTGACCGCCTTCGACGCGATTGCGATCATCAACGAGCTGAACAATCCCCAGATCATGAATCCGATTACCAACCGGTTGCCGGATCCCAATGGCACGACGGCGCCGCCGCCGTATCTGGATGTGAGCCCGAGCGGCACGCTGACGGCTTTCGATGTGATTCCGATCATCAACTACCTGAACGCGAATCCACTCGGCGGCACGGGCCTGGAATACGTCCCGTTTGAAGACAGCGCTGGCGAAGCAACGGAACCAGCAGTAGTATCGGTCGCGCCTCCCGCGGTAGCTCAGCCCGCGCCTGTCAGCAGCAACTCGGGATCGAGCACGACTTCCATCTTGCTGCCGTATCAAGCAACGAACAGCAACTCTTCGCCGGCAACTGCCACGACTTCCGCTGCTGTCAGCAGCGTCGCCAGCAATCCGCTGACCTGGTTGTTGCTCGCTCCCATCACCTCGACCGGCGAAGAAGCCGATGCAACGAGCGGCAGCAGCGAAGAGCACTCCGTAGCGCTCGAAGAGATTCTCAGCGAAGTCTAATTACTCTTCCGCCTTCCACTCCCTCGCCCCGGTACTCCGGGGAGAGGGCTGGGGTGAGGGGCCGAGCTGCGCGACACCCTCTTCTCTGAGTTGTTCTCAAAATAACTCTCATCTCGGGATGGTGTGTTGTCAATTTGAATACGCGTCTCCCGGCGCTCTCTCAGCGGTCATTTTTGCTTAAAACGCCGCAAAAATCGCGTTTTTCACAGCCGCCAGCTCCTCGCCGCGCAAACTTTCTGCCTCTGGCACAGCCCGTGCTTTTAAGGTCCTTCGTGATCGCGACAAGGTGTTGCGATCACGCCCACCTTCACTTGTCTGCTCGAGGAGATTCCCCATGTTCCGTTTCACTACCACTCGCATCACTTCTGCTGTCGCCCTGGTTGCTGCTCTCGCTCTCGGCGGCTTGTCGGCTGCTCCCGCACAAGCTGCCAACGGCTTTGGCAACCAGTTCAATCAGCATCACCACAACGGCCAGTTCAACAACCAGCGCAACTTCTACGGCAACAACGGAGGCGGCTTCAATGGTGGCAACTGGAACAACAACAACTACTGCCAACCCAACTTCCGCCCTGTCCAACGGCCGCCGCAACACAGCAGCTTTTACTTCCAAACGCCGAACTTTGGTTTCATCTTCGGCCGGTAGTTCGATAGATCCAGTGGATCACTTCCGGAGTCGCCTGGTTGCGAACCAAGTTCGCAGCCAGTGCGACTCGCTCGTTTCTTGCCGCGCGTAAGATGCTTTCGCCGCGTCGCCTAGACCCTTTCGCAGGTCTTCGTTCTCGATCAATCGCGAGATGCACTGCGACAGCGAACCGCGCTCAGCCGTCGCATAAAGCAAGCCGTTTTTCTCGGGTGTGATCAGTTGCCGATGTTCCGGCTGATCGCTGGCGATCACCGCCATGCCCGCGGCCAGGCCTTCGCGCAGCACCGTGCTCGTGCTTGGTTGCGGGGCGGGGGCGATGAGCATATCGGCGGCGGCGAGCAGATCTTCCCAATAGTCGAACGCGCCGGGAATGACGACTCGATATCGCAAATCAAGATCGCAGATCAGTCTGAACAGCGGCTCGCGATCGGGGCCGTCGCCGAGAATCCACAGCCGGGCATGCGGCCAGCGCTGCTGAATCGGAATCCAGGATCGCACCACGTTTTCCAAGCCGCGGTCGCGCTGCAGCGGCAAAATGCAAACCGCGATCGGCGCCCCGCCCACGACATGCAAATCGTGATTCACATTCACGAGCGCTTTGCGGGCCGATTCGCGCTCTTCTTCGCTCCGCGGCAAATGTTCCTGGCTGGCAAGCGGTGGAAAGACGTGGAGCTTGTCAGCCGAATAATTCGCCGCTTGCAGTTCAGCGGCTACAAACGACGAAGCCGCGACAATCGCCTCGGCCTGCTGACACTTCGCTGCAATCCGTCCGCCGAAGCGGGCTTGCCGTTGCCAGGCCACTTCGCCGTAATCGCCCGCTTCGGTCGCGCGCAAAACGATCGGCGGGCCCTTCGCGCCGAGCGAAATCAGCGCGGCATAAGCTTCGGCCCGCAGGCCTTGCACCACCACGCCATCGAACTGCGTTTGATTCTGCCGCAAGAATCGCGACAGCGAATACAGGTATCGAAGCATGCCCCAGCCAGGAGTCGCCGGCCATGGTAAACGCGTGAGGGGAATACCGCGCAGTGTGGTTCGCTCGGACCACTCTTTTTGCCAGCGCGCGGTAACCAGCGTTGGCCGCGCACCTTGCTCTTGCAGTTCGGTCGCGAGCCGCAGCACATCGCGTTCGGCTTCACCGGCGAGCGGCCACAAACGACGGCTGACAATGGCGATCCGCGGCGCCGTTTCGGCAGCCCCATTTTCTGCAGGCTCTGCCGAGAGAGATTCGCGCGCCGCGCGAGCGGGATTTGGCAGCGTGCCGGACATTCAGTTTCGCCGTAGCCACGATCGTCTGGCGAGCATGGCTACCAGCGCCGATGCTAGGCGTGATCGACCAAGTCGCTCTCTTCGAGCGCGGCCAGGTAGGGAAGATTGCGATACATGTCACGATAATCCAAACCGTAGCCTACGACGAACTCGTCGGGAATTTCAAAGCCCACATAATCGGGCCGCATAGTCACTTCCTGCCGGCCACGCTTCAGCAGCAGCACCGCGCTCTTGATCGACTTCGGCCGGAGCTCGTCGATCATCTCGATGACTTTTTCCAGCGTATGGCCGGTGTCGAAAATATCGTCGACGAGCAATACGTCGCGTCCTTCGACGTCGAGCATCATGTCGGAGTTGATCGTCAGTGTGCCGCGGGTGGTGCCCCCTTTGTAGCTGCTGGTTTGCACCACGCCGACGCGCATCGGCAGATCGAGCTTGCGCATCAGATCGGCCAGAAATACGATGCTGCCGGTCATGATCGCGATGACGGTCAGCGGTTTGCCCGCCTCCCGCGCACGAATGTCCTCGGCAACCTTATTAATAGAGTCCTGAATCTGCTGTTCAGTGACCAGAATCTTCACGGCAACACTCTCGGCTGAGGAAAAGAAGAATGGAGCATTGTAAAGTTCGCCAGCCACGCCGAAAAGTTGCCTGCCCGGCTATCTGTGTAGCCCTCACGCTCCGCGTGGTGTGCCACTGGCCAGAGCCAGTGCTGAGGTGGCGAGGGAACGGCGGTTGCTCGGCTCACCGGTGCCACTGGCCGTTTTGGCAAGAGGTTATCTGGCGAACTAACGGTCGTTTCACGCCAGCGGCGCTGTCGCGGTGAGAGCGACGGGAGGGCGAGGCTCTGTCACGCGACATAAAGTTATGCCGTTAATCGCGACACATAGTTTTGCCGTTAATCGCGACATAAAGTTTTGCCGGGTTGTGGGATTCGGTAGCATGAGTTCGTCTCGGGCGTCTGGTGAATTCGTTGCTGCGGAGATTCGATCATGCCTCGTGCTTTGGCTTTGGCGGTTCGGCGGGCGATTTGGCGACGATCTAAGAATGGGCAGTCGGTGGCGCTCATCGCCCAGGAGTTGGAGTTGTGCGAGCGGACGGTGAGGAGCTTTTTGCAGCGGTTGCGGGCGCGGGGCGAGGCTGCGTTGGCGGCCAATTATCAGGCGTGCGGCAGAGAGCGTTCGCAGGATGCGGAAGTGGTGCGGCGGCGAACATTGCGATTGCGTGAGCAGCATCGGCGCTGGGGCGCTGAGCGTTTGCGAATTGAATTAACGCGGTGGTTTGTTGCGGCTCAACTTCCCAGCACGCGCACATTGCAGCGCTGGTTGCGGACCACGCGGCCTGCGCCGAGTGGTCGTCGCCAGGGCACGCGCGTGACGCGAGCAGAGCAGCCGCACCACGTTTGGCAGATTGATGCTGCGGAGCAGAAGCGACTGGCCAGCGGCGCGCCGGTGTCGTGGTTGCGCGTGGCCGATGAGTGCAGCGGCGCGGTGCTAATGTCGTTTGTTTTTTCCCCTCGGTCACTTCACGCAGGTTCCCGTGGTTCGCGTGCAGGCCTGTTTGCGGCAGGTTTTTAGCGAATATGGAAGGCCGCACGTGATGCGTGTCGACAACGGCGCACCGTGGGGTTCGTGGAGCGATCTCCCCACCGCGCTCGCGCTATGGCTCATCGGCTTGGGTATTGAGATGCACTGGAACACGCCGCGCCGACCGCAGGAGAACGGCGTGATCGAACGAAGTCAGAGCCTGGTGAATACTTGGGCGGAACCGCGGCAGTGCCGAACTGTGCGTCAGTTTCAATCGCGACTGCGGCATGAAGATCGCTTGCAACGCGAAGTTTATCCCGCAATTCACAAGCAGCCGCGAGTCGTGGCGTTCCCCGAGCTGAAGCATTCGGGGCGCACCTACACGGCAGGTTGGGAACGACGTCACTGGAACTGGGACCGCGTGCTTGAGCATCTCAGCACCTATTGCGTGCCCCGTCGTGTCGATCAGTCGGGCAAGATCGGGCCGTATCACCGCAAGCTGTTTATCGGCGCCCGACACGCCGGCCGCGACGTGTACCTGAGCTTCGACCCCGATCGCTTGGAATGGCTGGTGACCGATGAACCAGGCAACCAACTGCGAGCGATATACGCCTCCGACTGGACTCCACACGCCGTGCGCACTCTCCAAGTGCCAGGGCCGGCGCAGCGTCGCAAATGAAAACACTGGCGTAGACAAGTGAACATGAAAGCTAGCTAGATCGGCAAAACTTTATGTCGCTATTAACGCGGCAAAACTTTGTGTCGCGTGACAGGCTCCTGCCGAGCCGCCGAGGTGGAATTGCGAAGGCCGCCAGCGACTGCTTTCGACCGGCGCGGCTCGGCGGGAGCCTCGCCCTCCCAAAGGCAGCGACAGCGTGAGCGGTTACCCGTTGGCTCGCTGACCCACCTCCCGTCGCCGATCGGCACTGGCCAACGAGCCAGTGGCACGCGAAAAATATCGTCAAGAAACTAGTGGACAACCAGCCACTACTCTCCTCTAGTGGGACGTCGCGTCGTGGATTTTCAGTTTCCCAAACGAGGAGCAGAGTCATGGCCGAGGATCAAAAAATCGAGGGGCAGAAACCTGACGGCAAGAAGCCAAAAAAGGAGAAGGACATCCTCAAGCCGATGCATGTCAGCGAGCGCGATAAGAGGATTTTTCACGAGGTGCGTGTCGACGGCCGATCGCAGACGGAGGTCGGCAGTAAGTACGGCCTCACGCAGCCGCGGGTGAGCAAAATTATCACGCGCGTCGAGCTTTGGTTGTCGCAGCCCGTCGCGAAGGATTTTGCCGAACTGCCGCGGGCCGATCGCCTGCGAGCCGCCGCGCGCCTTCACAAGATGCGACTCGAAAAAATGTACGACGAAGCTCTCTCGGCGTGGGAGGCGTCGCGCAAACCGCGGACCATTCGCAAGACGAAAATGGTCAAGGGCGAGTCGGTTCCCGACCCTGAAGTGCAATCGCAAAACGGCGACGCTCGGCTGTGGAAGTGCGTGATCATCGCGATGAAAGAGCTGTCGGCGTTCGAGGGTTTCAATGGCCGCGGCGAGGTCGATGCCTCGACGGCAGGCCGCGTGTGGGAACCGGTGCTGAAAGACGAAGCCGTGAATCGCGAAGTGAAACGCCGCACGATGCTCGGCATGTTCGACTCGCCCGGCGATGAAGGAATTCTGGGAGCGTGGGGGAATGAGATGGCAGCGCGCAATGCGCAGCTTGCTGCCGAACCGGCTGACGCTGGTGGAATCAATCCATCGACGGCGAGCGATGATCGCGCGGAGGAATATCAATCGGCCTGCGACCACGGCTCGGCGGGAGCCTCGCCCTCCCTGAGCGACGACTGTGTAGAAGTTTGCGACCCACCCGTTAGTGGCTGTTATAAAAGGTTATACGAAAACGGCAGTGAATCGACGAAAAGTGTTGAACAACAATGCGTTACGACGAAAGAAAAAAGTGATAACCTGTTATATATAACAGGGGCAGTCGCCGGGAGGGCGACGCTCCCGCGGAGCCGCGCCGGTGAACCAGCCGCCGCCGGTGGAACCAATCCATCGAGCGGGAACGGCGATCGAGCGGAAGCAACTCGAGCGGAGGGAAATCAACCGGCATTCGACCACGGCTCGGCAGGAGCCTCGCCCTCCCGAGAAACGCCCGCCCAGGGAACGCCGTTCCGGCAATTCCCTTCGCCGGAATTCATGGCGCGAAATTCCGGCATGCCGATCGTCACCATTCGCCAAATGACGCCACCCTCGAAACGAGAATTCGGCATGCCCTATCCGCCGTCCCTTAGTGAAACGTCTGGCTGACGCGGCGCGGTTATGACTCCGATTTTGGCTGGTCTCATTAGCCGCCGGGCGCTAGCCCCCGGCTTTGAATGAGCTGTAGAGCCGGGGGCTAGCGCCCGGCGGCTGATTCGTCGGAGCGGAATTTAGGTCTAACCGGAGACTAGTCGCCAGGGGCGGTTTCACCCGCTACCTTAAGGGGCGGATTATTTACCCATTGAATGTAGAGGGCCAGATCATGATGGGCTTTGGGGCTGCTGAACTCACAATCATGCTGATGTTCTTGGGAGGCTTCGGCCTGCCGCTGGGAGTGCCGCCGGCGCCCGAGAATCCAGCCATGCATTACGTCGCGCCGGAGAAGTGCGTGCTGTACTCGAGTTGGGCTGGCATGGCCACGCCCGATGCGTCGAGCGCCAATCAAACGGAGCAGCTCTTTGCCGAAGCTGAGATTCAGGAATTCGGCAAGTCGCTCGAGAAGACCATTGGCTTGGCCGTGCGGCACTTCGCGCAGCAAAACGGCGATCCCAAAGCCGACCTGATGGCAAAGGTGATTCCCAACTGGACGAAGACAGTTATCACGCGGCCGGCGGCGGTCTTCGCCACGAAGATCGAAATGGCTGGCGGCAAGCTGGCCTTCGAAGGTGGGCTGTTGCTCGATGCCGGCGCGACCGAAGCGCCGCTCCTCGCCGATGGTCTCATTCAAATGATGAAGTCCCCCGACCATCCGCCACAGATGGTGAAGATCGGCGCGGTGCAAGTCGCGCAGTTTGCGCCGCTCAAAGGTTCGCCCGTGGAAGCCGAGATTTCGATCGGCGCTGCAGGACCGTATGTGCTGATTGGTTTCGGCAAAGGTTCGGTCGCTGGCATGATGGACCGCGTCCGCGCGAAGCAAGTGCCGGCCTGGCTGGCTGCGATCGGCACGCGCTTGCCCGTCGAGCGCCGCGCCAGCATTTCCTACCTCAATACCAAAGCGATCTCGCAGGCCTTTTTGCCACTGGCTGGTCCCGATGGCGAGAAGGTAGCGAAGGCGCTCGGCCTCGAGCAGATTGGCGAATTGGTGTCGGTCACCGGGCTGGATAAGGACGGCATGGTCAGCCGCAGCTTGCTCAAGATCGACGGCAATACGACGGGCCTCCTCGCGCTGATCGATACGGCAGGGATCAAAGCCGAGCAGGTGGCGTTCTTGCCGAAGGATGCGACGTTTGCCACGGCGTTCACGCTCAACACGCAACAGGTTTACAGCTTTGCGGCGCACCTGGTTTCGCAACTCGATCCGAACGGCGGCGAAGAATTCGAAGAGATGGCGAAAGGCTTTCGGCAGAATTTCGGCATGCGATTGCAGGAAGATGTGCTGGCTTCGCTGGGCGAAACGTGGACCCTGTCGATGTCGCCCACCGATGGTTTGCTCGGCGTGATTGCGACCGTCGAAGTGAAAGACCCGATCAAGCTGAATCAATTTGTCGAGCGCGTTACGGGCATGTTCAGCGATGGTCCGCCAGGGGCTGCTCCACGGATCGATACCGCACAGTTCCAAGGCAACGCGATTCGCAGCGTAGCCGTGCCCGGCATGCCGTTTCGGCCGGCCTGGTCGATCTCGGGCAATCGCTTGATCATCGCCCTCGCGCCGCAATCGATCAAAGCGCAGCTCGGGGCGAAGGCGACCGAAACCGGGCTGTTCAACACGCCCGCATATGCTGCGGCCTTTCAAGGTGATTCGCGCGTGATCGCGCTCTCGCATCAGGACTCGGCGAAGATTTTTGAAACGACCTACGGCTATCTGAATATGTTTTTGCCGATGATGCTCGACGCCCGGAGCCCGTTTGACGAAGGTCCACCGACACCGCAATTCTTCGACTTCGCCACGTTGCCGTCGTCGCGGTCGATTCATCGCCACTTGCGGCCGAGCACGTCGATCACCAAGCGCGCGACCGACGGCATTGAAACGGAGTCGCGACAAACGTTTCCGACGCTGAACGTCGGCACTTCGGGGCCGATCGCGGTCGCACTGCTGTTGCCCGCCGTGCAAGCTTCGCGGGCGGCGGCGCAGCGGATGCAATCGTCGAACAACCTGAAGCAGCAGATGCTGGGGTTGCTGAATTATCACGACACGTTTCTGCACATGCCGCCGGCGTATAGCGTAAGCAAGGACAAGGACAAGAAGCCGCTGCTGAGTTGGCGCGTACACATCCTGCCATTCGTCGAGCAGCTTCCGCTCTACGAACAGTTCAAACTTGACGAGCCGTGGGATAGCCCGCACAACATCAAGTTGCTCGACAAGATGCCGCAGGTTTATCGCTCACCGGGAAGCTCGGCTGCGCCGGGGAAGACGACTTACCTGGCCGTTGGCGGCCCGAAAGGCATGCTGGGCAAGCCCGACGCCATGGGTCGTGGAATCACGCTCGCCGCCGTCACCGACGGCACGTCGAACACGGTCGCCATTGTCGAAGCGGGCGATGGGCGAGCGATCGAATGGACCAAGCCCGACGAATTTGTGCCGGAAGAAAAAGATCCGATGAAGGGTTTGGCGGGGCCGTTTCCAGGCGGTTTTCTCGCCGCGTTTTGCGATGGCCACGTGCAGTTCATCAAACTCAAGATCGACCCAGTCAACGTGTGGCGTGTCTTTGACCGAGACGATGGTCAGCCGTTTAACATTGATGATTAGAAGGAATCGAGTGTGTCAGCAGGTGTAAGGGCTGCGCACGATGATGCGATCGGGTTTGCGGCGGTAGATCAAGCCGCTGGTGCGGGCGGCTTGTTCGATGGCGTCGAAGTCGCCGGCAGAGAATTCGATGTCGACGGTGTGATAGAGCTTGTAAGGGAAGTCTGGCCGGTCGAGCAGTTCTTCCTCGCCGATTTGTTCGGCGGGAGGAATGCGGAGGTCGATGAGTTGCCCGTCGGACATTTTCCAGCGGGCGGCAAGTTCATGATCGCCCGTGGGATTTAATTTGCGGAGAAACTCAGCCCATTGAGACATGCTGGCCTCGCGAAGTTCTCAAGCATTGCCACGGGCGGCGGTGATCAACTCGGTGGCGCCGCGGCTGAGCAGGTCATCGGCGACGCGTTGGCCAAGGAGCGCGGCATCGGAGGCTGGGGCAGTTCCCGTGGCGGTGAGTTTGGCCGTGCCATCGGGATGAAGCACGACGGCATCCATCTGCAGCAAGTTCTTTTCGAGCCGCGCCCAAGCGCCGACCGGCGCGAGGCAACCCGCGCGAAGAGAGTTCAGCAGCGTGCGCTCGGCAGTGATGGCAGCGAACGTAGTGGGATGATTGAGTGGCTGCAGCAGTTGGCGGGTCGTGGTGTCGTCGGCGCGTGTTTCCAAACCGAGCGCGCCCTGGCCGACGGCGGGGAGCATGACTTGGGGTGGAATGATGTAAGTAATGCGATCGGCGAGGCCGAGGCGCGAGAGTCCCGCTTGCGCGAGGACGATGGCGTCGTAGTCGCCGGCGTCGAGTTTTTTCAAACGCGTATCGACATTGCCGCGGATTTCGAGGAGTTTCAGATCGGGGCGTTGATTGAGAAGCTGTGCCCGCCGGCGGAGACTGCCGGTGCCAATGCGAGCTCCTTCGGGCAATTCATCGAGCAGCCGAAACGGCCCGACGAGCACATCGTTCACACTTTCGCGAGCAGGCACAGCGGCGATCGCCAGTCCCGGCACTTCAGCAGTCGGCAAGTCTTTCAGGCTGTGAACTGCGAGATCGATCTCATTGTCGAGTAGAGCGCGCTGGATTTCTTTGGTGAAGAGTCCTTGTCCGCCGATCTGGCCGAGCGGACCGGTCTTTACATCGCCCTGGGTGGTGATGTGGATCATCTCGACTGCGATGCCCAGCGCGGCGAGTCGCGCGGAGACCCATTCGGCTTGCCAGCGTGCGAGAGGACTCGAACGCGTGCCGAGACGAATGCGCGGCTGACTACTGCTGACTCCCATTGGATCCGTCCGACCTTCCTATGTCTTCGCGGCGCTAATCGCGCGGCGGACTACTTGCCGCATCAATTCCAGGGGCGCGGGCTGACCGGTGAACAGCTTGAACTGCAGCGCGGCCTGGCCGACGAACATGTCGATGCCGGTGATAGTATGACTGCCGATTTCGCGGGCCTGTTTGATGAGGAGCGTTTGCTCCGGATTGTAGACCGTATCGAAGACGGTCATTTCGTGCGTCACGTGCCGCGTATCGAAGGGCGTTTCGTCGACGACCGGATGCATGCCCACCGGCGTGCCGTTGACGACCAGTAGCGGCCGAATGGTGTGTCGGTTTTCCCATGGTACGCTGCGAGCTTGAAAGGCCGCAGCAAGTTGCTCGGCCTTTTCATCGGTGCGCGAAGCGATCACCACATCGGCGGCGCGGCGTTTGAGGCCATAGACCAGTGCTCGCGACACGCCGCCGGCGCCGAGGACCAGCATCGTTTTGCCGTTGAGGGCTGGGTTGTTTTCGTCACCACCGAAGGCTTGATCGATGCAGGCCATGGCAGCGCGATAGTCGGTATTGAAGCCGGTCGCGCCTTCGGGCTTGAAGACTACCGTGTTGCAGGCGCCGATTCGTTGCGTCGCTTCATCGGCTTGCTTGATGTGCTTGAGAATTTCCTCTTTGTGCGGAATGGTGACGCTCAGACCTTTCACGCCCAGCTCGGCACAATCGGCGAGGAACGACGGCAGTTGATCGCTCGAGACGCGGAACGGTAGATAGACCTTATTCAATTTCAAATGAGCAAAGCCGGCGTTGTGAATGAGCGGGCTGAGGCTCTGCGCGACGGGGTCGGCCACGACGCCGTAGAACTCGGTGTCGGCATTGATCTGCTCGTAGCGATAGATCTCTTTCATCTGCTGAAAGCTGAGTTGCCCCGGCGCGAGCGCCCGCTCGGCATGAAACGTCGCATAGGTGAACGGAGCGCCGAAGCGCTTGGCGAGCACGCGCGACGGCGTGCCGATTTCGCCCATGCCGATGGCCACGGTGGGGATCTTACTATCGCGGCAGAGCCGCAGAAGGCGAAGGTTGTCGTGGGGATGATTGACCATCGTGGCAATCTTCACCACATCGGCATCGAGGGCCGCGAGTCGAGCATGCAGACCGGCGAGATCTTCGGGCGTTTCGCGAAAATTGTGATAACTGATAATCCGCTTTGTTTTGCCGAAACGCGGAATCTTGCTGGCGATGTCTTCTTCGAGATCGACATATTCAATGCCGGCGACAATCGCTTGTCGCAGCAACATCTGTCGTTGCTCTTCGCTGTGCGCCCACTTGCCGCCATCGGCTTCGCGGCGGCAGGTGATAACAACCGGGCAAGGCCGTTCCGGCAGCAAGCGGTTGAGATTGACTTTGCTTTGGACGTAATCGAGCCGCAGCTCGACAAGCTTTGCGCCAATCTCGGCCAGGTGTTTGTGCTCGGCAATCAAGTAGCGGTGGCGGCCGCGGCCAATACTGACGCAAATCATGAAAGAAACACCCGAGCAGAGCCCCCTACGGAGAAGGGCCAGGTTGCAAATTCCAGAGACCGTAAAGTTGGATTAAGTGTACCACGCCGATCGCCTTTTTTCAGGGGATTTCGAGTTGCTGACGATTCGCCTCTCGTCGGCGGTTTGTCTCTTCCCTTAGAATGCTCGCTATGGCAACGCTGTTCGTGATGCAAGGCCGCGATCGCGGCAAACGATATGAGTTGAAACCGGGTTATCCGCAAACCTTGGGGCGGGACGAGTCGAACCGCATCCAGTTGGCGGACAACGAAGTTTCGCGCCGGCATGTCGAGGTGCGCGACCATCTAACTGCCGATGGCAAGCACGCCGGCTACGACGTTGTCGATCTGCAAAGTTCCAACGGAACTTATGTCAACGATCAACGGATCGCGCTGCATCAGCTGCGCACTGGCGATCGTATTCTCATCGGCCGTTCGCTGTTGCTATTTACGGAAACAGCATCGGGTACGCACGAACAGCTATCGAATCCCGTCGACATTGTCGGCACCGCTCGGGCGAACAGCGAATCTCGGATTGTGAAATCGATGGGCCGCGAGCAAGGGAGCATGCTCCTCTCGCCGCCGTCGGCACTCGATAGCCCTTGGCTTGCGCGGGCTCGCAGCAATTTGCAAATCATGTATCGAACGGCGCTCGCCGTTAGTCACACGCTCGATATTGATCAGCTGCTGCAGCGGATTTTGGAACTCATTTTTGAATGGGTCGAAGCCGATCGCGGCTGCGTGATGATCGTCGATCAAGAGACGGGCGAATTGACGCCCACGAGCAGCCGAAATCGGACTGGTTCGAAAAGTGACGAGCGGCTGAGCGTGAGCCGGACGATTCTCGATTATGTGATGGAGCACAAAGAAGGTGTGCTCACCAGCGACGCCCGCGAAGATCAGCGGTGGGACCAGGCCCAAAGTATCGTGCAATCGGGCGTGCGCGAAGCGATTTGCGTTCCGCTGCAAGGACGATACGGAACGGTCGGCGTCATTTATATAGACACCTACACGCCGCCGGCTCAGGTCCTGACTAAAAAATCGAACCGTTTTAACGAAGAACACCTCAAACTGATGGTCGCCATCGGCCATCAGGCGGCATTGGCGGTCGAAGATACGTCGTATTATTCTGCGATGGTGCAAGCCGAACGCCTGGCCGCGGTCGGGCAAACCATCGCGACGCTCTCGCATCACATCAAAAATATCCTGCAGGGCATTCGCGGCGGCAGTTATTTGATCGAAGAAGGGCTGAAAGTCGGCGAAAACGATGTTGTTCGTCGCGGATGGCGGATTGTGGAGAAGAATCAGGAGCGGATTTCTGCCCTGGTGATGGACATGCTCACGTACAGCAAGGATCGCGAGCCCGATTTGCAACGGGCCGATTTGAACGAAACGGTCGCCGATGTCGTCGAGCTCATGACCACGCGCTCGCATGAGGCCGGGGTCGCGCTGCAATTCAGCCCGTCGGCTGATGTGCCGTTGCTGATGTTCGATGCCGATTTAATGCATCGGGCCATTTTGAATATCGTGACGAATGCAATCGACGCCTGCGAAAAGCGGGATGCAGCCCGGGTGACGCTGCGGATCAATTATCAAAAATCCGAAAAGACGACCGACATCGTGGTCGAGGACAACGGCGAAGGAATCGCGCAGGACGACATCGAAAAGATTTTTTCGGTTTTTGAATCGCGCAAGGGTTCGCGCGGCACCGGCCTGGGGTTGCCGGTCAGCCAAAAAATCCTGGAAGAGCACGGCGGCTCGATCCGAGTCGAAAGCAATCTCGGCGTGGGCAGCAAATTTATTCTGACGCTGCCGGCCAAACTTGCGAGCCAACCCGTGACGAGCGAAACGCTCCGGGGATAAGTCTTCTTCGCTAGTTGAACTTCAAGTTCGCCTGGCAACGCTGCGAGAATCTCCGCAACGAAAGTCGCGGTCAAGAAATAAAAAAACCCGCCCAGGTTGGCTAACCTGGGCGGGTTTATCAATTCAATTTGGTTGGATTGTCAAATAGGCTCAAACGAGCTGTTTCTGACTGACCTCTCACAACATGAGTCTATGTGCACTTGTGTTATTCGACGGTAAGTACGAATAACGGATATTCCTTAGAAAGGAGGTGATCCAGCCGCAGGTTCCCCTACGGCTACCTTGTTACGACTTAGTCCCAATTACGGAGTTCGCCTTAGGTACCTTGCTCCTTGCGGTTGCGACAGTACTTTTGGGCGCCCCCCATTTTCGTGGCTTGACGGGCGGTGTGTACAAGGCTCAGGAACACATTCACCGCGGTATGCTGACCCGCGATTACTAGCGATTCCGGCTTCATGCAGGCGGGTTTCAGCCTGCAATCCGAACTGGGGCGCGATTTTTGCGATTTGCTGGCTCTCGCGAGTTTGCATCGCTTTGTGCGCGCCATTGTAGGACGTGTGCAGCCCTAGTCATAAAGGCCATGAGGACTTGACGTCATCCCCACCTTCCTCCGGTTTAACACCGGCAGTCTCCTTAGAGTCCCCGACATTACTCGCTGGTAACTAAGGACAAGGGTTTCGCTCGTTAAGGGACTTAACCCGACATCTCACGACACGAGCTGACGACAGCCATGCAGCACCTGTGCAAAAGCTCCCTTGCGGGCACTCTCTCCTTTCAGAAAGATTCTTAAGCATGTCAAGACTAGGATAAGGTTCTTCGCGTAGCCTCGAATTAAGCCACATCCTCCACCGCTTGTGTGAGCCCCCGTCAATTCCTTTGAGTTTCAGCCTTGCGACCATACTCCCCAGGCGGAGCACTTAACACTTTCGCTACGACCGAAACCCTGTGCAGAGCTCCGGTCCAGTGCTCATCGTTTACGGCTAGGACTACCGGGGTATCTAATCCCGTTTGCTCCCCTAGCTTTCGTTTCTCAGCGTCAGAAGAGACCCAGTGAGCCGCCTTCGCCTCTGGTGTTCCTGATGATATCAACGCATTTCACCGCTCCACCATCAGTTCCGCTCACCTCTATCTCCCTCGAGCCCGACAGTTTGAAGCGCAATTCCTCGGTTGAGCCGAGGGCTTTCACACCTCACTTGTCGAACCGCCTACAAACTCTTTAAGCCCAGTAAATCCGAATAACGTTTGGGCCTCTCGTATTACCGCGGCTGCTGGCACGAGATTAGCCGGCCCTTCCTCCAAGGATCGGTCAATATAATGGGTGAACCCACTACAATTTCCTCCCCTTCGACAGCGGTTTACAACCCGAAGGCCTTCATCCCGCACGCGGCGTCGCTCGGTCAGGCTTGCGCCCATTGCCGAAGATTCTCGACTGCAGCCACCCGTAGGTGTCTGGGCAGTGTCTCAGTCCCAGTGAGTGGGGGCACGCTCTCACGCCCCATATCCGTCTTTGCCTTGGTAAGCCGTTACCTTACCAACTAGCTGATAGACCGCAGGCTTCTCCTAGGGCGGAATCACACCTTTGATCCGGAGATATCATCTGGTATTACCGGCAGTTTCCCGCCGCTATCCCAGACCCCAGGGTAAATACCTACGTATTACTCTCCCTTGCGCCACTAACCATAATATTGCTACCATGGTCCGTTCGACTTGCATGCCTAATCCACGCCGCCAACGTTCATTCTGAGCCAGGATCAAACCCTTCAATTGTTTATTTGCTTACTGGATGGCATTGCAAACTTTCATTTGCAACACTT